>JAFLSZ010000061.1 GCA_022510665.1 Lachnospiraceae bacterium
TTTTTTTATATTCCGTAGATTGCACGCTGTCTTATTTTTGCATACGCAACGCTGCGCCGGACTTCCTCTAAGAACCGTTAAGCCGCTCGGGGGCGTCCTCGCGGCTAACCGGCTGAAAAAATGCGAAAATTCAGGCGAGGAACCTCTTTACAAAACGAAATTCTGCGGATATACTATAAAGAGTATGGAAAAAGAGATTCGTTGCGGAACAAAAAAGAGAGAGGATGCTTTGCTATGCTTGAATTAAAAAATGTTTCTTACCGCGTGGAGCAGGACAGCGGGGAAAAAGAAATTTTAAAGAATATCAATCTGACAATAAATGAGCGTTTTGTGGCGGTTACCGGACCGAACGGCGGAGGGAAATCGACGTTGGCGAAAGTACTGGCGGGAATCCTCGTGCCGACCGAAGGACAGATTTTTCTGGACGGCGAGGATATTACGGGAATGTCTGTTACCGAGCGCGCAAAAAGCGGCATCAGTTTTGCGTTCCAGCAGCCGGTGCGTTTTAAAGGGATTACCGTAAAGGACTTAATTGCGCTTGCGGCGGGGAGAAAGTTAAGTACGGCGGAAGTCTGCACATATCTTTCCGAGGTCGGGCTCTGTGCCAGAGATTATGTAAACCGTGAAGTGAACGCGAGTTTATCCGGCGGTGAGTTAAAACGGATTGAAATTGCTACGGTTATGGCAAGAGGAACGAAGCTTTCCGTTTTTGACGAACCGGAAGCGGGAATTGATTTGTGGAGTTTCCAAAACCTGATTCATGTATTTGAGGAAATGTATGATAAAATACAGGGTTCGATTCTGATTATTTCCCATCAGGAGCGGATTTTAAATATCGCGGATAAAATTGTGGTGATTGCGGGCGGCGAATTAAGCCGCGTCGGCACCAAGGAAGAAATTCTTCCGGAACTTTTAAATACAACCGGAACGTGTCCGAAGCAGAAATAAGAAAAGACAGGAGGGTTGACGATGGATGAGATACAAAAAACTTTGTTAGAACAGGTTGCGGGACTTCACGAAGTACCCGCGGGTGCTTATAATCTGAGAATTAACGGAGAACTGGGCGGCAGGAATACGACCGCCAATATTGATATTGTGCCAAAGACGGATGTATCCGGAATAGACATTATCATCCGGCCCGGAACAAAGAACGAAAGCGTACACATTCCGGTATTGTTGAGCCAGTCCGGATTAAAAGAATGTGTGTACAATGATTTTTATATCGGCGAGGACTGCGACGTGACGATTGTCGCGGGCTGCGGCATTCACAACGGCGGCGACGCAGATTCGGAACATTCCGGAATCCATCGTTTCTTTTTAAAAAAGAACGCGAAAATTAAATATGTGGAAAAGCATTACGGCAGCGGCGAAGGTACGGGGGAGCGTGTGATGAATCCGACCACGGAAGCGACTCTTGAGGAAGGTGCCTACATGGAGATGGATACCGTACAGATTAAAGGAGTGGATTCCACAAAGCGCGTCACCAAGGCGGTGCTTGGCGAGAAGGCGACTCTTGTAATCAGGGAAAAGCTTATGACTCACGGAAGTCAGACGGCGCAGACCGAGTTTACGGTTGACTTAAACGGCGCGGGTTCTTCCGCGAATGTGATATCGCGTTCCGTTGCCAAGGATTCTTCCCATCAGGTGTTTTTATCAAAAATTAACGGAAATAACGCCTGCGCGGGACATACCGAATGCGATGCGATTATTATGGATTCCGCAAGTGTGAGCGCGATACCGGAGATTACGGCAAACCACCTTGAGGCAAGCCTTATTCACGAGGCTGCCATCGGAAAAATTGCGGGAGAGCAGATTATTAAACTGATGACCTTAGGACTTACGGAAGCAGAAGCGGAGGCGCAGATTGTAAACGGATTCTTAAAATAGGGATTGTCACGGCGCTTGAGTTTCCGCATTTTGTATACTTTTTATATTCCGTAGATTGTACAATATTTTATTTTTGCATGCGCAACGCTGCACCGGACTTCCTCTAAGAGCCGTTAAAAACGCGCTCCTTCGGACAAATGCAAAAATAAGATATCGTGCAATCTACGGAACTTTTTAAAACGACAAAAAAATGCGGAAACTCGAGCAACGGCGGACTTGACAAATTCGACGTATACGGGTAAAATAAACAAAGACCGTTATTCCGTGAATAACAGTCTTTGCTCGATATAAAAGGGGAGGATAAGTTTTTTGCTTTCTTTTGTAGACGTTCTTTTCCGAGGGGGAATCAGAAAAGAAACGCTCCGGCTCCTTTTTACCGGACCGTACAGGATTCCGCTTTTTTTAATCGGAATGATGTACCTGAGAATAGTATGACCGGTATTTTATGGTTTATACAAAAGAATTTATTTTTTTTGAAAGGGACGAGATTATGAGTTTATTACAGGAATGGCGCGAAAGCGCATACTCACTTGACATTAATTCAAAAGAGGGAAAGGCGTTTTGGGATAATTATTTTGTAATTGAAAAAGGAATTTACGAACAGCTGCTTTCGAATCCGGAGATGGTAGAAAGCGGTACTTTGGCGGAACTTGCCGCAAAGTATGATACGACGATTCAGATAATGACCGGTTTTTTGGACGGTATTAATGAAAGTCTTGTTACTCCGAATCCGATTGAAGAGATGACGGAGGAGACGCAGGTTCAGTTGGGTTTTGATAACGAAAAGCTCTATTATAACATGGTAGGCGCAGGCGCCGAATGGCTGTATAACCTGCCGCAGTGGGACAGCCTTCTGACGGAGAAGCGCAGAAAAGAGCTTTATTTAGAGTCGAAAAAGTCCGGTACGATTCGTAAGGAAAAGAAAATCGGACGAAACGACCCGTGTCCGTGCGGTTCCGGAAAGAAGTACAAAAAGTGCTGCGGCATGAACGCATAGCCTGTAAGGGTTAAAAGAATAAGGAAAAACATCTGTTTTGGCTGCTGCGGCCGGGCGGATGTTTTTTTGTATCCTATGATACAAAAGGCCCTCCGGGCAGGATGCACACGGGCGTAAAGCAGAACTCTTTGTTCTGTATTCAAAAAAGGATTGACAAGAATATAGAATTACAATAAGATAGAAAGTGTAGGAGTGGGTTGTTCCGAAAAGGAAAGGTGATGTTTGCTTGAATCGATATCAATATTTGTTTGATTTCTGTCGGGAATATATGATAATTTGTAATAAAGACGGATACATAACGGAAACAAATAAGGCAGCAGTACAGGAAACAGGGTATTTTGAGGAATTGATCGGAACGGATATCTGTAAGCTTCTGCCGCTTATATTTGAACGTGACGGGGAAGGCAGAATAGTATATACTAAGGAAGACGGCGAAGAAGCGGAAACTATTTTGTACCGTAAAAATGAAACCTGTTTTCCGGTATCGTGCCGGCTTGCTTCATGGGAAGAAGATAATGAGAAAGTATTTGCCTGCTGTCTATGGAACAACAGCAAGCTTTCGGAAGCTTTGTCTTCCGGCAGAAGAGCAATGAAAGAGCTGGAAGAAGCCGCAAAAGTAAAAAGCGAATTTCTTGCCAATGTGACGCACGAGCTGCGTACTCCGTTAAACGGCATTAACGGGCTTGTGGAAAATCTTTTGGACACGCCGCTTATGCCCGCTCAGGTGGAAACCGTGAACATTATTAAGCGGAGCAGCAGTAATATGACAAAAATTATTAATGACCTGCTGGATTTTGCCAAGCTGGAGTCAGGAAAGCTCGTTTTGGAGAAGCGGGAGTTTAATCTGCATTCTTTCCTGAAAGAAACGCTCGCGGTTCATTCGATGCGCGTCGGGGAAAAGGGGCTGAGGCTGGTAGTCCGTCTTGCACAGGATATTCCGGAAAGGGTAATCGGAGATGAACTTCGTCTCGGGCAGGTGATTAACAATCTTCTTTCCAATGCATGTAAGTTTACGACGGTGGGGCATATTGTCTTTGAAGCGGCGGTTACGCAGTGCGAAGGAAAAGAAACAGAGCTTTTGTTTATGATATCCGATACCGGAATCGGGATTTCACCGGAAGAAAGCGATAAGCTGTTCCAGAGGTTTTCACAGGTAGACGGTTCGATTACCAGACGCTTTGGCGGTACAGGACTGGGACTTGCCATTTGTAAGGAACTGGTAGAGATGATGGGCGGCTCGATTCAGGTAAACAGTGAAAAAGGAAAAGGAAGCACGTTTTCTTTTACTGTATGGTTAGAGGCGGTAGGCTCCGGAAATTTTGTATGGAAGCCGATAGAACCTCCTAAGTTTGAGGAAAGTGTCCGGGCGTTTACGGAAGAACAGGAAGACAATAAAAAAGAAATTCTGGATGCGATAGAAAAACTGGAACTTTGCACAGAACTTGGCACTTGGGGGAAAGCAGAAAATTTTGCGGGAATCATTAAACAGAGGATACCGGAAGAAAAGGAAGAACTGGCAAAGAAAGCTTTTCGTCTGGAAATGATGGTACGACGGGAAGATGCGGAGAAGACTGCGCTGCTTTTGAAAGAAGTGCGTGATTTAGTGGAGGTGCAAATCGAATGAGTATGGGAGAGGTTTCGGGACAGGATGCGAACATATTGATTGTGGACGATGTCAGGGCAAATCTGGTAGCGCTTACGGAAATGGTTCGTAAGGCGGGATTTCTTGCCAGACCGGTTACGAGTGTGGAGCAGGCAATGAAAGCAATTGACACGCTGCTGCCTCATTTGATTTTGCTGGATGTTACAATGCCCGACATGGATGGATTTGAATATTGCGCCATGCTGAAAAAAGATGTGAGGACAAGGGCAATTCCGGTTATTTTTATTACCGGCCTTGCTTCGACACAGGATAAAATACGAGGATTCCATCTGGGTGCGGTAGATTTCATTATGAAACCTTTCGAGCAGGAAGAAGTTATGATGAGGATTAACAATCATCTGAAAAACTACCGTATGCAGCAGGAACTGGAAATTTATAACAAGCGCCTGTATAAGCTGATTCAGGATCAGATGAATAAGATTACCGAACAGCATAAAACGATTGTATACGCGCTCGCGAAGCTGTCGGAGGCACGAGATGACGGCGCAGGACGGCATCTTAAAAATATCGGACAGAACTGCCGGATTATCGCGATGAGTTTACAGTTGTCTCCTAAGTTCGAAAAGCAGATTGATAATGAGTTTGTGGATATGATTGAAATGGCGGCGCCTCTGCATGATATCGGGAAAATTGCCATCAGCGACCGGATTTTGTTAAAGCCGGGAAGCCTGACCCCCGAAGAACGTGCCATTATTGAGACGCACGCGGAAATCGGCGCAAAGACTTTACAGGAGATTGCCGATTTAAACAGCGAAAACCAGATGATGGCGATGGCAGTGGATATTGCCTATTATCATCACGAAAGATGGGACGGAACCGGCTACCCTAAGGGATTGAAAGGTACGGAAATACCGCTTGCGGCAAGAATTATGGCGCTTGTGGACGTCTATGATTCTTTGGTGAGTGAGCGCTGCTATAAACCGGCGTATTCCCATGAGGAGAGTATGCGGATTATTTTAGCGGAAAGTGGTAAGATGTTTGACCCGGATATTGTTGAAATTGTAGAAAAAATACAAAGGCAGTTGAAACGATAGACTGCCGGAAGGGAAAAGAATGGCAAATTATGATTCAATGACGGAGCTGTTCTTAGAGGAATGCAGCGGTCTGCTGCAGGACTATACGGCGGTGGAAGAAGCCGCGCGAAAATGCGGAAGTTATACGCCGGAGGCGTTAAATGAGTTGTTCCGTATTACGCATACGATAAAAGGCGACGCGACCATGATGTTATATGAAGGAATCGCCGTTCCGATAAGAGCGTTTGAGCGGCTCTTGGCTTACTACCGAAGCAAAAAAACAGATGTTCCTTATAAGGCATTTACGGTACAGTTCCAAGGTCTGTTTGACTATGTGGAGTCGGAATTAAAGAAGTTGGAAAACGGAAAGATGCCGGACGGGGACGGAAAGGAAACGGAACAGAAAATTCTTAGTTATCTGGCAGAGATAAGTGCCGGAGAACAGCAGGAAAAGGTAGAAGTTTCCGACAAAGGAAAGCAGCACTTTTATATAGCGCCCGACGCGTCCGGAAAAAAAGTGGAGCAAACCGAGTGGAAACAGGAGGCGGTGCAGCCCGAGGAAGGGGTTGCGGTAAGAAGACGCTCCATTTCGCTTTCCGAAGAAGAACTGGCGGGACTTCAAAATATTGTGCGCCGCGGAAATGAAGCGGAAGCAAGGCTGTTGACACATTACCGGCATTCGTTGGAACTGATTCCGACGGAAGTGACGGAGTTCAGAAATGTTTTAGAGGAACTGCGGACATGGCTGGAATCGACAAGTATGGAGCAGCTCGGACACCTTACGGTAAAGATGCGGCGTGTAATTGAGGAGATGAGTGATTCGCTGGGTAAGGAAATCGAACTGACGATTACCGGCGGAGACATTTTGGTAGAACGGAACCGCCTCGGGAAGATCTCCGGCGCAATGCTTCATCTTCTGCGTAACTGTGCAAGCCACGGAATCGAGACGCCAAAGGAACGTATTGCGGCGGGAAAAGAGCCGACGGGACATATTACGGTAAATTACAGTATGACAGAGGATCGTTCCGGCGTTATCATTGAGGTGGAGGATGACGGTAAAGGGTTTCAAATAGAGTCAATATCAAAAAAGGCCGCAGCCCTCGGCATAATAAGAGAGGGAGAGCATGTCAGTGAACAGCAGATCGGTGAAATTATATTCACACCGGGTTTTTCTACCGGAGATCCGGAAGGAAACTATTCGGGCAGAGGAGTGGGCATGGATGCGGCAAGGCAGTGTTTTGAGGAACTCGGAGGTAGTTTAACGGCGGAAAGCAAAGAAGGATGCGGAGTACGCTTTGTAGCAAGATTTAATTATGCAGTAAAATATATGACCGGAGAGGAGCTTGTGAAACTTGAGAATTTTGATAGCAGAAGATGATTACGCGAGCAGAAAGAGCATTTCCCGTTTTCTGCAGAAATACGGTGAGGTTGATATTACCGTTGACGGCATGGAAGCGGTAAAGGCGTACCGCTACGCACTGGAAGACGAAGAGTATTATGATCTGGTATGTCTGGACATTATGATGCCGCAGCTGGACGGCATAAAGGCGTTACAGTTAATTCGCGGAATGGAAAAGGAAATCGGACTGCCGGAGGAGCGCTGCGCAAAGGTTATTATGACGACCGCGATTAACGACGCAGAGCAGGTGCATGAAGCGTTTAATTACGGCTGTGAGGGTTATGCCGCAAAACCGATTGATGTGGAGGCTTTTCAAAAGATATTAGAAAAGATGGGATTGGTTTGATGAGAAGCAGACGGAGTTATGCGGGCCATACTCAAAGAAGGAGAAAGCAAAGAAGGAGCGGTCCGGATTTTGGCAGGCTGTACAGAGAAAAGAAAAACAGCCGCCTGCCGGGCGTTCTTCTTGTGCTTTTGCTTTCTGTTGCAATCGGAGTAGGAACTTATATGCTTGCGGACTATAACCTGAGCAAGAAGGAAAAAAAAGAGGGCATGGCAGAGACGACGCCGACGGTGACGAAGGCACCTGAGGCCACTCTGACACCGGAGGTTACCGCACCCCCGTTACAGCAGGAAGGAGAACGGTATCCGGACGGTTTTATGTCGGATTTTGTCGATACGCGTGTGTGGACAAACGCACGGGGGATTTATGTCAATACGGCGTCTCTTGGCAGAGGAAATTATTCGACGCTTGACGAGCTGATTGAGTTGGTTGATGCGACGGAATTGAATGCGATGGTAATCGACATCAAAGACGATACCGGAAATATTCTGTTTGATTCCGAAAATCCGCTTGTAAATGAAATCCGCGCTGAGGTGGTTTATATTTCCGATTTGCCGGAGTTTGTGGCAAAGCTGAAAGCACATAATATTTACTGCATTGCCCGTATCGTTGCGTTTAAGGATCAGGTCGTAACCCAAAAGCGGCCGGAGATGGCGGTGAAAAATCAAAACGGCACGGTCTTTGTGGATGCGGACGGAGAGCGGTGGATTAATCCGTACAGTCAAGAAGCGTGGGACTATTTAGTGGGAATCGCAAAAGAAGCGGTAGCCGCAGGGTTTGACGAAATCAATTTTGACTACTTGCGTACGTCCAGTTCCTCTGCGCTTGCTTCGGCGGATTTCGGAGATATTCCGGAGGGTATGACACGGATGGACGCGATTACGGAGTTTGTCAAATACGCGTGTCAGGAATTAAAACCGATGGGGGCTTTTGTGAGCGGTGATGTGTTTGCGACAATTATTAACAGTACCGCTGACGGGGAGCGTATCGGCCAGAGCTATGTGGGGTTGAGCAGGTATCTGGATTATATCTGTCCGATGGCGTATCCGTCCCACTATAATTTCGGATACGGAGGACTTTCCTATCCGGATAAAAAGCCGTTTCAGCTTATGTTAATGGAGATGAACGCTTCCGTGAAGAAACTTTCCGTGATTGCAAAAGGGGAGCATTGTGCAAAAGTGCGTCCGTGGCTGCAGGATTTTACGGCCAGTTATCTCGGAACGGGGCGGTATATAGAGTACGGTCCGCAGGAAGTCAGAGCCCAGATATCGGCGGTATATTCCGCGGGCTATGGGGAGTGGCTTTTATGGAATGCCGGAATGTTCTATACAAAAGACGCTCTTTTGCGTGATAAAGACTATTAATAAAAGAGGAACCTTTATTTTTTGAATCTCGTCTAACAAGTAGAAGGAAGGGGTGCCGGGAAAGGACTTCCTTTGAACGCGGAAAGTTTCAAATGCGAAAGGAAAGGCGCATAGAAAGGAGATTCTATGAAAAAGAAAGTTTGGCTGGTCTGCGGAATGATTGGGGTTTTGCTCCTTGGCGGATGCGGTTCGAAAAGCGAGTCGATGAACACGATGGATAGGGCGCCTGAGGCGCAGTTTACCAATGCCGCATCTTCGGGAGGAAAAGACGAGTGGTATTCTTTCGGTTCGGACATTGAGGAGAAACCTTCTTCACAGGAAGCAGGAACCGTACTATATAATACGGCGGAGGAAAAGCTGATACGCACCGTAACAATGCGGGTTCAGACAAAAGAGTTTGAAACACTTCTTTCTTATTTAGACGGAAAGATTTCGGAAGTCGGAGGCTATATTCAGTATTCCCAGATTTACGGAGGCAACGCGGATTACAGCGGATACCGTTCCGCGGAACTTACGGTCAGAGTACCGCAGAGCAGTTTGGATTATTTTGTTTCCGGCGTAGGAGAGAACGCGGCGGTTGTTTACAAAACGGAGAATGCCGAGAATGTAACGTTACAGTACGCGGATACCGAAACCCGTCTGAAAGCGCTGCAGATAGAGCAGGAACGTTTTTTGGAACTTTTGGAAAAAGCGGAAAACATAGAAACGATTCTTACTTTAGAGAAGCACTTAACCGAACTGCGCTATGAAATTGAATCTTATGCGACAAGACTGAGGGTTTATGACAATCAGGTAAGTTATTCTACGGTAAATTTAAGTATTTCGGAGGTAAAGCGGACAACGCCTGTAGAGCAGGACCCGTCTTTGTTCGCCAGAATGAAAGAAGGGTTTATCAACACCTGTTATAACGTGCAGGAAGGCGCGGCAAATTTCCTGGTATGGCTTGTGACCAACTTTTTGTATCTGCTTATTTGGGGTGCGATTCTTGCCGCAGCGGTGCTTATCGTTAGAAAGTGTATAAAAAAGGTGGTATTAAAAAAGGCGGCCGGGAAAGAAACGGCAATAAGTAAAACAGATGAGGAACAACATGACAGAATGGATACTGAAAAATAAAAAAGCCGATATTCTGGCGCTTTCGCGGGAACTTGGACTTGGAGAGACCGTATGCAGAGTGCTGGCAAACCGTGGTTTTGCGGAGCGGGAGCAGGCGTTGGCATACTTACAGCCGCAGAAGGCAGAACTTTATGACGCGTCTTTGTTAAAAAACGCGGACAAAGCGTGCGGGATGCTTCTTGACGCAGTGAGGAAAAAGAAAAGAATCCGTATTATCGGAGACTATGACGTGGACGGTGTAATGGCAACGTACCTGTTATATAAGACGCTCCGCACAATGGAAGCGTCCGTGGATTACCGGATACCGGACCGTGTCGCGGACGGTTACGGAATGAATATGCGAATGGTAGAAGAAGCAGAGCAGGATAAGATTGCTCTGCTTCTCACCTGTGATAACGGAATCGCGGCGGCAGAACCGATTGCCCGTGCAAGGGAGCTTGGGATAGATGTTATTGTGACGGACCACCATGATATTCCGTCTCATAAAGAGGACGGGGTTCTATATTATGATCTGCCGCCCGCCAACATTATAGTCAATCCGAAACAGCCGGGGGAGACTTACCCGCAAAGCGGTATTTGCGGGGCCATGGTGGCATACAAGGTTGTCTGTCTTTTAGCCGCGGCAGCCGGAGAGGTTTTCGGCAGCGGGGAGCAAAGAAACGAGTTTTTATCCGAAATGCTTGTGCCGGCAGCGTTTGCTACGGTCTGTGATGTAATGGAACTGACCGGAGAAAACCGCGCGGCCGTGGCACGGGGGCTTTCCCGTGCGAATAGATGCGGAAACTGCGGTATCCGGGCGTTGCTTGACGCATACGGACTTACGGAACAGAAAATCAGCGCCTACCATGCCGGATTTTTAATCGGGCCTTGTTTTAATGCGGCCGGGAGACTGGATACCGCGCTGCTTGGGCTGGAGCTGCTTTTGTGTGAAGATGCAGCGGAGGCGCGGGAGAGAGCGGCAAAGTTAAAAGAACTGAACGATACCCGTAAGCAGATGACTTTGGAAGCGACAAAAACGGCGCTCAGACTTGCGTCGGAAACTTTGGAAAAGACTCCGGCACAGGTGCTGGTACTGTATCTTCCGGAGTGCCACGAAAGTCTTGCGGGTATTGTGGCGGGGCGTGTAAGGGAGCATTTTTATCTGCCGGTGATTGTGCTGACAAAAGGAGAAAACTGCATCAAAGGTTCGGGGCGTTCCATTGAAGGATATTCAATGTTTGAAAAGCTTTCCGAGCAGAAAGAACTGTTTCTTGCTTTTGGGGGACACCCGATGGCGGCGGGGATGTCGTTGGAAGAAAAAAATATTGATTTGTTAGCCCGGCGTTTAAATGAAGCGGCACATCTGAGCGAAGAAGTGCTGACGCGGAAACTATATCTGGATGCGGTGCTTCCGTTTTCCGAAATTTCGGAACACCTTTTGTCCGAATTGGAAAGGCTTGAACCGTTCGGCAACGGAAATCCAAAGCCTTTGTTTGCCGCGAGCGGCGTGCGTGTCAGCGGAATGCGGCGGATAGGAAAAGAAGGAACTTCCCTGCGGCTTCGTCTTACGGACGCGTCAGGGACAACGCTGACAGGGCTCTGTTTTAACGAAGCAGATGCGTTTGAGGAGTATCTTGTGCGGGAATTTGGCAATGAGACGGTGCAGGGGCTGTACCGCGGGACAGATTCGGTCACGCTGACCCTTGCGTTTTCCCCGTCTGTGGACGAGTATCAGGGGGAAAAGTACCCGCAGGTCATTATTCAGGCATATAAAAAGACAAAGTAGGGCATTTTGATGAGGAAACAGCAAAGCGGCTGCGGCAGGTAATGTAGTAAAAAATGAGAAAAAATGCTTGACAAGTGTAATCTCAAAAGATATAATATAGTTTGCGCGTGTAAAACGCGGCTATTTTGTTGTGCAGATTTTGAGTCTGCAGGCAGCCACATAGTTTCTTTAAAATTTACAGGAGGTGAAAAATTAATGCCTACATTTAATCAGTTAGTGAGAAAAGGCAGAAAGTCTTTGGAGAAAAAGTCCACTGCTCCGGCATTACAGAAGGGATTTAACTCTTTGCAGAAAAAGAGTACGGATACTTCTTCCCCGCAGAAGCGTGGTGTTTGTACCGCAGTAAGAACAACGACCCCGAAGAAGCCGAACTCTGCGTTAAGAAAGATTGCCAGAGTACGTCTTTCCAACGGTATTGAAGTAACCAGCTATATTCCGGGTGAAGGACACAACCTTCAGGAGCACAGCGTAGTGCTTATCCGCGGCGGCCGTGTAAAGGACCTTCCGGGTACCAGATATCATATCGTAAGAGGTACGCTTGATACTGCAGGTGTTGCTAAGAGACGTCAGGCGCGTTCCAAGTACGGTGCGAAAAGACCGAAGGACGCAAAATAAATCAGTAACAAATCAATTTCCATTACAGATTGTGTTTGAAAAACAGCAAACGGTGCGAGGGTTAATTTTTCATCAGAGATTGCAGGTGGCTGCGCAGCCTTGAAGAATAGATTAAACTGAGCACGAACACAGTAATGTGAGTACCGTTGAATTAATGACCGTAGAAGCGGTCGCTATTAAGGAGGGAAGAAACGTGCCACGTAAAGGACATATTGCAAAGAGAGATGTATTGGCAGACCCGTTATACAATAACAAGGTTGTTACGAAGCTTGTAAACAACATTATGTTAGACGGAAAAAAAGGTACGGCACAGAAGATTGTTTACGGTGCGCTTGCAACCGTAGCGGAAAAGACCGGTAAGGATGCCATTGAAGTATTCGAGGAGGCAATGAACAACATCATGCCCGTACTCGAAGTAAAGGCAAGACGTATCGGTGGTGCTACCTATCAGGTACCGGTTGAAGTAAGACCGGAAAGAAGACAGGCACTCGCGCTTCGCTGGCTTACGACGTTTTCTCGTAAGAGAGGCGAAAAGACGATGCAGGATAAACTTGCAGGAGAGATTATGGATGCCGCTAACAATACAGGTTCCGCAGTAAAGAGAAAAGAAGATATGCACAAGATGGCAGATGCAAACAAGGCATTTGCTCACTATCGCTGGTAGTTTTTTGGGCATATCGGGAACCAATAGAGAATAGGAGGAAAAAATCTTGGCTGGAAGAGAATATCCATTAGAGAGAACTAGAAATATCGGTATTATGGCACACATTGATGCCGGTAAGACGACTCTTACCGAGCGTATTCTGTACTATACCGGTGTAAATCACAAGATTGGTGATACCCATGAAGGTACTGCGACCATGGACTGGATGGAGCAGGAACAGGAAAGAGGTATTACGATTACGTCCGCGGCTACCACCTGTCATTGGACGCAGGAGTATATGCACAAGAAGATACCGGATGCTTTAGAGCATCGTATTAACATCATCGACACTCCGGGCCACGTAGACTTCACTGTAGAGGTTGAGCGTTCTCTGCGTGTACTGGACAGTGCGGTTGGTGTATTCTGTGCAAAGGGCGGTGTTGAGCCGCAGTCTGAGACGGTATGGCGTCAGGCGGACAAGTATAACGTACCGAGAATGGCATTTGTTAATAAGATGGACATTTCCGGTGCAAACTTCTACAATGTAGTAGAAATGATTAAAACGAGACTGGGTAAGAATCCGGTTCCGCTGCAGCTCCCGATCGGTAAAGAAGATACCTTCAAGGGTATTATTGACCTGTTCGAGATGCAGGCATATTACTATCTGGACGACAAGGGAGACCAGATTGAAATTAAGCCTGTTCCGGATGATATGAAGGATGAGGCTGAAACCTATCGTGCGGAGATGATTGAGAAAATCTGCGAAACCAGTGATGAACTTCTTGAGATGTACTTGGAGGGCGAAGAGCCGTCTAACGAGCAGTTAAAGAAGGCGTTAAGAGCAGCTACCATTAATAACGAGATTATTCCGGTCTGCTGCGGTTCCGCGTACAAGAACAAGGGCGTTCAGAAGCTGCTTGATGCAATCATCGAGTATCTTCCGGCTCCGACGGACATTCCGGATATCAAGGGTGTTGACGAGGACGGTAATGAAATTACCAGAAAGTCTTCCGACGATGAGCCGTTTGCAGCGCTTGCGTTTAAGATTATGGCTGACCCGTTTGTAGGTAAGCTGGCATTCTTCCGCGTATATTCCGGTACGATGAACGCAGGTTCTTATGTCCTGAATGCAACGAAGGGAAAGAAAGAGCGCGTAGGACGTATTCTGCAGATGCACGCAAATAAGAGAGAAGACCTTGAGAAGGTTTATTCCGGTGACATCGCTGCTGCCGTAGGATTTAAGATTACAACTACCGGCGATACGATTTGTGACGAAAAGGCTCCGGTTATCTTAGAGTCCATGGAGTTCCCGGAACCGGTTATCGATATCGCAATTGAGCCTAAGACCAAGGCCGGTCAGGATAAGATGGGCGAGGCTCTCGCGAAGCTCGCGGAAGAAGACCCGACATTCCGTGTGTCCACGAATGAGGAAACCGGACAGACGATTATCGCAGGTATGGGCGAGCTTCACCTTGAAATTATCGTAGACCGTCTTTTAAGAGAGTTCCATGTAGAGGCAAACGTAGGCGCTCCGCAGGTTGCTTACAAGGAAGGTATTACGAAGGAAGTTAATGTTGATTCCAAGTATGCGAAGCAGTCCGGTGGACGCGGTCAGTACGGACATTGTAAGGTTATCTTTACGCCGATGGATGTCAACGGAGAGAAGACCTTTGAGTTTGAGAACACGGTTGTCGGCGGTGCGATTCCGAAGGAATATATCCCGGCGGTACAGGCAGGTATCGAAGAAGCTATGAAGTGCGGTGTCCTTGGCGGATTCCCGGTACTTGGTGTTCACGCAAACTGCTATGACGGTTCCTACCATGAGGTAGACTCCAACGAAATGGCGTTTAAGATTTCCGGTTCCATGGCGTTTAAGGAAGCAATGCAGAAGGCGGCTCCGGTACTCTTAGAGCCGATTATGAGAGTTGAAGTAACCGTTCCGGAAGACTACATGGGTGATGTTATCGGTGATATCAGCTCCCGTCGTGGCCGTATCGAAGGTTCGGAGGATGTAAACGGTACGAAGTTAATTCGTGCGTTTGTTCCGCTGGCGGAAATGTTCGGATATTCCACCACTCTTCGTTCCAAGACGCAGGGCCGTGGTGCTTATTCCATGTTCTTCTCTACCTATGAGCAGGTTCCGAAGAGCGTACAGGATAAGGTTCTGGCAGCAAAGAACGGCAAGTAATTGACACAAAGAACGATGGGAAATGCCGTCGTACAAACTTTTTACCAACTTTATGAAATAGTGCTTGAAAATATTTCTAATTTGAAATATAATAGGGCATATGGGGCAGTTGGTCTGTCCATAGGCAGACCTGTCTGCTATAACGAAAAATCAGAAAGCCCACAGGGCGAAATTTTAAGGAGGACTTAAAAAATGGCTAAGGCTAAATTTGAAAGAAGCAAACCGCATTGTAACATTGGTACTATCGGTCACGTTGACCATGGTAAGACTACTCTGACCGCTGCAATCACCAAGACTCTTAACGCAAGACTTGGTACCGGTGAGGCTGTTGCATTTGATCAGATCGACAAGGCTCCGGAAGAGAGAGAAAGAGGTATTACCATTTCTACCGCTCACGTTGAGTATGAGTCCAATAAGCGTCACTACGCTCACGTTGACTGCCCGGGTCACGCTGACTACGTTAAGAACATGATTACCGGTGCTGCTCAGATGGATGGTGCGATTCTTGTAGTAGCTGCAACCGACGGCCCGATGGCGCAGACGAAGGAGCACATCCTTCTTTCCCGTCAGGTAGGTGTACCGTATATCGTTGTATTCATGAACAAGTGCGATATGGTTGATGATGAGGAGCTCCTTGAGCTTGTAGAGATGGAAATCACCGAGGCTCTTGAAGAGTACGACTTCAAGGATTGCCCGATTATCAAGGGTTCCGCATTAAAGGCTCTTGAAGATCCGAACAGCGAGTGGGGCGACAAGATTCTTGAGCTCATCGACACCGTTGACGAGTATATCCCGAATCCGCAGAGAGAGACGGATAAGCCGTTCCTTATGCCGGTCGAGGACGTATTCACGATTACCGGTCGTGGTACTGTAGCAACCGGTCGTGTAGAGCGTGGTGTTCTTCATCTGAACGACGAAGTTGAAATCGTAGGTGTTAAGGAAGAGAACAGAAAGACCGTTGTAACCGGTATCGAAATGTTCCGTAAGCTCCTTGATGAGGCTCAGGCCGGTGATAACATCGGTGCACTCCTTCGTGGTATCCAGAGAACCGATATCGTAAGAGGTCAGGTTATCTGTAAGCCGGGTACTGTTACCTGCCACAAGAAGTTTACCGCTCAGGTATACGTTCTGACCAAGGAAGAAGGCGGACGTCATACTCCGTTCTTCGGCAACTACAGACCGCAGTTCTATTTCAGAACCACCGACGTTACCGGTGTTGTAAATCTTCCGGCAGGCGTTGAGATGTGTATGCCGGGTGATAACATCGAGATGACCATCGAGCTTATCCACCCAATCGCTATGGAGCAGGGTCTTACCTTCGCTATCCGTGAGGGTGGCCGTACCGTAGGTTCCGGTAAGGTTGCAACCATCATCGAGTAATGTAAAACTTATTCAGTAAATTTAAGGCTTCCAAGGTTTTCCTTGGAAGCCTTTTTTACATGAAAAGGGGCTGTCGCACTAAGCGACGGTGACTCCGGACGTGGCGGATTTTTAAAGCGGTTAGTATACTTGACTAGCTGAAAGGGGAGATTTGCGCCTTATTTTTGCATTTGTCCGAAGGACCGCGTTTTTAGCGAAACCGGAATCAC
>JAFLSZ010000062.1 GCA_022510665.1 Lachnospiraceae bacterium
AAAAAGCTTTGAAGAAGCAGGAGAAAGCTTTAAAGAAGGCAAAGGCCGAACAGGATAAAGTTTTGAAGCAGGCACAGGCCGCACAGGCCGCACAGGATAAAGCTTTAAAACAAGCTCAGGCTGAACGCGAGGAGAGGGAAAAGGCACTTGCCAAACAGGACGAACAGCAAAAAGAAATCGAGCGGTTAAAGAAACTATTGGCGGAAAAATAATCCATGCAGGGAACCCCTGCAAATGAAATAAGAAAAAGCAGCCGC
The DNA here is from genome assembly GCA_022510665.1 of Lachnospiraceae bacterium. Classification (GTDB taxonomy): domain Bacteria; phylum Bacillota; class Clostridia; order Lachnospirales; family Lachnospiraceae; genus SIG307. The sequence goes on from JAFLSZ010000062.1 coordinate 258, forward strand.
GGCTGCTTTTTCTTATTTCTCTATTTTTCTTTTACTCCTCAAAATACTCCAGCTTACTTACCGATACTTCATAGGCGGTACGCTTTTCAAACTCTGTCTCCGACAGTTTCTTTTGATACTCTCTGCTTTGGATTCTTCCCCAGAGCTGCACATGTCCGCCAACGGAAAAACCGTCTGCAAAGCGGGCATTTCTGCCCCAGCAAATACACGGAATGTAATCGGACTTTCCGTACGGACGGTTCACTGCCAAAAGCACATCCGCAATTTCTCTGCCAAGCGGCGTCTTGCGGTAAATCGGAGGTTTGCAGACAAACCCGTCCAAAAAAATGTAATTCGGCTTTACGCTCTCATCCGGTTCCTCTTCCAGACGGATTTCCCGCGCGAATACCGAAAGCACCAATCGGTTTCTGTTTTCTTCATGGCGATTGTAAGAGCGGAACTGCCCTATAATATGTGCGTATATTCCCACGTAACTCTTGGTAACATCAATCAAGCGCTCCGATACCATAACCGGTATTACGTCATTGGAATCGCTCAGACGGTTCACCGAAAGCTCTACCATGTAAAACTTCTCGCCAAACACTTCATGGCTATACACAAACTCACTGATTACCTCTCCTACAATACTCACCTGGTTGTTTTCAAAGACCTTATCTGTCATTTCGTATGACTCCCTTCGTTTTTCTCCTGTTTTTTCGGTGCAGTTTTCTGCCCGCAATATATTTCTATGTTACTTATTCCTTTTTCAGAAGTTAATTATTTACATTTTTTGTAAATTCTGCGGCGAAATACGACATTATTTGACGTAAATCCTGCCCGCTTCTTTCGACAGCACAGGAAATCTCGCTTTCGTAACTTGGATTTTACCATATTATTCCAGTATTTACAATAGCTTTTCTTGTTTGTTTATCCATTCTTAATAGATTTGCGTCTGTTCCTCAGCCTTTTAGTTCTATTTTTTTCTTGCCAAAATTCAAAATTATGCTATACTTAGGAAAGTAGTGCCGCAAACCATACGATTTCCCATAAATACGGTTTGGTTATTTACCGCGGCATAACAGAAAGGATCAGATATGGTTACAAAGAGAGAAGATATACGAAACATTGCGATTATTGCGCACGTTGACCACGGTAAAACAACGCTGGTAGACGAATTATTAAAACAAAGCGGCGTCTTCCGCCAAAACCAAACGGTTCAGGAACGCGTCATGGATTCCAACGACCTTGAACGCGAACGCGGTATTACCATTTTATCCAAAAACACCGCCGTTTATTATAAAGATACCAAAATTAATATTATTGATACTCCGGGACATGCCGATTTCGGCGGTGAAGTAGAACGCGTATTAAAGATGGTAAACGGCGTTATTCTTGTGGTAGACTCCTTTGAAGGCGCGATGCCGCAGACCAGATTTGTATTAAGAAAAGCATTGGAACTAAGCCTGCCGGTCATTGTCTGCATCAATAAAATTGACCGTCCGGAGGCACGTCCTAAGGAAGTCATCGACGAGGTGTTAGAGCTTTTTATTGATTTGGACGCTTCCGACGAACAGTTAGACTGCCCGTTTGTTTTTGCTTCCGCCAAGACCGGCATCGCCGTTTTGGGACTGGACGACACGCCGGAAAGCATGCAGCCGCTGTTTGAAACTATCCTGAACTATATTCCGGCGCCCGAGGGCGATCCGGAGGCGGGTACACAGCTCCTAATCAGCACAATTGATTATAACGAATATGTGGGGCGTATCGGCGTCGGAAAGGTCGATAACGGCGTACTCCGTGTAAATCAGGAAGTTGTGGTAGTGAACGCGCATGACCCGGAAAAATGTAAAAAAGTAAAAATCAACAAATTGTATGAATTTGAAGGTTTAAAGAAAGTAGAAGTAACGGAAGCGGGTGTCGGTTCTATCGTTGCCGTCTCCGGCATTACCGATATTCATATCGGCGATACGCTGTGTTCTCCCGAAAATCCACAGCCGATTCCGTTTCAGAAGATTTCGGAGCCGACCCTTGCAATGCACTTTATGGTAAATGATTCTCCGTTTGCCGGACAGGAAGGAAAGTTTGTTACTTCCAGACATTTACGCGACCGCCTGTTCCGCGAATTAAATACCGACGTCAGCCTGCGGGTGGAAGAAACCGACACTACGGAAAGTTTCAAGGTATCCGGCAGAGGCGAGCTGCACCTGTCCGTACTTATTGAAACGATGCGCCGCGAAGGCTATGAGTTCGCGGTCAGCAAACCGGAAGTGCTTTATAAGTTTGATGAAAAAGGTACAAAGCTGGAGCCGATGGAACGCGCCGTTATTGATGTTCCGGAGGAATTTTCCGGTACGGTTATCGAAAAACTCAGCAGCCGGAAAGGCGAGCTGCTTGGTATGTCTACTACCAGCGACGGCCGCACCCGTCTGGAGTTTTCCATTCCGTCCAGAGGTTTAATCGGCTACCGCGGTGAGTTTATGACCGATACGAAAGGAAACGGTATCCTCAATACACTGTTTGACGACTATGCGCCGTACAAAGGCGATATCCAGTACCGTAAGCAGGGAAGCCTTATCGCGTTCGAAACCGGCGAGGCAATCACATACGGTCTGTATAACGCGCAGGAGCGCGGCGTGTTGTTCCTCGGCGCGGGTGAAAAGGTATACGCGGGCATGGTAATCGGCCAGACCGGAAAGGCGGAGGACATCGAAGTGAATGTCTGCAAGAAAAAGCAACTCACCAATACCCGTTCTTCTTCCGCGGACGAGGCGCTCCGCCTCTCCCCGCCACGTATTTTAAGTCTGGAGCAGTCTATTGAGTTTATTGATACCGACGAGCTTTTAGAGATTACGCCGAAAACGCTTCGTATCCGTAAAAAGATATTGGACCCGACGTTACGGAAAAGGGCGGCAATGAAAAAGAACTGATATTTACAGGCGCTTTAAGCCTCCTCCCGCCTTCTCAGACAATCGAACTCCAGCGAACACCCCGCGCAGTCCGTGCAGCCGTTTTTGCCCCTGCTGTTATGATTGTATTTTTTCATCATTTCGGCAAGTTTTTCACTTAGCATTACCAGCTCTTCCGGATTGCACCCGGCGGTGTCGTTGAGTTCGCACTCGTCCAACGGGCGGAACGGCATAATGGACGGGAAAACGCCGATTTTTGCCATTTTCTCACACTCGTCAAGAATATCTTGTGCAGGCTGGATTCCCTCAATCAGCACGCTGGAAACTTTTCCCCAGCCAAATAACGGCACTGCCGCGCGAAAAGCGGCGTGATAATGTTCGTATGAGATTCCTGCCTTGCCCGGGCATATTTTTTCCCTGAGTTCCTGCTTTGCCACTTCCAGATTCATAATCAGCGACGTAAGTCCTGCCGCTTTTAATTCACGCAGCTTTTCCAAATCGGCCGGCGGCGCCATCTCAACCGTAATCGCACGGTCGGAAAACTTTCTGATTTCTTTTACAAGCGAAATCCAGTAGTCCGCCATAATATCCGGTGAACGGTAAGTTCCGCCGCTCAGATTTATTTCGTACTTGTCGGTGTCGGAACGGGACTCACGAAAAAACGGCTCCTCGAGCTTTTCCAATAAAATCCGCAGTCCCTCTCCTATCTTTTCCGCCGGGACCGGCTCGGCCTGCCGTTCTTTAATGGAACAAAACTTACACTTCTTTTTGTCCGCGTCAAAGCAGCACGCCGTATTCGGCCAAAGGTTGATGCAGTAACGGGCATGCAGCTGCGCCATACCGTCGATTACCGTTCCGGTCTTCGGAAGTTTCGGATAAAAACCGACCGGCTCTTTCATGCCGTTTCCTGTCATATAATATGTACCGTTCTCATAAATCAGGGAATATGGAGAACGTGCAGAAAATTCTTCCGCCACATTCGCGCATATGTTATGTCCTCCCAGCGTCAGATTCACCGCGTCAATAAAACCCTTTTCAAAAAACTCGTCATGCTCTTTCCGCAGCTGTTCTTTTACCGTTTCGTCCGTTTTAAATCCGTAGCAGAGAAGCTCCGCTTTTCGTAAAATAAAGTCTTCCTGTTTCATACCGTACTTCCTCCGAATAAATCTTTTATTTCCTGTCGCCCTTCTGTTTTTCGAACGCCATCACTTTCGGATTACATTGTATGCCGCGCATTTCACAGCCGTTACATTCCAAAAGCAGCTCTTTTCCTTCCTCTGTGTCTTCTGCCCCGACGGCGTAAAAAAACGCCGGAGTTTTTGCCACAAGCCAGAGTCTGTCGGAACCGTTTTGCATTAATCGTGCAAAAACATCGAAAAGAAGCCGTTCTCCCAAGCCTCGTTTCCGAAATTCCGGACGCACTGCAATATAATCCAACACTTTCTTTTCAAATTTCAACGTTACGGCTGCCGCCGCAATCAGCACACCGTTTTCATAAATCCCCCTGCAATAGAGTACCGGGGCGTCGTTTCCGCTCTCCGAAATCTCCAGCCCGTTTTCCTCGTAAAAAGCCAACCCTTCCTCATACGGAATCTCCGTAATTTTAACGTCCAAACGCTGCTCTCCTTTCTCAATTTTTAGAATCCTTATGCTCTGCCGGTACTTTTGTATGGACTCCGGCAGACGTTTTACTTCGTGCTGCCTTTTTTCTCTTTCTTCCGGCGCGCTCCGCCAAATACAGATGAAACTCTTCCGGTTTACTGATTTTATAACTCTGTACAACCTTCTTAAAATACGTCGCAATCGCCGCATTTTTCATTTTCCTGCCGCCGGATTCGGTGCGGCTCGTTCTGATGTAACGCCGTTCCGCGGAAAATATTGTTTTTAGTTCTGCCGGACCGTACCATAAAAGCGTTTCATACGCCGTGCCGATAATATACTCCTCCTGTTCGGTAAGCATTCCTTCCGTCCCGAAACAATAATGTTTTACGCTTTTTTTTAACTGTTCATAGAACCGGGCATAAGGAACCTCTCCGTCGTCGGACAGGTCACATTCTTCCCAAAACAACGCCTTATCTTCCAGCCCCAGCGAAAACGCCTGTGCGTAAAACAGCGTTATCACAACCCGAAACGGCGAAATATCCGCATCTGCACATTCGATTAAATACTGCACCCCGCACCAGAGTTTCGAAGAAGTCAGATATAAAAGCACCGCATTCCTGCTCTTTTTATATGCTACGGGAGTTAAGCGTTCCTTATGCTCCTCCAGAAGCTCCAGATAGTATAACGGCTCTTCGTAAATCTTTTTTAAATGCTGCGCGTACTCTCCCGCGGGGCAAATCCCTTCCGAATAACGCAGAACGGTAGTGGCGCCCCAGCCAAGCAATGCCGCCAACGGTTTTTTTCCGATACAATACCGCTCCAAAAGTTCTTTCAATTCTTCAACAGAAATTCCCTCCCGCTGCGACACGCCGCGCCTCCTTTCTAATACTTCCGATACTCGTTAATATTGTGCGCAATAATCTTAACGCCCCGAATCAGACGTTCAAAGACTCCGATACGATAAAAATTCACTAAAACCATTCCCACCGGGATTCCGATAATCATTCCGAGAATACCGCCAAACCGGTATCCCACAAACATAAAAAACAAAGTTGCCAGCGGGTCCATGCCGATGCTGTCACCTACCATTTTCGGCTGTAAAAACTGTTTTACCACCTGGCAGACAAGATAAAGTATCGTTAAAACAATCGCTTCCACATAATTTCCCGTCAGAATATCCACAATCACCCACGGTCCGATAACCGTTCCCGTACCTAACACCGGAAGCAGATCAAGAAATGCTATCAAAAGCGCCAGCAAAAACGAATAATCTATACCTAACGCCTCAAAGCCGATAAATAAAATCACAATAATAATCAGCATGATTTTAAACTGGGCTTTAAAATACCCTCCGACCGCCGACTTGATATTATGCATAATCAAATTGTAATATTCCTGCCAAGTCTCCGGCGTAATTTTCTTAACCAGTTCAACCAGCCTGTCGCGGTCCGCAATAAAGAAGTAGGCCGCCAGTATTGAGATAATTGCAATTAAAATCCCTTCCACAATGCTTCCGACATAATTTCCGGCCATACTGATAGACGGCATTTTAAATTCCGATATTGTCTTTTCCAGCCACCCTTCCAGACTGGACGATGCACTGTTTAACATATTCTGCATTCCCACCGGAAGTTTTTCGTATACACCGTAAAGGTCCTGTGACAATTCATCGATTAAATTTTGGACTTGCTCTAAAAACGCCGGAACATCTCCGATAAAATCAATCAGCTCGCGAATTAAAATATAAGCAATCAGATATAAAAGCCCTATGACTACTGCCAAAACAAACACAATAATAATAGCGGAACCGTACTTTCGTTTTACTTTCACCTTTTTCTCCAAAAAACGTACCATCGGATTCGCGATTGCCGCAATCACAAAACCAATGACAAACGGCAGGAAAAAGTTCAGCACGTCACCGATAAAAAGCACAAACAGCACTACCCCCACCAGCGTCAAAAGAAAATTAACCAAAATTCTTTTGTAAATATCTTTCTCCTTCATAAGTACCTCCCTTTAAACAAAGCAGCCGTCTGTGCAATTTATTCCAACCCTGCCGGAAAACAGCCGCTTAGGAACGGAAAAACGGTTTCGCAAAAAACGTAGCGGTAAAAAACACCGCCGCAACAATTACAATCGTCGGTCCTGCCGCCGCGTTCAGATAATAGGAAAGAATCAGTCCAAGCACGCCTGACGCCGTAGAAATTATCACGGAAAATAAATGATATTCCCGCATATTCGACGATAAATTCGCAGCTCCCGCCGCAGGCAGAATTAACAGGGCGTTGATAATCAAAATGCCGACCCACTTAATCGAAAGCATAACAATAACCGCAATCAGCACCGCAAACAAATCTTCCATCAAACGTACCGGAATCCCTTTGCTTTTTGCCAGACTTTTATTGACGCTGCACGCATGCAGTTTATTAAAACAAAACAGCCAAAAGAGGAGCGCCGCCGCAAACGCGCCGACCAGATAAAAAATTTCTTTCGTTGTAATACTTAAAATATCTCCGACCAAAAGCGCCGAATACTTGGAAAAGTTGCCGCCTCTTGATAAAATCACAAGACCGACAGCCATTCCCAGAGAGGAAAATACGGAAATAACCGTGTCGGTGGAGGCAGAGCTTTTCCGCTTCATATGGGTTAGTAACAGTGCGAACAGCAGCGCAAACAACAGCATCGGAAGGTCCGTCCCGGCAAATCCGAGCAGAACGCCGAGCGCCATACCGGTAAGTGCGGAATGTCCAAGCGCATCCGAAAAAAATGCCATACGGTTATTGACAATCATCGTTCCCAGTATGCCAAACAGGGGCGTAATGACGCAAACCGCCGCCAGCGCGTTTTTCATAAAACCATACTGTAAAAAATCCACTCCGCTCTCCTCCTTTCGCTCTGTTTATTTAGCCGAAAATTTCATGGAACTCCTTGCTTTCCATTACTTCCTCCGGCGTTCCTTCACACAATACGGACTTATCCAATAAAATAACCGAATCCGCGTACTCTTTTACCAATGCCAGATCGTGCGAAACCAGAATAACCGAGAGATCATATTTCTCTTTCAGACTGTGAATGGTGCGGTAAAAAAGCTCCATTCCTTTCCGGTCAACTCCCGATATCGGCTCGTCCAAAAGCAAAAGATTCGGAACCGGTGTACAGGCAATCGAAAGCAGCACACGCTGCAGTTCTCCGCCCGACAAATCGCCTAACCGCTTGTCAATCAGGTTTTCGGCTTCAAACAAAGCGAGACGGTTTAAAATCTTATCGTAAAGTGCCCTGCTCCGGCACAAAAACACCGGTACGTTACTGATACAGCTTGCAAACAAATCATATACGCTGACCGGCGCATCTTTTTCTATATTCAGATGCTGCGGCACATATCCGATACGAAGTTTCTTGACCTTGTTTTCCTTCATATCCCGAAACTCAATTGTTCCTTCATGGGAAACCTCGCCGAGAATCGCTTTAATCAAAGTGGACTTTCCCGCGCCGTTTCGCCCGATAATTGCCGTCAGCTTTCCGCAATGGATATGTACGTTGACGTGTTCAATAATCGGAGTTTTTCCGGCATATACGCTGATGTCCGACATCTTAATACAATGAAGCCCGCAGGCAGAACGCTCCGAAAGATGCCCGGCACGTTTCCGCAATTCTTTCTTCCGTTTTCTCTTTTCCAGACTGCCGAACATTCTTCCTCCTTACCGCAGGCCGTACGCCCGCTTTATTATTTCCAGATTCTCCCGCATACGGCTGCAATAGAGCGCAACCCCCGCGGGTGTTGTACTTTCTTTGTCCGACGCGGACATTTCACCCCCCGTTACAGCATCCAGAACAAAAACAGTCCCCTGTGTCTCCGCCGCAAATGTATCCGTAACGGTCTGCGCGTAATCCGCCTCCGAAAACAGCCGCGTGATACCGTGTAATCTGCATTCTTCGATAATCTGCGCCGCCTCTCCGGCAGAAATCTGCGTATCGGAATCCATCGCGAGGCAGTGTATTGTTTCGATTCCCAACATATGAAACAAATAAACAAACCCTTCGTGGAACACAACGGTTTTGCCGCCCGAAAGCTCGTCCTTTCCTTCATCATACTCCGCTTTTAACGCCATGAGTTCTTTCCGGCATGCCTCGGCATTTTTGCGGTAAATTTCCTCCTGAGAAGGGTCTGCTGCCACAAACGCTTCCTCTGTATTGGAAAGCTGTAAAAGATACCCTTCAATGTCAAGCCAAAGATGCGCGTTTAAAGCATGGTTATGCTCCGTTTCTTCAAAAAAAGTATACCCTTTTGAAGTATCCACAATCCTAAGATTTTTATAATCTTCCGCCGTTTTCGTAAGAAACAGCTCCATTCCGCCGCCGTTTATCAAAAACAGGTCCGCCTCCGAAAGCAGTCTCATATCCTGTGTCGTTAATGTATAATCATGAAGACAGCCGCCGTGATTTTCCGTCAGATTTACCACCCGTACATTCTCTGCGCCTTCTGCCACGGAATCCGCCAAAAGATACATCGGGTAAAAAGACGTCACACAAAGTATTCCCTCTTTTTCTTTTTTACGTCCCGCCGCCATTGCGATAACGGCGGTAATACCCACTGCCGCAAGCAGGAGCGCCGTCATAAATACTGCTTTTTTCTTTTTCATCGTTACTCTCTCCCCATAAAATAAGCAACCGCAAAACCGGCGCAGAAGGTAACCGCGCTTGCCAGAATAACGCCTACGCCTGCGGCTCCTCCCAAAGCGTTCATAAATACCGGAACCGGGGACGCGGCAACCAGGCCTAAAATACCGCAATACGTCAGTTTTTCATGGCGTGCCAGCAGCCATTCAATCAACTTTGCCACAAAGAAAATACCAAGCAATACGCCGATACCAAACGGAAACAGAATTGCCGTCTTTTCCAAAAGAACCGGCAGATTCCGGTGAAACACCGCGGCAATAAACTCCGTTACCGCTTCCGTAATCGGATTGTAATAACCGAACGCAAGTAAAAGCAGGGAACCGCTGACGCCCGGAATCACCATGGCCGCCGCCGCAAGCACTCCCATTACCGCCATAACCACCACGTTCAGCACCGAAGGGGTTACTGCCTTTTCCGCACCTTCCCCTAAAAACTGCATTGCAATGATAAGCGCAAAAAACAGTACAAATACGGCAGCGCACGAAACAAAACCACCCTTTGTACTTTTCTTTGCCCTTTTCACCAAAACCGGAATCCCGCCCGCAATCAGACCGATAAACGCAAACGCCGTCGGCAGAGGGAACTTCACCAAAAGCACCTTTGTCAGCAAATAGGAAAACGCGGCGATTCCGGCTATCATACCGATAACATACGGAAACAGCGTCCGGATACTCTTTTTCAACTGTTTAAAAATTCCCGTAATGGAGCCTATCAGTTTATCATAAATCCCCATAGCCACCATCATAGTGCCGCCGCTGACGCCCGGAATAATGTTTGCAATACCGATTACAACACCGCGGACAATATCTAACAAAAAATTCATTTCCCTATGAACTCCTTTCGCCTTTCGCTCCGCACCCGAAACAAGCCCTATTTACCATTATACACCAATTTCGCAATACTTCAAGCACTTTAAATTCTTGAGTTTTCGCATTTTGTATACTTCTTTATCTGCGAAATTTTTTAAAGCAACCAAAAAAAATGCGGAAACTCAAGCTTTAAAACCCGAGGTTCCGCATTTTTTTGCATCTTATGCGTTTAACATAATTTTTTCGTTATTAAATACTTTTGCTACGGCCACTACCGCAATTACAGTACAAATAAGATTTCCGAGCACGCTGCTGCCAAATTGAAACAGCGTAATCTCGCCCGTTACAATACCCTGAATAGAAAGCGCGGTACCGTAAACCGGAATTGCATACATTGTCTGAGAGGTTTCCATACCGCTTTTAAACATAGTCATCATACCAAGCACCAGTACAATCATGTACAGCGGCATTACATAGGCATTTGCTTCTTTCGCATTCTTTGCGAATACGGAAACAAGGCAGAGCAGCGCGACATAAATCAGTACAAGGCTTACCATAAGCGCTAAAAGCTCCAGCATCTGTACCGGGGACATGGAAATATTCATCGGAAGTCCCGCTTCTTCCTCCAATCCGCCCATCATCATCGGCATGGCAAGAATCATAGATGATGCGTATACAATAGAGGAAAGAGAAGATAAAAGGGACAGCGCGAACAGTTTTCCGAATACGATAGAACTGCGTTTTACCGGACTGAGCAGCATACTTGCCATTGTGCCGCGCTCTTTTTCGCCCGCAATCGCATCCACACAAAGCCCCATAGCGCTTGCAAACAACATAAACGTAATCAGGTACGGCAGCAGCATGGCCAGAAATTCCCCGTTTGCTTTCTCCTCGTTTATGATAAGTTCTTCCTGTGTGTTGAATACCGTCAACAGGTCAAGATTTCCGAATCTGTTCTGAAGCATCGCCGTCTGTAACGGAGCGAGAATCAGGCTGTTAAAGTTTCCCCTCGCCGCAGAAGAATAGTTTCTCGTAGAGTTGTAATACAGCGTCACCTGCGGAATCGGGTCTCCGGCATTCGTATAGTTTTGTGCTTTTGTAAGGAAATCCGCCTCAAACTGCACCAACATTTCCACATCTCCCGATAAAATATCGGACTTAATACCTTCCAGCTCTTCTTGGGAGCTTTCCGCGGAAAGATAAGTAATCTCCGCGGTTTCCAAATATCCGCTCTGCGCAATTAACTCTTTTAATCCTTCCGGTGAGTTCTGCACATACACTTTGGCAACATGACTTTCCACATCGGAAACCATCGATTTCACCATTACGCCCATCAGACCGTAAACACCAACCATCACAACCGCAGGCAGGATAAACAAAGAAAAAATCATCTTCTTATCACTGAATACACGAAATAACTCTTTTTTAAATATATTTTTCATTTAATTTTCCTCCTTGTGATGCTCTTTGTAAAGAGTGAAGAACGCGTCCTCCAAATCTGCCGCCTTCGTTTCCGCAAGCAGTTCATCCAACGTACCTTCCATTATCTTCTTACCGTCGATAATAAGGCCGACACGGTCGCAAAGCTTTTCTGCCTCAGACATAATGTGCGTGGAAATAATAACCAGTTTTCCCTCGTCACGGAGCTTTTGCAGCAAATCCGTTACATTGCGCGCCGTAATAATATCCAGACCGTTTGTCGGCTCGTCAAAAATAACAACTTTCGGGTCATGTACCAGACTGACGGCAATGGATGCCTTCTGCTTCATACCGGTAGAAAGGTCCTCAATCTTTTTGTTTTCAAACTCGGTAATTTCAAAATACTCGAACAATTCCTTGCGGCGCGCCTCAATGGTCGCCTCGTCGATTCCGTGCATTCTGCCGAAAAATCCGAACAGATATTTCGGCGAAAAATGCGGGTCAAGCTTGATTTCGTTCGTTAAAAACCCGATTGACTTACGTACTTCCTCCGGATTTTTCACCGTGTCAAAACCGCAGACGCTTACCGTTCCTTCCGTCGGCTTTAACAAAGTTGCCACACAGCGCAGCGTCGTTGTTTTTCCGGCGCCGTTCGGCCCTAAAAGACCATAAATTTCACCCGGCCTTGCGGTAAGCGAAATATTGTCCACCGCACGTTTCATCGTTTGTTTTGTTTTCAGCTCCTGCATTTTTTTCTTGCTGAGCTTATACACTTTTGTCAGATTTTTAATTTCAATCATATTTTAAACTCCTTTCGTCTGACTTACTATTTATAATCCAAGGTCTTCCAAAGAAATCCCCTGCATTTCCAGAATATATGTGATATTTGCCGCAAGAATCGCAATTCCGGCAACAGCGAGAACCGCCCCGATCACAACTGCGGTTACAACATACTTCGTCTTTACTTTCTCCCCTTTCGGCTTTAACAACACGGTGCCGCCCAGCATAAGAATCGGCGCAATCGCTGCCGTAATCAAATAGGAACCGAATGCAATCAAATACGCTCTGCTGTCGGCTTCCGTTACCGACACCGCATTCTCCGTCCCTATAATCTGCTCTGCCGCTTCCGTCAATGTTGCCAACAGAAAACTCATAAGCACCGGCAGCAGATTATTTACTGCATGAAACAGCATGGGCAGGACTATATTTTTTGTCTTTAACATAATCCACGAAAGTCCGGCACCGAGCACGGCGGTACTGAGAAAGCGCATCGGGTCCAAATGAAATACTCCAAAAATCAGACCCATGGAGGCTACCGTAATCCATTCTTTTTTCACGTCCTTAAACGTATGTAAAATAATTCCGCGATGCACTGCCTCCTCACAGACAGCCGGCATAAACGAAACGATAAAAATACTGAGCCATACCGAGCCATCTGTCATTACACCGTTTAAGCTTTCACCTGTTGCGGTCATTTCTTCCGGAAAAAAGACCATCATTAGTATTGCACACAGCATACAGATTTGAAAACATCCGACCCAAAACACCAGCGTACCGAATACCTCACGCACTTTCGGTTTACGTATCGGAAACACCTCTTTTAAATCCTGTTTGAGAATCTTTGCCGCAGCAACTGCCATTCCCAGCAAAAGCAGCTCCGTAATACCAACGCCGATTAATCCGAGATTGCCCTGTACCGGTACCGCAACTATCACAAAGATTATCATCATAATGATAAACGTAAGAATACCGTGCCATGGCTTTAACTGTTTTCTTTCCATCCTGCTACTCTCCTGTTCATCTTTAAACTATTTTGCATATACCCTCTGTATATGTTCTGTATATGTTTCATATATACAGTATATAAACACCTAGCCCGTTTGTCAAGGTCTTTTTTATAATTTTTTAATTATTGTATCCTTTTCTTCCGTAAATGGCAATAAAAAGGACTATCCTAAAATATGTTTTTTAGGGCCGCATCCATTAAAAAAGTTGCATGAAACTGCCGGGTCTGACAATTCCATGCAACTTTTTATACCCGAATTTTCGGAAATTCTGTTTTGCGGCATTCCCGTTTTGCCGCGTTTTACCGTTTTTCCACGCTTTCCGCGTACAGCCCGTCCGCCCCTTTTTGAATCAGAATCATACTGCCCGGCGCGGCCTGATCCGCCAAAATCAATCTTGCGCTCAGTGTCTCCACATATTTTTGCAGATACCGCTTTAACGGGCGCGCACCGTAAACCGGGTCGTAAGCTTCCGCTATAATATACTCTTTTGCTTCCGGCGTCAGTCCGATGGAAAGCTCCTTATCCGCAAGACGCTTATTTAAATCCGCAAGCAGAAGCTCCACAATACCGCCGATGTTGTCCTTAGTGAGCGGTTTAAAGAAAATCGTTTCGTCCAGACGGTTTAAAAATTCCGGGCGGAAATGTGCGCGGAGTTCGGCATTCACCAGTTCTCCTGCCTGCGCACTGATTTCCCCGTCCGCTCCGATTCCGTCCAAAAGATACTGGGAACCGATATTGGACGTCATAATCAGAATCGTATTCTTAAAGTCTACCGTTCTGCCCTGAGAGTCCGTAATACGTCCGTCATCCAACACCTGCAGCAGCACATTGAACACGTCCGGGTGCGCCTTTTCAATTTCGTCAAACAATACAACGGAATACGGCTTTCTGCGCACCGCTTCCGTAAGCTGGCCGCCTTCCTCGTAACCCACATATCCCGGAGGCGCCCCGATCAGACGGGATACGGAATACTTCTCCATATACTCACTCATATCAATCCGCACCATACTCGCTTCATTGTCAAACAGCGCCTCCGCCAATGCCTTCGCAAGTTCCGTCTTTCCGACGCCTGTCGGTCCTAAAAACAGGAAGGAACCAATCGGCTTGGTCGGGTCTTTGATTCCCGCCTTTGCCCGGAGAATCGCATCCGCCACCTTCTGTACTCCTTCGTCCTGTCCGATAACTCTTCGGTGCAGTTCCTCATCCAGGTGAAGGGTCTTATTACGTTCACTTTCCGTCAGTTTTGCCACCGGAATGCCGGTCCAGCGGGAAATAATCTTTGCGATTTCTTCCTCGCTTACGTTTTCATGCACAAGGGTGCGGCCCTCTTTTGCCGCCGCTTCTTCTTCCTCCCAAAGCTTCTTCTGTACTTCCGGAAGCTTTCCGTATTTTAACTCGGCGGCTTTATTTAAATCGTATTCCCTTTCCGCTTTCTGGATTTCTCCGTTTAACTCCTCTAACTGCTCGCGCAGCTTCTGAACACGCTCCACGGATGCCTTTTCATTATCCCATTTTGCCTTGGCCTCCGCAAACGAGGAACGTTCTTCCGCAAGTTCTTTTTGGAGCGCCTCCAAACGCTCCCTGCTGACACGGTCATCTTCTTTTTTCAGCGCCGCTTCTTCGATTTCAAGCTGCATAATATGGCGCTGCACGTCGTCCAACTCCGTCGGCAGAGAATTTAACTCCGTTTTAATCAGCGCGCAGGCCTCGTCCACAAGGTCAATCGCCTTATCCGGCAGAAAACGGTCGGAAATGTAACGGTTGGAAAGAGCCGCCGCGGATACTAACGCCGCGTCGTTAATCCGCACACCGTGGAACACTTCGTAACGTTCCTTTAAACCGCGGAGAATCGAAACGGTATCCTCGACCGTCGGTTCCTCCACCATGACCGGCTGAAATCTGCGCTCTAACGCCGCGTCCTTTTCAATGTACATCCGGTACTCGTTTAAGGTCGTTGCGCCGATACAGTGAAGCTCCCCTCTGGCTAACATCGGTTTTAACATATTGCCCGCGTCCATTGCCCCGTCCGTTTTTCCGGCGCCCACAATGGTATGCAGTTCGTCAATAAAAAGGATAATCCTGCCCTCGCTTTTTTTCACTTCTTCCAGTACCGCTTTTAAACGCTCCTCAAACTCGCCGCGGTACTTTGCGCCCGCCACCAGTGCGCCCATATCCAGCGCAAACAGGCTCTTATCTTTTAGGCCCTCCGGAACGTCCCCGCGCACAATACGCTGCGCAAGCCCCTCTACTACCGCCGTTTTTCCGACTCCCGGCTCACCGATTAACACCGGGTTATTTTTCGTCTTTCTGGAAAGAATCCGGATAACATTACGGATTTCCGCATCACGGCCGATAACCGGGTCCAATTTCTGTTCCCTCGCACGTTCTACCAAATCATATCCGTATTTTTGAAGGGTGTCGTAGGTCGCCTCCGGATTGTCCGTTACTACCTGCTGATTGCCCCGCACCGTTGCAAGCGCCTGTAAAAACCGCTCTCTGGTAATGCCAAATGTACGGAACAGCTCTTTTACTTCCCGCGACGGCTGTTTTAAGAGCGACAAAAACAAGTGCTCTACCGACACATACGCGTCGCCCATTGCCTTTGCCTCATCTTCCGCGTAAATCAACACTTTATTCAAATCATTTCCCACATAAACCTGTGCGGCGCCGCTCACCTTTACGCGTTTTTCAAGTAGACCCTCCACCTGTGCCGTAAACACTTCCGGCACCATATCCATTTTTGTCAAAAGTTTCGGAAGCAGACCCTCGCCGTCTTTCATCAAGGCATATAAAAGATGCTCCTGCGCCAGCTCCTGATGCCCGTAATCATAAGCAATCCTCTCGCAATCCTGCACTGCCTGAATCGATTTCTGCGTAAACTTATTAATATTCATACCGCATCTCTCCCTTCACATTACAACTCCTGCCGCGTGTAGTATAACCTTTTTATGTCCACGCGATACACTGTTTTCTATTTGTTCTATACAAACTATAACACTGTTTGTTAAAAAAAGCAAGCGAAATTTTTTACTCGAGTTTCCGCATTTTCTAGCCGCTTTAAAAAGCTCCGTAGATTGCACGCTCTCTTATTTTTGCATTTGTCCGAAGGAGCGCGTTTTTAGCGGAGCCGGAATCACCT
>JAFLSZ010000063.1 GCA_022510665.1 Lachnospiraceae bacterium
TCTCCACTTCTGAAGTGCCTTTCCAAGGTATTCAGTTTTATGCTTCCTTTCGTCAGCGCATCTTTCATTATAGCAAGGTTTTCTTTAAATGTCAATAATTATTTTAAATTTATTTTAATTTCCTATATATAGAGAAAAGTGCTGCCGCGTCCACAACTTTCTCCGGGACGCGGCAGCAGTGTAATAAACTTATTTTGAAGAAATCTCTATTGTAAGTTAAACTTACTTACAATGCCTTCAAGACGTCCTGCCACTTCATGATTTTCTTCGGACTGCTTCTGAATATCGTGAGCAATGCCGGAGGTAACCTCATTCTTCTCCACGATAACCTCAATTGCCGACTTATTTTCCTTCGCACTGTAATTTACATCCGCGATATTATTGGAAATCTCCTTAACCGACGTTTTGAGATCTTTTACAAAGTTGCCTACATGTTCAATATCCTTCTTAATTTTTTCTACCGATACCGTGTAATCTTCCGAATGTGACGCAAATTCGCCAAAGCTGTTCAGCACATCTTTTTCCATAAACTGCATGATTTCTTCCACGCACTCATTTACCGTCGCAATACTGTGATTGGAGAATTCACACAGCTTCTGAATCTGCGAAGCCGTATCCTTTGAAGTATCTGCCAGCTTACCGATTTCCTCTGCTACAACGGCAAATCCTCTGCCGGCTTCTCCGGATCTTGCAGCCTCAATCGCAGCATTGATTGACAAAAGGTTCGTCTGCGAAGCAATATCCAGAATGCTGGATGCCATGCCGTTAATCTGTGACAGGCTGTTCAGGCTTTCCATTGCCTCTTTCACGGACTTCTTCGTCTCCTCTAACTTATCCTTGCTGTTCTGGAACGCGTTCTTTGCCGTATCCTTCATCTGTTTTGCACCGTCTAACATAACGTCGCTGGAAGAATTGCTTTCCTGTAAATTACCGGCAATGGAGTTAATCGAGTCATGGATACTGGTAATTTCCGTATTGATATTCTCCGTCGCCACATTCAGGTTTTCCAAACTTGCCGAAAGCTCTTCGGTAATTGCGATATTATCGGTTACACAGTCAACCAGATTTACGGAGGAGTCTTTCAATTCATATACCTTTGTATTCATATCTCCGGTACAGTTTTTTAATGTAACAATAATATCCCGCAGGGAATTGATAACCGTCTTTGATGCTTCCGCGATTCCGCCGAGGTCATCCTTCCGGTCTATGTACTTCATTATTTCTGCGTCATCGGTAAGGTCACAGTTCGCAATACGAAGCAGTGTCTTTCCAATCGGATTGAGCGGCTTCATGGATACGGAAATGGTAAAGTAAGATACCGCCGTTAATAATATCACTGCGCTTAAACATAAAATTATCAATGTTTGCTTTGTCTGATTCACGGACGCGAAAATCTCATCCGGAGTATCCGTCAACAGGAATATCCAGCCTCTGTCCGCAATATAATGATATGCCGCAATAAGATCTTTTTCTTCTCTAAAGTCCGTAATGCTTTCCTTTTCCAAAGCAAGTGAAGCAATAATATCGGTTACGTACTTTTCTTCCGCAACGGTTCCAATCATTTCTTCCGATTCATGGAAGATATATTCTCCCGTATTCGCGTTAATCAGATAATACTTTGCCTGTTCCAGACCGTTTACCGGAAGACTGTTAAGAATCTGCTTCAAACCGGTAGTAAAAATACCGCCGCCTACCAGACCAATCGGCGCACCGTTTTCATCATAACATGCGCGGTACATTGAAATAATCTGCTGTCCGCTCGCCGGGGAAATGATAATACCGGTATTATAAACGCCGTCTGCAGCAAGCATGGCATTCTGCAGCGCAACCAAAGGATCTCCGGTTCTGGTTGTAATACCTACTACAGGTGCATTGGTATGTGCCAAAACGTGCGTATTCCATTCACTTGCGTAAATACCTTCCAGATTATCCATATCCGCACTGAAAGTTTCGGTATACTTCTGCGCCGCAGCGGCTGCCGCCGGATCTGTCGGATTCTTTAACAGGGCGGTAATTTCTCCCGCTCTGCTGTACGCGGTCAGATACATTTCCGTCTCTTTAACGTAATTCTCGATAATGGAAGAACGCTCCGTTACAACTGTCTGCATGTTTGCTACCGTATTATTCTCTATGTTCTTTGTAAGCTGTCCCTTTACAAAAAAATACAGAACTACCAACACAAGACACTGTCCGGTCAGAATCAACGCGGTGATTAAATAAGACACTTTTATCTTTCTCTTTTCCATTGCTTTGTACCTCCTAAAAAATGTCAAAAATGCTCCGCATTAAACTATACTATCCATACTTAGCGTAAGCAAACTATTACTTTAAGTATTAGATATAGAATACCACATTCTACTTGTTTTGTCAAATCATCATGAGGTATCTTCCTCTTGTTTTTAGAATTTTTTAATATTTAATGATACAAATTATTTCCATTACAATCAATTACAACAATTACCGGGAAATCCTCCACTTCCAACTTATAAATTGCTTCCGCGCCTAAATCTTCATAGGCAATTACTTCCGCTTTCTTAATACATTTGGAGAGCAGCGCCCCTGCGCCGCCTACCGCCGCGAAATATACCGCCGAATTTTTCTTCATGGACGCGATTACTTCTTCCGAACGTCTTCCTTTCCCTATCATGCCGGTCTGTCCCAGATCAAGAAGCTTCGGTGCGTATTTATCCATACGGCTTGCCGTTGTCGGTCCCGCCGAACCGATTACCTGTCCCGGACGCGCCGGTGTCGGTCCCAGATAATAAATAATCTCGTTTTCTAACGGGAGCGGAAGCTCCTCTCCCCTCGCCAGACTTTCTGTCAGACGTTTATGCGCAGCGTCTCTCGCGGAATAAATGGTGCCGGTTAAATAAACATATTCTCCCGCGTGCAGCGTCCTCGCAATTTCTTTTGTAAGCGGCGTTTGTATCCTTTTCTCCATGGCAATGCTTCCTTTCAATAGTTGTACACGGTTCTGTTCTTAAATCACGCGTGTAACGTGTCGGTTGACATGACAGCATATATTAATTGCAACCGGAAGCCCCGCGATATGCGTCGGATACGTTTCGATATTAACGCCGAGCGCCGTTGTTTTTCCTCCTAAACCTCCCGGACCGATATTTAATTCGTTAATCTTTACAAGAATTTCTTCCTCCATCGCGCGGATATGCGGCAGTTCTGAGCGGACATCCAGATTTCTCGTCAGTGCTTTTTTCGCGAGAAGCGCGCACTTTTCAAAACTTCCGCCGATTCCGACGCCGATTACCATCGGAGGGCAGGCGTTCGGTCCCGCCAATTTTACGGTTTCTATTACCGCTTCTTTCACTCCTTCTTCCCCGTCTGCCGGTTTTAACATACAGACGCGGCTCATATTTTCGCTGCCGAAGCCTTTTGGTGCAACCGTAATCTTTACCTGTTCTCCCGCAGCAATCTTCGTATGGATTATCGCGGGGGTATTATCATTCGTATTCACACGAAGAAGCGGGTCTCCTACAACCGACTTTCTGAGATACCCTTCGCGGTATCCCCGTCTTACGCCTTCATTTACGGCATCTTCTATGTAATCGCCCTCAAAATGTACTTCCTGTCCGATTTCCATAAAAACAACCGCCATGCCGGTATCCTGACAAATAGGAATACTTTCCGTTTTTGCTATTTCCATATTTTCTTTTAACTGGAAAAGTATCTTTTTACCTAATTCGGAAGATTCTTCTTCTGCCGCCGTGCAAATCCGCCCTTTCACATCTTCGGAAAGTATAAGATTTGCCTCAATGCACATTTCCTTTATGGCATCTCTTATGTTATCTGTATGCACTGTCCTCATTTTATTATTCCCTTTCCGTTATTTTACTGTTCCTCGGTTTCTTCGGATTCGTCGGACTCCTCCGGCCCCTCGGTTTCAACAACTACGGCGTCTTCTTCCCGCAGAGCCTTTTCTAACTGCTCTAAGAAAATTTCCTGTTTTTCGGCCCCCTCCGCTTCTTTTACCTTAGTAAAACTTGCGACACGGATATCGTTTTCGGTATCCATATGAATGAGTTTCACACCGGAGGTAATACGTCCGAGCACATTAATATCGCTTACCGCGATTCGGATAATAATACCCTCGTTCGTAATAATCATAATCTCCTGATGATCTTCTACTGCCTTGGCGCCGACGATATTTCCCGTCTTTTCCATGATCTTGTAACACTTAACGCCTTTGCCGCCGCGGTGCTGCACGTTAAACTCATCTATTTCCGTTCTCTTTCCGTAGCCGTTTTCGGATACCGTCAGAAGATGCTTTCCCTGCGTATTCATCTGCATCGCAACAACTTCGTCACCGTCGTCTAACGTCATGCCGATTACACCCATGGAAACACGTCCCGTAGAACGTACATCCTTTTCATTAAAGCGGATACACATACCGTACTTTGTTACCAGAAGAATATCTTTTTCTCCGTTTGTCGCCTTTACCTCAATCAACTCATCGTCCTCGCGGAGACTGATTGCCTGAAGGCCGGTCTTACGGATATTTATATATTCTTTTACCTTCGTCTTCTTTACGATACCGGATTTCGTCGTCATAAACAAATATCTCTGGTCGTCAAACTCTTTTAACGTAATAACTGCGGTTATTTTTTCCTCCGGCATAAGCTGAAGCAAATTGATGATTGCCGTACCCCTTGCCGTTCTGCCGGATTCCGGTATCTCGTAACTCTTAATGCGGTAAACGCGTCCCTTGTTTGTAAAGAACATAACATAATGATGATTTTTCGTCATAAAGAGTTCTTCGATATAATCGTCCTCTATTGTCTGCATTCCCTTGATGCCTTTGCCGCCGCGGTGCTGGCTCTTGAAATTATCAACCGTCATACGCTTGATATAGCCAAGCTTCGTCATTGCGATTACCGCCAGTTCATTCGGAATCAGGTCTTCGTCCGTAAAATCTTCCTCGTCATAACCGATGGAAGTTCTGCGCTCGTCACCGTACTTTTCGGCAATTTCGCTGATTTCCTTACGGATAACGCCAAGCAGCAGCTTTTCATCTGCCAGAATTGCCTTAAACTCCGCAATCTTCTGCATTAATTCCGCATACTCCTGTTCAATCTTTTCCCGTTCCAGACCGGTCAGCGCACGCAGACGCATATCAATAATTGCCTGTGCCTGTACGTCGTCCAAAGCAAAGCGTTCCATCAGGCGTTCCTTTGCTTCAAGACCGTTTTTGGAATTACGGATAATATGAATTACCTCATCGATATTATCCAGAGCGATTAACAATCCTTTTAAAATATGAGCACGTTCTTCCGCTTTGTTTAAATCATAACGGGTACGGCGCGTTACTACTTCTTCCTGATGCTTTAAGTATACATTTAACGCCTCCGGCAGAGAAAGAATCCTCGGTTCGCCGTCTACCAGAGCCAGCATAATCACACCGAACGTATCCTGAAGCTGGGTATGCTTATAAAGCTGATTTAAAATAACATTCGCGTTCGCGTCACGGCGTAATTCGATACAAATACGCATACCTTCACGGTCGGACTCGTCCCGCACCATCGTAATACCGTCAATTTTCTTATCCCGTACCAGCTCCGCGATTTTTTCAATCAGCCTTGCCTTATTTACCATATACGGAAGTTCCGTTACAATAATACTGTTCTTTCCGTTCGGAAGAGTTTCGATATTCGTTACCGCGCGCACTTTAATCTTACCGCGTCCGGTACGGTATGCCTCCTGTATTCCTCTCGTACCGAGAATCATCGCACCGGTCGGAAAATCCGGTCCCTTTACGATTTCAAGAATTTCTTCTATGGAAGTATCCTTATCCTCGACCTTATTATCAATAATACGGACTACCGCCTGAATCGTTTCTTTTAAGTTATGCGGCGGAATATTGGTAGCCATGCCTACCGCGATACCCGTAGTACCGTTTACCAAAAGATTCGGAAAACGTGCCGGTAAAATCGCCGGTTCTCTTTCCGTTTCATCAAAGTTCGGGTCAAAATCAACCGTATCTTTGTTGATATCGGAAAGCATTTCCATGGAAATTTTACTGAGCCTTGCCTCGGTGTAACGCATTGCCGCGGCGCCGTCGCCGTCTACGGAACCGAAGTTTCCGTGGCCGTCTACCAGAGGATAACGGGTAGACCATTCCTGGGCAAGATTAACCAAAGCGCCGTAAATGGAGCTGTCGCCGTGCGGATGATATTTACCCATGGTATCGCCGACAATACGCGCACATTTTCTGTGCGGTTTATCCGGACCGTTATTTAACTCTATCATTGCGTACAAAATTCTTCTCTGTACCGGTTTTAAACCGTCTCTGGCATCCGGAAGAGCTCTTGACGCAATAACCGACATTGCATAGTTTACATACGATGTTTCCATCGTCTTTTGAAGGTCAACCTCTTGTATCTTGTCAAAGATATGTTCGTCCATTTTTACCTCCTGCGAATACAGCAAATCTTATTTGCCGCTCTTTAACAGTATTTATCCAAATCCTTTACAAACTTTGCGTTCTTTTCAATAAACTCGCGGCGCGGTTCCACGTTATCGCCCATCAGCACATTGAACGTAAGGTCAAGTTCCGACCTTGTATCGTCGTTCATACATACTTTCTTTAAAATACGCTTCTCCGGGTCCATGGTAGTTTCCCAGAGCTGTTCCGGGTCCATCTCACCAAGTCCTTTATAACGCTGTATCTTATTGTTTTGATCACGCCCGATTTCCGAGAGAATGCCGCTTAATTCCTCTTCACTGTACGCATACCATACTTTCTTGTTCTTTTCAATCTTATAGAGCGGCGGCGTTGCAAGATATACATATCCCTGCTTAATCAGCTCCGGCATAAAACGGTATAAAAACGTAAGCAAAAGAGTATCAATATGCGCTCCGTCCACATCCGCATCTGTCATAATA
This sequence comes from Lachnospiraceae bacterium, assembly GCA_022510665.1. Classification (GTDB taxonomy): domain Bacteria; phylum Bacillota; class Clostridia; order Lachnospirales; family Lachnospiraceae; genus SIG307. Next base: position 6,898 of record JAFLSZ010000063.1, read on the forward strand.
ATAATCTTGTGATACCGGAGCTTGCTGATGTCAAAATCATCGGAAATACCTGTTCCGAATGCCGTAATCATCGCCCTGATTTCCTGACTGCTTAAAATACGGTCAAGTCTTGCCTTCTCTACGTTCAAAATCTTGCCGCGCAGCGGCAGAATTGCCTGCGTGGCACGGGAACGGGCGGTTTTTGCGGAACCTCCCGCGGAATCTCCCTCTACCAGATAAATTTCACAGTTCTTCGGGTCCCTGTCGGAACAATCCGCCAGCTTACCCGGAAGACTCATTCCGTCCAAAGCGTTCTTTCTTCTCGTTAAATCTCTTGCCTTTCTTGCGGCATCGCGCGCGCGCTGTGCCAGTACCGCTTTCTCACAGATTAACTTTGCAACGGACGGATTCTGCTCTAAGAAGTATGTAAGCTGTTCGCTTACAATGGAATCCACCGCCCCTCTCGCTTCGTTGTTTCCGAGCTTCTGCTTTGTCTGTCCCTCAAACTGAGGCTCGCCTAACTTTACACTGATAATAGCGGTTAAGCCTTCCCTGATATCTTCACCGGACAGATTCTGTTCGTTTTCTTTCAGATACTTCTGTGCTTTCGCATAATCGTTAAAAGTTTTCGTTAATGCGTTTTTAAATCCTGCCAGATGCGTACCGCCTTCCGGCGTTGTAATATTGTTTACAAAGCTGTAACATCCTTCGTTATAACCGTCGTTATGCTGCATTGCAACTTCAACATAGACGTCGTTTATCGTACCCTCGCAATAAATAACCGTCGGGTACAGCACTTCTTTATTCTTGTTCAGATACTCCACATATTCGCGGATTCCTCCCTCATAGTGAAACTCTCTTACCTTTTCTTCTTCTTCTCTCTTGTCCCTGAGAATAATTTTAATCCCTTTGGTAAGAAACGCCATCTCTCTTAAACGGCTTTTCAGCGTGTCAAACTCAAACACGGTCTCCTCAAAAATCGTATCATCCGGAAGAAACGTAACGGTTGTACCCGTTCTTTCGGAATCCCCGATAACCTCAAGCGGCGTTATAGGCTTTCCCCGTTCGTAGCACTGGCGGTATATGTGGCCGCCCTGTTCTACCTTTACTTCCATATTTTTGGAAAGCGCGTTTACAACCGACGCGCCTACACCATGAAGTCCGCCGGATACCTTATAAGCGCCGCCGCCGAACTTTCCGCCTGCATGCAAAATGGTATAAACAACTTCTACCGTGGAAATTCCCTTTTTCTTGTTCATTTCTATCGGAACACCGCGTCCGTTATCAATAACCGTAATTGAATTGTCCGGATTGATGGAAACGTCAATTTCCGTACAAAAGCCTGCTAACGCTTCATCAATCGCGTTATCCACAATCTCGTAAACAAGATGATGAAGACCGCGCAGCGATGTACTTCCGATGTACATACCCGGTCTTTTACGAACTGCTTCCAGTCCCTCTAAAATCTGTATCTGATCTGCTCCGTATTCTTTGCTCATATAAGCCTCCTCGTTTCTGTCTGCTCCTTTTACTGCTCCTGTATCATGCCGTTTACAACATGAAAAATTTTATGATATTTTTTTCTGTCGCCGATAAATTCTTCCAAACCGGTACAGGTAATTATTGTCTGTAAATCCGTAATACTCTCTAACAGATAAGTCTGCCGGTTTCGGTCAAGCTCCGATAATACGTCGTCCAAAAGAAGTATCGGATTCTCTTTGATTTTTTCCCTTACAAGCTCAATTTCCGCAAGTTTCAAAGACAATGCGGCGGTTCTTTGCTGTCCCTGGGAACCGTATAACTTTAAGTCGTTATCTTCCACATAAAAACTGATATCGTCCCTATGCGGTCCGCAGCTTGTGGACTTTAACACCAAATCCCGTTCCAGATTCCTCTTTAACTTTATTTCAAACTCTTTTTCCGAAACATTCGGCTCGTACTTAATATAAAGTTCTTCCTTTCCGCCGGAAAGCTTCGCGTTTGTTTTAGGAAGCAGCTCGTTTAACTCATCTATAAACTGTTCCCTTGCTCTCATTAGGGCTGTTCCGTATTCGGCAAGCTGTGCGTCCCATACTCCGATGGTATCCGCCAATTCTTTTTTAAAACCGATTTGTTTTAAAAGATTATTTCTTTGATTAAGCGCTCTGTTATAATTTCCGAGATAATACAAATACATTTTATCTAACTGGCAAAGTTCCAAATCAAGAAATCTGCGCCGCTCTCCCGGACCGTTTTTTAACATGCTCAAATCTTCCGGAGAAAAGAAAACAATATGCAGCAGACCGAATAAATCGGAAGAACGCTTAATCGGTACTCCGTCAATGGCGGCTCCTTTTGCCTTATTCTTTTTTAAGTGCATATCAATCCGATGGGGAATTTCTGCCTTTTCTATCATCATTCTGATATGCGCTTCTTCTTTTGAAATGCGTATCATCTCTTTGTCTTTGCTTCCTTTATGTGACTTTGTCGTTCCGCAAAGATAAATTGCCTCTAAAACATTTGTCTTTCCCTGTGCGTTATCGCCATATAAAATATTGACTTTTTCATCAAATTTCACCGACAATGTTTCATAGTTCCGAAACTCACTTACTTCTAACTGTTTTATCTTCAAGACAGCACCAACTATCCTACAATTTTAATTTCATTGCCTTCAAAGGAAACAATATCACCGTCAAACAGCTTTTTTCCCCGCTGTGTACAAACTTCACCGTTTACTTTTACATAACCTTCCTGTATGACATCTTTCGCTTCCGCGCCGGACGATACAAGATTTGCGGCCTTTAATGCCTGTCCGAGCTTAATAAACTCATCTCTTAACTTAATTTCTTCCATATACGCTCCGTTTCTTATCTTGCGGCGGCATTAAAGTTTACCGGCAAAATCAGATAAATGTAAGATTCCTCGCTGTCCTTGATAAAACACGGCGCTTTCGGATTTGTCATATAAATCGTAACCTCTTCTTCGTCAATAACACGAAGCGCGTCGATTAAAAACTTAGGATTAAAGCCGATTAAAATATCGCTTCCTTCTTTTACAATATCAATGCTTTCATCCATAGAACCCATGTTAGAAGTCATTTCCAGTTCCATCTCGCCATCTTTTACTCCTATGATAATCGGCTTTTTCTCCGACTCCTTTACAAGCAAAGTCGCACGGTCGATACTGTCCAAGAACTCTTTTTTATTCACCGTAATCTTTGTGTCATAATCTCCGGAAAGCATCTGATTGATTTTGTAATACTCTCCTTCAATCAATCTTGAAAGCACCATCGTATCATCAAACTCAAAAATGATATGTCTGTCGGTAAAGTAAATTCTTACCTCATCTGAGACCTCGCCGGACAAAATTTTGCTGATTTCAGTTAAAGTTTTTCCCGGAACAATTACTTTTGTATCCTTAAACGCTTCTTTTAACTCAATTTTCCGCACCGAAATACGATGACCGTCCAAAGAAACAACTCTTAACTTATTGTCGGCTACTTCAAACAGCTCGCCTGTCATAATCTTGTTATTATCGCTGTCGGAAATAGAAAACACCGTCTGACGGATTAAGTCCTTTAAAGTAAACTGGGACAATACCATGGCATCTTTCTTTTCAATCACCGGAAGAGAAGGAAACTCATCGCTTACTTTTGCCGGAATTGAAAACTTTGACTTTTCACAGGTAATCGTAACCGTATATTTTGCGTCTGTTTCGATGCAGATTTCGCTGTCCGGAAGCTTACGGATAATATCGGACAAAATCTTTGCGTTGATTGCTATACTTCCCGTTTCTATAATAGAACCCTTTACTATGGTTTCGATACCAAGTTCCATATCATTGGTTGTAAACTTTATAAAGCTGTCGGTTACGTCAATTGCGATACACTCCAAAATAGGCATGGTAGACTTTGCAGGTACGGCCCTGAGAGCAATATTAACGCTGCTTAACAGATCGGATTTCTGACATGTGATTTTCATAAGGTGAATATCTCCTTTCGGTATGCTTTTTCATCCATATATAATATATAATATTATAGATTAAGTAATAGATAAGGTTTATAGTGTGAATAAGTTCGCAAACCTTTATAATAAGCCGGTTTTAAGTTAATAAAGAAGGTGAACCGGCATCGGTATAAGGTGTTGCCTTTTTGTGGATACTTTTACACAGTAAAGTATAAAACAACTTAAAAAGAGTATAATATCCACAGTAATTCACAATAATTCACAGGTTATTCACATAACGGATATGGACAACCTGAACGAGTTTCTTCCTATAATAATGCGTTTCATATATCAGGTGTATTACGGATTTATCTTTTTTAACAGTACATCAATCGTATTTTGAAGCTGTGGGTTTAACTTTAAGTCTTCTTCAATCTTATTTCTGCCGTGAATGACTGTGGAATGATCCCTATTGTTTAACTGCTTTCCGATATCGGTAGTAGATAAATCGGTCAGCTTTGTGGCAAGGTACATTACAATCTGCCTGGCATTTGCAATCTCACTGTTTCTCTTCTTTGAATAGATGTCGGAAGAAGAGATGGAAAGATGTTCCGAAACAATATCAATAATATAACCGACGGTGATGGTCTTATGGTTGTCCGCGGAAATATAATCTTTCAGCGCTTCCTGTGCCAGTTCCATCGTAATAGGCTGTTTTTTCAGTCTGGAAAGAGCAACCAGTTTATTTAAGGCGCCTTCCAGTTCGCGGATATTTGACTTGATATTTTCCGCGAAGTAGGCGAGAATATCATTATCAATGTCAAAATTGTCCATATCGTTTTTCTTTCTGAGAATAGCCATACGGGTTTCATAATCCGGACTTCCGATATCTACAATCAGTCCCATTTCAAAACGGGAACGAAGACGTTCCTCTAAGGTAGCGATATCCTTGGGAGGTTTATCACTGGAAATAACAATGTGCTTTTTGGAGTCGTAAAGGGTGTTAAACGTGTGGAAAAACTCCTCTTGTGTACTTTCCTTTCCTATAATAAACTGAATATCGTCGATTAAAAGCATGTCCACGTTGCGGTATTTTTCGCGGAAATCGGAAGTTTTGTTGTTGCGGATAGACTCAATCAGTTCGTTTGTGAACTTCTCACTTGTAACGTAACGGATTAAAGAGTCTTCGTTCCGGTCCAAAATATCGTGCGCAATAGACTGCATTAGGTGAGTTTTTCCGAGTCCTGCTCCTCCGTAAAGAAATAACGGATTGTAGGCCTCTCCCGGTGCGGCGGCAACTGCAACCGACGCAGCATGTGCCATATGGTTACTCTTTCCTACTACAAAAGTATCAAACGTATATTTCGGATTCAGTGTATCATAGCTTTCATTTCTTTTTTTTACTTTAACGACAGTTTCAGGAGAATCTTCCTCGGAAACCGCATCTGATAAGACGAGCTCAATTTCATATTCTTCGTTTAAAATCGTCTCTACGGAAGTTTCCAGATACCGTAAGTATCTTTTTTTGATGAAGTCAATCCCCATCATTCCCAGTTCTTTATTTGTAAAGTTAATAATCAGCTTATTTCCTTTTATGGCATAAGGATACATCGGAAGAAGCCATGTTTTATAGAGTGCGTCCGGAATAACGAACTCTGTTTTCATGTACTCTAAAATTTCCGTCCATTTGCTTTTTATCGTTTTGATATCCATTTTTGTATTATCCCTTCTGCAAATTGCCTCTAATAAGAAAATAACGCTATTTGAAGCCTATAAATCCACTATCCTATATTATACCAAAAATAACAGAAATAGAAAAGTGTTTTTTTAAAATAAAATTTAAAAAAATACAATTTTTACTTGACGAAAGAGAAGTTTCCTACTATAATAGAAATGCTATTTAGGTAAAATGCTGTAATGTGCGTTTCGGCACAGAGCAATGAAAGAGAGGTGTTAGTTTATGAAGATGACGTTTCAGCCGAAGAAAAGACAGAGATCTAAGGTACATGGTTTCCGTTCCAGAATGAGTACTTCAAACGGAAGAAAAGTGTTAGCCAGAAGAAGGGCGAAGGGTAGACATAAATTATCCGCATAGGTCGCATAATATGTGACCTTTTCTCTTACCCTTTCTTTTTCGGGAGAAAACACAGTGGCAGAGTCAATCAAAAAGAACGAAGATTTTAAAAAGGTTTACCAATCGGGGAAATCGTATGCCAACAAGTATTTGGTAATGTATGCAAAAAAGAATGATTTAGAAACCGGCAGACTTGGTATTTCGGTAAGTAAGAAAGTGGGTAATAGTGTTGTCCGACACAGAATAGCGAGATTGCTAAGAGAAAGTTACCGATTGAATGAAAGTAAGTTCCATAGTGGTTGGGACATTGTTGTAGTTGCCAGACAGGGAGCAAAAGGCAGAAATTATTTTGAAATTAACAGCGCCATGCTGCATTTAGCAAAGATGCACAAGATACTTTGTGAGGGATTGGATTGAAAAAAGGATTGATTGCAGTCATTCGTTTTTATCAAAAGTATATATCGCCTTATAAGGGAGGTTCCTGCTGCAGGTTTACGCCTACCTGTTCTCAATATGCCTTGGAAGCACTGGAAAGATATGGTGCTTTGAAGGGCTCTTGGCTTGCAGTCCGAAGAATACTCCGTTGTCATCCGTTCCATAAGGGTGGCTACGACCCGGTTCCTTAATTGTAGTTAAGGAGGATTTTAAATTTGTTGGATTTTGTTTTTTTAACAAAAGAAAATGGTCTTATCATGGGGCCGCTTTCCAGATTATTAGGATGGATTTTGAACGGTATTTATGAGTTTCTCGCATTATTTACCGAAGATGTAAACGGAATCGGAATGGCGAATATCGCGCTTTGTATTATATTGTTTACGATTATTGTAAAAATGTTAATGATTCCGCTTACCATTAAGCAGCAGAAATCCACGAAGCTTTCTTCTCAGATGAGTCCGGAGCTTACGGCAATTAACGAAAAGTACAGAGGAAAGACAGATGAAGCTTCCCGCAGGAAGATGCAGATGGAAACCCAGGCGGTTTATGATAAGTACGGTACCAATCCGATGATGGGCTGTCTTACGCTTTTGATTTCCCTGCCGATTTTATTTGCGTTGTATCGTGTAATTTACGCGATACCTGCTTATATTAAAGATGTTAATGCTATGTATGATCTTGCGGCAGAAGCGATTCAGGGCGTGGAAGGTTATGCACAGACACTTGCCGATTTTGCAAAAGAAGCCGGACTCAGAGCAATTTCCGTTGAAAAGTTTGTCGGCTACGATATAGGCGTTATTTCAAAAACCAACATTATTGACGTGTTGTCCAAATGTAACGAAAACGCATGGCAGTCTTTGGCTGCGGCATTTCCAAGCATTTCCGATACGCTTACCGGTTACTCGGAGCCGATTATTAACGTGCACAGATTTATCGGCGGTCTGAACATTTTAAATAATCCGGTAGAAAACGGAAATTATTTTACCGTCGGAATTTTAGTTCCGATTCTGGCAATGGCAATGCAGTTTGTTCAGTCCAGACTTTCCATGGCCTACACGAACAAGTCAAACAAAAATAAACAGGAAGATCCGGCTATGGCCAGCATGAAATGGATGAATGTATTTTTTCCGATTATGTCCGGTTTTATCTGTTTGATGATTCCGATTGGCGTAGGTATTTACTGGATTACCAGTTCCGTGGTACAGATTGTACAGCAGTTTTTTATTAACCGTTATATGGACAAGATAGAAGTAGAAGAACTGATTGCACAGAGTCAGGCAAAACGCGCGAAGAAACTGAAAAAAATGGGTATTGATACGGGAAGTAAAATGGCAGAAGTAGCAAAAACTTCCACAAAATCAATCGAAGCAACACCTAAGTCTACTGCCGATTATGCGAACATTGCCCGAAAGAATAATAACAGCGCGGCAGGCGGTACGGGTGCAGAAGAAAATCAGGAAAATACGGAGAGTAAAGATACTCCTGTTTCCGGCGGCAGCATTTCAAGTTACGCGAATATTTTGAAAAACCGTTCCGGAAAGTAATAAATGATTTTGTTAGGAGGCATTAATTATGAATGAATGGATTGAAGTTACCGCAAAAACGGTAGATGACGCAGTAATAGAGGCCGGAATTAAGTTCGGAGTTTCTACGGAAAGTATAGAATACGAAGTAATTGAAAAGGAATCCAGCGGTTTTCTCGGATTAAATAAGAAGCCGGCTAAGATTCGCGCAAGAAAGAAAGAAGAAAAAAAGAATCCGGCAGATGATTTTCTTTCCAAAGTATTTGAGGCAATGGGCGTAAAAGCGGAAGCGGAAATTGAATACAACGAAGAAGAAAAGACTATGAATATCAATCTTACCGGAAGCGATATGGGAATGTTAATCGGTAAGCGCGGCCAGACTTTGGATTCTTTACAGTATCTTGTAAGTTTAGTAGTAAACAAAGACAGCGATACTTTTATTAAAGTGAAGTTAGATACCGAAAATTATCGTGAGAGGAGAAAAGAAACTCTTGAAAATCTTGCGAAGAACATTGCGAACAAGGTAAGAAGAACCAGACGTTCCGTTGCGTTGGAGCCGATGAATCCTTATGAAAGAAGAATTATCCATTCCGTATTGCAGAATAACAAATATGTAGAAACCCACAGCGAAGGGGACGAGCCTTACCGTAAGGTAATTGTTTCCTTAAAAAAGGGCGTCAGGGATTTTGGCAATGAACGCTATTACGGAAAGGGCAATTACGGCGGCAGCCGCGGCGGATACAATAAGGGCGGTTACAAGAATAACTACCGTAATTATGACCGTAAGGATTATGCCGAAACAGAAACTTTTTCCGCGGATACGGAAGAAGCACCGGAACAGTCGGAGTAGTCAATATAAGTTTGTATGGCAGACCCTTTTACGGGGCGCAGTTGTAACATGGGGCTGTCGCACTAAGTGGCGGTGGCTCCGGGCGTGGCGGATTCTTATAAGCGGTTAGTATAACTGACTAACTGAAATGGGAGATTCGTCGCCTTATTTTTGCATTTGTCCGAAGGAACGCGTTTTTAGCGAAACCGGAATCAC
>JAFLSZ010000064.1 GCA_022510665.1 Lachnospiraceae bacterium
AGAGGCGAATCCTTGTATTTTATTTTTGTGTTACCTATCTATTGTACCCCAACACCCCGCCCGTCAAAGGCGAAGGTTCCAAGGTTTTTCTATTTTACAAAAATATGGTCCCAAAATCGACAAGCTTTTGATACCCGAATCTTTAAGTCAAATTATACGGCGTACTCTGATATACATAATAATTCAGCCAGTTGCTGTACAGTGCGTTGGCATGGGAACGCCACAAAAGAAGCGGACGCAGGTCCGGGTTATTGTCCGGATAGTAATTGAGCGGAATCTCAGGGTTTAACCCCTTTTCCAAATCCCTCTTATACTCTTTGTCCAAAGTCAGGCGGTCATACTCCGGGTGTCCGAGGACAAAAATGTTCTTTCCGCCTTCCGCAAGCAAAATAAAACAGCCCGCTTCGTCGCTTTCCGCAAGCACGGTAAACACGCCGCTTTCCTGCACGTCTTCTCTGCGGATTCCGGTGTAACGGGAATGCGGTGCAAAAAACTCGTCGTCAAAACCACGCACCAACGGCTCCCTGCGGTTTAACACACGATGGCGGTAAACGCCGGAGAGCTTTTTCGGAAGCAGTTCCTTTTTTATGCCGTAATGGTAATACAGTCCTGCCTGCGCGCCCCAGCAGATGTGAAGAGTAGAAGTAATATTTTTCCGGGACCACTCCATAATTTTCGTAAGCTCCTCCCAGTACGCCACCTCTTCAAACTCCAGCTGCTCTACCGGCGCTCCGGTAATAATCAGACCGTCAAACTTTTTCTCCTTTACTTCCTCGTAGGTCATATAAAACTGCTCCAGATGGCTGAGCGGCGTATTCTTCCCCACATAGCTTCCCGTCGTCAAAAACGTAACCTCCACCTGCAGCGGCGTATTGGAAAGACTGCGAAGAAGCTGTAACTCCGTATCTTCTTTTAACGGCATCAGGTTTAAAATAGCAATTTTTAACGGACGGATATCCTGCGTTATGGCACGGCTCTCGTCCATTACAAAAATATTTTCTGCTTCCAACACTTTTTTGGAAGGTAAATCATTGTTTACTTTAACCGGCATCTTACTCTTCCTTTCCACCGAGCATTTCCAAAAATTCCGCCTCGGTAATCACCTCTACGTTTAATTCCTTCGCGGTTTTATTTTTTGAAGACTGGGACGCGGCGTCGTTATTAATCAGGTAATCCGTTTTTGCGGTTACGCTGCCGGTCACTCTGCCGCCCCGTTCCTCAATATAATTCTTTAACTCTAAGCGGCCGGAAAACTGAAATACCTTCCCCGTAATTACAAAGGTCTTCCCGGCAATCGGCGAGGACTTCTCTGCCGCCGGACGTTCCAGTTCTAAAAGAGAAAGCAGTTCTTCTGCCTCCTTACGGTTTTTCTCCTCCGCAAAATAAGCGACAAACGCTTCCGCAATCACTTCACCGATACCCTCAATCGCCACCAGTTCTTCCGCAGCGGCATTCATCACACGCTCAATATCCTCGTCAAACGCGCGGCAGATCAGCTTCGCGGTAGACAATCCTATATTCGGCACACCGAGCGAATACAAAAACCTCGCGGGAGAAACCGTCCTTGCGGCCTCAATGGAATCCATCAGTTTCTGATAGGACCTTTCGCCAAATCCTTCCATGCCGACAATTTGCTCTTTCCGTGCGGATAGGCGGAACAAATCCGCCGCCTTTGTAATCAGCTTTTCATTTAAGAACTTCTCTATGGTGGCTTCCGACAATCCTTCGATATTCATGGCGTCCCGCGCTACAAAATGCGCAATGGCCTTTACCTTCTTCGCGGGACAGTCCGCATTCATGCAATACAGGGCCTTTACTTCATTTTCTTCCCTCAACGTAGTCTTTCCGCCGCAGACCGGACAGCACTCCGGCGGCTTTGCCGTACCGCTTCTGGTGAAATTTTCCGCAATCTGCGGAATAATCATATTCGCTTTGTATACCTCTACGGTATCTCCGATTCCGAGAGAAAGCCCTTCCATAATACTGACATTATGAAGACTCGCACGGGAAACCGTCGTTCCCTCTAATTCTACCGGTGTGAAAACGGCAATCGGGTTAATCAGGCCGGTTCTTGACGCGCTCCACTCAATTTCCAAGAGTTTTGCTTCCGCCGTTTCATCCGCCCATTTAAAAGCAATGGAATCTCTCGGAAACTTTGCGGTTCTTCCGAGGCTCTCCGCAAACGCAATTTCATTAAAAGTCAATACCAAGCCGTCCGAAGGAAAGTCATTCTCCGGTAACTTTTTCTCCATTTTTCCAATTAATTCTACAACAGTCTCCGGTGTTGCAATAAAATATTCTACACATGTAAATCCTTGCTCCGTCAAAAAATCAAGCTGTTCCTTTCTGGTGGAAAAAGCAAGCACCGACTCCGCACTCACAAGGGTATAGGCAAAAAACAACACATTCCGCTGCGCGGTAATTTCATTGTTCAGCTGGCGTACTGTTCCGCTGCATAAATTTCGAGGGTTCTTATACTTGGCTTCGGCTTCCGCAATCTCATTGTTAATCCGCTCAAATTCGGAATAGGTAATAACCGCTTCTCCGCGCACGACAATTTCTCCCTTGTAAGGAATGGTTATCGGTATATTTTTATATACCCTCGCATTATTCGTTATAATCTCTCCGATTTCACCGTTTCCGCGTGTAACCGCCTTTACAAGCGTCCCGTCCCGATACGTCAGAACATTTGTCAGACCGTCTAACTTCCAGGAAAGTACCCCCTCCCGTCCCTGAAGCCACCCGGGAAGTGCCTCTCTGTCCTTTGTCTTATCCAGAGAAAGCATCGGTACGGCATGTGCCTCCTTCGGCAGTTCACTGACAATCTCATATCCAACCTTAACGGTCGGGCTGTCTGCCAGGACAATTCCGGTTTCCTTCTCCAGTTCTGCGAGTTCATCGTACAGAGCGTCATATTCAAAATTGCTCATAATTTCGGAATTTTCCTGATAATACGCGCAGGCTGCCTCTTTCAGCTTTTGATGCAGTTCTCGCATACGTTCCAATTTCTTTTCTGCTTCTTCCATACTCTCTCTGCCTTTCCTGTGCCCGCGCGCACTTCTACACTTTCCGGTATCTGCTCCGGCGTTCGTTCTCTTTTACGGCTTTTGCCTTTTCCTCTTCCCTCTCTCCGACGGACTTTCCCTGTTCTGCCTTATTTTCTTTTGCGAACTTCTCCTGTTTTACCTTATTTTCTTTGGCATATTTTTGCTGTTGTGTCTTATTCTCTGTCGCGGACTCCTCTCGTTTTACCTCATTTTCTTTCACGGACTTTTGCCGTTCCTTCGGCTTTGCGTAAGTAACGCTGTAATCGTTTCTTGTTTTATCATGCAGCACCGGCGCATTGGAGGAGTTTTGGATCATTTCCTTTAATTCCGTAAGCTCCTGCGGGGTAAGTTTCCGGTAATCTCCCGTTTTTAAATGTCCCAGACGGATATTCATAATGCGTACCCGCTGCAGATGCACCACACGGTATCCGAAATACTCACACATCCTCCTGATCTGGCGGTTCAGTCCCTGGGTCAGAATCACTTTAAAACGGTACTTATCCAGCGCCTCTACCTTACACGGTCTGGTGACGGTATCCAGAATCGGCACGCCGCCTGCCATACCCTGCAAAAACTCTTTGGTAATCATTTTATTGACCTTTACAATATATTCTTTCTCATGGTAATTTCCCGCACGCAGGATTTTATTGACAATATCCCCGTCGTTTGTCAGCAGCAGAAGCCCTTCGGAATCCTTGTCCAGCCGTCCGATCGGGTAAATGCGCTTCCCGTAGTTTACAAAATCCACCACATTGTCCGGCTCTCTCTTATCTCCGGTACAGACAATGCCTCTCGGTTTATTTAACGCCAGCAAAACAAGATCTTCTTCTTTTTTCAGTTCTCTCCCGTTAAACACCACGCTCTGTCCCGGCAGAACACGGCTGCCCGCCACCGCGCGTTCTCCGTCGATAAACACCTTTCCTTCTTCTACAAGCCGGTCTGCTTCCCGTCTGGAACACTCACCGGCATCCGCAAGGTATTTGTTAATTCTCACTCCCGCCATAACTTCCTCTGCCGCAAACTTTTTCGCCTTCATCTTTACTTCCTTTCACAAGCCATCGTTTAAACCGGGCGCGGCTGCGTCTGCAGCAGCTTCCTTGTACGCGCCCGTGCGTATCCTGTCCGAAGAGCTTTTTGTATCATAAGGGCTGCGAACAGTCCCTATGATACAAAAAAGGGTTTTCTCTGCCATCTGCCGCTGCACAAAGAAAACCTTTCCGGCGCACTGCCTCCCGGCAAAACGCAACCGCGTATCAAAAATGCATCTGAAGGGACTCGAACCCCCGCTAACATGGTTCCGGAAACCATTGCTCTATCCACTGAGCTACAGATGCAATACTGATATTATATCCAATTAACAGGATTTGGTCAAGTAGAAACAGTTGATTTTCTTTAATTTTTTTGATATGATAAATAATGGCTGTAAAAAACAAGCAAAGGAGGGGTTCTTATGAAATTCAGAAGATACATGTCTGCCATTTACAGTTCGGCTCTTGTGCTGGGTCTGACTTTTTTGCTCTACCCGCAGGCAAAGACAACAAGTACCAAAGAAAAAGAACCATTCCCTACAACGACTCCCGCTGTTACATCGGCTCCGCTGCTTTCGGGTCTTACCGATATCCCTGACGTGTCGCCGCTGCCGACGGAAAGCGTAACATTAACACCGACCGAAGCACCCCAAAAGATACATCCCCTGTTTACGGATACCTTATCCGACCCGCTCCCGGGAATCACGGAACTTGTTACATCCTATATCAACAGTTACTACAAGAATGATCTGGAAGCGCTTGCATCCCTTGTAACAGAGCCTTCTATGCTGAGTCCCGCGTTGATACAGGCCAATTCTTCCGGGGTCACTAAAGTCACCGATTTAAAACTATATTCAAAGCCCGGAATCGACGGTATTTTTTCCGTTGTTTACGCTACGTATTCTCTTTCCTATGACAATACGAGTCCGTCAATTCCGCGTTTTTCGGAATACTATATCAAACGGGTCGGCAACGGAGTTTTTTTAATCAATACTGCACCGTTATCCACAGAAACAAAAGCGGCACTGGCACAGGCACGCACAACGGAATCCGTGCTGAATATGGCGATTTCCACCTTAATCCGCTGTTATAACAACGCCTGTCTTACGCTTGATGAACAACGTTTGGAGCAATGTGTAACCAATCCGGACTATTTAAACCTGGAATACTTTGCGTCCCGTTTTTCATATACGGAATACTTCTCTGATTACAACTTCCTGTTTTATCCGGGAATCAATGAGTTCGACTATATAGTTTACGTTACATATAAAGAAAAAATCGTCCTCATTGATACGCCGGCTCCTTGTATGGAGTGCTACTATGTCTACTTAGACCCGGCAACCGGTAATCCGTATATTTATCTCGGCATTACCTCACTGGATACGGATGCTTACTGTGCCGCGGTTACGCAGAGTGAACCGATACAGGCTCTTGCAAAAGAAACGAATCAGGCCATGACGGAAGCTTTGCTGGCGGACGATGACCTAAAAGACTTCTACAACCGTCTTGTCTCTGCTTCCACCCCGTAAAACCTATATAGCAGCACAAAGAGTCGCCTGCGGCTCTCCGCGCGAGCAGAGTGCGCAGCATTTAGTCCTTTCCGTAAGCTGCGCATCCTGCCCGGAAAGCTTTTCGCTTTCCGTACCGTTATCCTGCCATGCTGCAAAGTCCGCGGGTTTTAGAATAATAATACACATGATCCGAAAGCACTTCTTCCGGTGCCACATGACTTTCATTTACCTCACATACCATCTGATTCAGCTCCCTGACTTCCGTCTCCTCGGATTCCGCCAGCAACAGCATCTCATGTATGCTGCTCGGAATCAGGTAAAAGCCGCCCGGGAATTTTTTCTCCAGTCTGCCCAGCATTCCCGGATAAAACAGTGTAATTGCCCCGTTAATGTTCACCTTATTCGAAAGTACATAAAACAGCGAACCGCCTGCTTCATCCGTTCCCTGCAGTTCCGATATAAGCCAGTCCGGCTCTTTTTCACCGTTCTTTCGGACACACTCCGCCAGACTTTCCTCAATCCGTTTTACATCCGCCGGAAACAGCCGCTCCGTATTTTTCAGGATTTTCTCAAAATACTGTTCTGCGCTCCCAAGTCCCGCCTTCTCCCAGACCTCTTTAGGCAGACGGAAACTTTTTATTCCTTCCTCGTCCTGCTTCGTAAGGACATAAAAAACCGCAGCCAGATCCAACCGTCTGACATATACCGCGTCTTTTAACTGTTCCAGATTTCTTTCAAAATTCACCAGGCGCAGAAACAGATTTTCTTCCAGCCATGCCTTTGAAAGAAAATCCGTTACCCGCGCAAAACCGCCGTTTTCTTCCCTGACAATTTCCATAATGTGTTCTGCCAGCATTTCCGCGGGAAGTCCGCCGCAATACGAGCGGTACAACTCTTCCAGATAAAAACTGGGCGCGCATTCGCTGCCCTCCTGCCGCACCAGAAGACTCTCCTTGACTACTCCGTTATTTTTCCTCACCTCCGTCCGTTCCACCTGATACCGGCTTCCTAATCCTCTCGAAACCATTTCCGTGACCGCCTGCGCAAACTCTTCCCTTTCCATACTATCCTTTTCTTCCATTCTTCCTTTGCTCCTCTCCTAAAATTATTGTACTTTTTCCATGGAAATCTACTCCGAACGGAGTATAATATAAGAAAAACAGAACTATTTAGATTGCACGGCTCTTTATAGCCGCAAATTAATTGTAACAGGAAAAATATCCGAGGACAAGACGGAAATTCCAACAAACTTTACAGAAAAACTTCATGCAATCTGCCGAAAAAAGAATAATAAAAAAAGGTGAAGAAATCCTTTATTTCAAGGTTTTTCCCACCTTTTTACCTGTAAAGCAAAAACTTTTATAATATGTTCTTGGCTTTTGAAATAAATGCCACAAAATCATTTTGCGGAATCGGTTTTGAGAAGAAGTACCCCTGGACAAAATCACACTGCAGATTCGAAAATGCCTCCAGCATTTTCTGCGTCTCTACCCCTTCAATTACGATTTCCATATCCATATCTTTCAGCATTTTAACCGTATTTTTTAGGAATACCCACACCTTCGGACTATTTTCCTCATTCACAAATGACTTATCAAGCTTAATAATCTTAAGCGGCAGCTGAATCATCCGCTGCATATTGGAATATCCCGTTCCGTAATCATCTAAGGAGAAACTGATTCCTGCCTGCGTAAGCTCCTCTATATTATCCGTCATGACTTTCTGCGCATAAGCAGCGGCAGTCTCCGTAATCTCAAGATTAATCTTATCCGGTGAAACACCATATTTTTTCATAATAGCCAGATAATTTTCCGGAAGATCACCGTTCATAATCTGCGCTACCGACAAATTGACTTCTATATATTCAAGGTCAAGTTCCTTAAACTCATCGCTCGCTATAAACCGACAGACTTTTTCAAAAACAAATTCACCTATCCTGTGAATGGTACCGTTTCGTTCGGCGGTCGTAATCAGCAGTTCCGGCGATATAAAACCATGCTCCTGATCAAACAGACGGATTAGTGCTTCCGCGGACACGAACTTGTTTTGCGGAATTGAATAAATCGGCTGATAATACACTTCAAAACTTTCATTTTCAAGAGCACGTTCAATGATTGCATCAATATTGTTCTGAATATCAAGCTGATTCTGATTGTACATTTCACTCGCACGCATAATCCGCCCGGTATAGATACTCCTCTGATGGAAATCCGCCCCGAAAGCCATCAGTCTCCTAAAATTCATAAACTCTTCAGGATAGTTCGCCACCACAATATAAGGCGTTAAATTAATCTCCAGTCCATTGATGTTGATCTCTTTTTTGAGTTCCTGGTTTATTACTTCCGCTATGCCCTCAGCCCTGTCATAATATCTTTCCAAAAAAACCATGCGGAACCGGCCGTTATCCAGATAATACACATCTGCATATCCTCGCATTTTTCTGTTGACCTCACATAGCTTATTAGATACTTCCTTCAGTACCTTCATGGCGGAATCAAATCCAATCATGGCCTGAATGGACTGGAAATTGCCGATATTAAGCATAATAATCTTCACATGCTTATCATTGCAAGAATTACGTTTCATGTCATAGACATAAGCACTGTATTTTAGCAGCTGTGTAAAAGAATCAATATAATCCTCCGGACGCTGTATGCCGATGCTGATAATCAGCAGACCGATTGCCCCGCCATACATCTCCACACGGGCAGTAGGATGAACCATCTGTACCAGCATCGCCACAAGCTCAAGCGGAACAAACGTACTGGTCGTCATGATTTTGGTGCGACCTAACAAACCATGATACTGGATAATACATATAATAGCAAATACAACATAAAGAAGCGTGCCTGCATACATAAGAATAAACAGCGGCCCCCGCTTATACCCATTCTCCACCGAAAAGACGCGCTGATTAACCGCATTGGCTATCAGGGCACCAATCATCACCGCAAGCGGCATGATTAACATTATCTGATGAATTATATTTTTGCGCAATTTATGCCATACATCAGTAAGACTGATAATAAATAGAAGATATAGCGGCGCACTTAAAAAATGTGTCAATAGATACCCTAAATGTGCCGTATAGAGTGCCATAATATTGCTGCTTTGCGCATTATCAAGCGAGACTGCTGCGATATCAAATATCGTCGATGCAATCGTATTCATTGTAAGAATCAGAAACAAATGGTTTGAGATACCTCTTGTCATTTTCCTGACATAACATGAACTAATCAGAACAATGAGCAAAAACAGCGCGGCAATGTCGAAACTGATATTTTTCATACTGCTATACTCCTATGTATATAATTCTTCGCCATGTAAATTATGTCATCCTACCGTTTCACAGCATTTATCCTGCTGCTAATTCGTCTGTAAAAATCCCAACATATCTTTCTCCCGTAACGGCTTACTGTAAAGATAGCCCTGCGCTTTGTCGCAGCTGACGGATTTCAAAAAATCCGCCTGTGCCGAATTTTCCACGCCTTCGGCAACCACTACTAAATTCAATGCCTGCGCCAGCGCGATAATCGTCTCGACAATCTTTTGGTCCGAATGATCTTCCAGCACATTATCCATAAAACTCTTATCAATCTTTAGCTGATTTACCGGCAGCCGTTTTAAGTAATTCAAAGAAGAATAACCGGTTCCGAAATCGTCCAGAGCGATAGAAACCCCCAGCTGTTTCAACTTCTGCAAAGTATTTATGGCGTAATCCAAATCATCCAGGGCCATTGTTTCGGTAATTTCAAGCTCCAGCTGCTTGGGATTTATCCCGGTCTCCCTGATAATCCTCATTACATTATCCATAGACTCCCTGTCTTTAAACTGTCTGGCGGAAAGGTTTACAGCCACCACCTGCCTGCATCCTTCATCCTGCCATTTTTTCAGTTTTTTACAGGACTCCCGCAAAACGAACTCGCCAAGCGGGACAATTAAACCGCATTCCTCCGCAACCGGTATAAACTCCGACGGCACAATCACACCGCGCTCCGGATGATTCCAACGCACCAGCGCTTCAAATCCCAACGTCTCTTCGGTCGCCAAATCAATCTGGGGCTGAAAATACACTTCAAACGCTTCGTCTTCTATCGCTTTTCTCACTTCCGTCTGAAGCTCAAGCTTCTCCGTAACGGAACGGTCCAAAGAATCGTCATAGAAAATATAGGTATCTTTTCCGCTCGCCTTGGCAAAAAACTTTGCCATGTCTACATTTTTGGTTATCGTCTGTTCATTCGTACCGTCTGTCGGGACAACCACAACTCCCGCGCTCAAAGTCAGCATAAACTCCCTTTCCCCAATATGATACGGATCTTTCAGATAGTTTAAAAGCTGTACGACCTGTGCCTCTAACTCCGCACGTTCACTAAAATCTTTCAGGATGACGGAAAAGCCGTCGCCGCCTACACGCGCAAGATAAGCGTCCCGCTCCAGTACAAAACGGGTAAGACGCCTGGTTACTTCACACAAAGTCTGATCGCCGTAAAAATGCCCATAAGAATCATTTATATTTCTGAAATTATCAATATCAAGATCAATAATTCCAAGCAGCCCATCCGACTTCATATCTCTCAGTTCTTCTTTCAGATGTTCCGTATATTCAAAACGATTCGGAAGTCCGGTCAGGTAATCCGTACCGGCCGTTTTCTGCATATGTTCTTTACTTCTTATAAGTTCTTCGCATCGCTCTGTAAGTACTCTTTTTTCTTCAGCCTCTTTATCGTAAGCTTCTTTTAATCTCCGGTAGTTATCCAGCAGTTCCTCTTCATTCGTCTGCATCTTATTTTGGATTCTGTAATTCTGTATAATACACACCACCAGCAGTACACTCAGAACTGTCAATATAATACAAATAAACATCTGCAAATAATCCATAGGCACATTTTTCCTTTATCAATTATTTATTTTTGGGAAAGATACTCGTCAATTCCCTTAGCCGCAGCCTTTCCCGCGCCCATTGCTAAAATAACGGTTGCCGCTCCTGTTACCGCGTCGCCGCCCGCAAATACGGCTTTCTTACTTGTACTTCCGTCTTCTTCCGCGGCGGCAATACAGCCCCGCGCATTGATTTCAAGGTCCTTTGTTACGGAAGAAATGAGCGGATTCGGACTGGTTCCCAAAGACATAATCACGGTATCCAAATCAAGTACGAACTCGGAGTCCGCTTTCTCTATAGGCCGTCTTCTTCCCGACGCATCCGGTTCTCCCAGTTCCATTTCCACGCAGCGCATTCCCTTTACCCAGCCGTTTTCATCAACTAAAATCTCTTTCGGATTTGTCAGAAGTTTAAAAATAACTCCTTCTTCCTTTGCGTGATGTACTTCTTCCACTCTCGCCGGAAGTTCCGCCTCGCCTCTGCGGTATACGATATAAACCGTCGCACCCAGACGCAGAGCCGTTCTCGCGGCATCCATTGCCACATTTCCTCCGCCGACTACCGCCACCTTCTTTCCTGCCGAAATCGGAGTGTCATACCCGTCTAAAAAGGCTTTCATCAGGTTGTTTCTTGTAAGATACTCATTCGCGGAAAATACACCGTTTGCGTTCTCTCCCGGAATCCCCATAAACTTAGGAAGACCGGCACCGGAACCGATAAACACCGCGTCGAAACCTTCTTCGTTTAAAAGCTCGTCTATCGTCACCGACTTACCGACAACCACATTGGTCTCAATCTTAACCCCCAGAGCCTTTACATTCTCGATTTCACTCTTAACTACCGTACTCTTCGGAAGACGGAACTCCGGAATACCGTAAACCAGAACGCCTCCCGGTTCATGCAGCGCCTCCAGAATCGTAACTTCGTATCCCATCTTCGCCAGCTCGCCGGCACAGGTCAGACCTGCAGGGCCGGAACCGATTACCGCTACCTTCTTGTCCTTTTTTTCCGCGCAGACTGCCGGACGAATGCCATGCTCCCTCGCGTAATCCGCCGCAAAACGCTCTAACTTACCGATTGAAATCGCATCTCCCTTGATTCCGCGGATGCATTTTGCCTCACACTGCGACTCCTGCGGGCAGACACGGCCGCAGATTGCCGGAAGTGCCGAATACTCCGAGATAACATTATAAGCGCCCTCTACGTCATTTTCACCTATTTTCGCGATAAAGCGCGGTATATCAATATTGACCGGACAACCCGTCTGACACTTCGGGTTCTTACACTTTAAGCACCGGTCAGCTTCCGCTTTTGCTTCTTCCAACGAATACCCAAGGCATACCTCATCAAAATTATGTGCCCGTTCCGCCGCTGCCTGTTCCCGCACCGGAACTCGATTTAATACGTCCATCTCTCTCCTCCTGTATAGCTCTACTCACACCGGCCGCAGCCGCCATGATGGCTCGCGCCCTCCTGCGCCTTTAAGTAATCCCGTCCCTCTGCGGTCTTGTACATCTGCTGGCGTTTCATCGCCTGATCAAAGTCAACTAAATGCCCGTCAAACTCAGGGCCGTCCACGCAGGCAAACTTCACCTCGCCGCCGACACTGACACGGCAGGCGCCGCACATACCGGTGCCGTCCACCATAATCGGATTCATGCTGACAATCGTCGGAATGCCGAGCTCCTTCGTCAAAATACATACAAACTTCATCATAATCATCGGGCCGATTGCAACCACAAGATCATATGTCTTCTTTTCTTCCTGAACCAGCGCCTTAATACGGTCGTTTACGTTTCCTTTAAAACCGTAAGAACCGTCGTCCGTGGCAATATAAAGATTCTTTGCCACCGCGCGCATCTCATCTTCCAATATAATCAGGCTCTTATTTCTCGCGCCGATAATACAATCAACATCAACTCCGTGCTCATGCATCCACTTTACCTGCGGATACACCGGAGCGGTACCGACACCGCCGGCAACAAACAAAATCTTCTTTTGCTTCAATTCCGGAAGCGGCTCGTCAATCCATTCACAGGACTTTCCGAGAGGACCTACAAAATCCCGAAAAGAATCCCCCTTCTTCAATTTTGACATACGCAGCGTTGACGCACCTACCACCTGAAATACAATCGTTACCGTTTTTTTCTCCCGGCAGTAGTCACAGATAGTAAGAGGAATACGCTCCCCCGTTTCATCTGTTTTTACAATCACAAACTGCCCCGGAAGACAGGACTTGGCAACACGCTCCGCTTTGACTTCCATCAACACTATCGTATCGCTCAATTCCCTTTTTTCCACTATTTCGTACATGATTTAACTCTAATCCCCTTCCAATTTATTTCATTAACCACTCTATTCCAACGATATCATACCACATTTTCCACAGAAATTCTACTGTAAAAATAAATTTTCCGGCATTTTTTTGTCTTCCGCCATACAAAATTTGACTTTTTTCAAAAACAAGAATTTTTCTCTTTACTTTAACTCGTTGTAGTGTTAATATATTACTAATAAACTATTTTGCACAATGTAAGTGCGCCGGTGCGCCGGCATAAAGGAGGTTTGTCTATATATGAACAAAAAGATAAAGACACCGGAAGTTGACCACTTGTTCGAAGCAGTTTTGACCCTGCAGACTTTGGAAGAATGCTACACTTTCTTTGAAGACGTCTGCACCATAAACGAAATCCTTTCCCTGTCCCAGCGTTTTGAAGTTGCTTCCATGCTGCGCGCGCATAAAACATATTTGGAAATTGCGGAAAAAACCGGAGCTTCCACAGCAACAATCAGCCGTGTCAACCGCTCCTTAAACTATGGCGAAGACGGCTACGACATGGTGCTTAACCGTCTGGCAGAACGCACGTCGGAGAAATAAAAGGGAAGCGATATATAACAAAGGGCAGAAACCGCGTAACCGGCTCTGCCCTTAAATAATACACCGGTAAACACTCTATCATCAATACCTTATATTTGTTAATACTATCATCCTCATGTAATCATCCCTCACAATCCTAATTTATTTCCCATGAGTGGGTAGACACCGCTGATGTTCTCATTGCCATTTTTCAATCGGTAGTAAGTTGCAGGCTATTGTTCCTGACATTACTACGCCTTTGCACTCTCTTCTAATTCCAACAAATACTTGTCAAAATCAGACATAAAAAGCTTGTCCTGAATCACACCTCTGTGGCGACCAATGTATAAAAATAATCTGCCGGCTTTTGCTCTATCAGCACCAAACGGCAATGACAGAAACTGAAACCGGCAGCGTATTAAAAATTATTAGAAACTAAGAAGCACCTGATAGAAACTGGGAAATCTCTCTCCGAACCTTCTGGTAGTACGGATAATCTTGCTTCAGGACAAACGGCACACCAGAATTGTAAATAAATTTTAGCTCACTGTATTACCAGATATCCTTACTGTCTGTAGGTGCCTCTGGATCATATCCTGTAGATGCCTCCGGATCATATCCCTTCCAATCTTCACCGTATATTTCAGTTATATGCATTGCTCTTCGAAGCATATCGAGTTCATCATGATCTTCATCTGTCAGCCTACTTGAACCAGTTGTGTCGTAGGAGTCAAAAGACGAAGAACTGTAATACTCACGATCGATAGTACTACTGCTGGAATATCTGCTACTGGAATACCTGCTGCTGGTGGAACTGTCGCCACCGTAGTCGGTGCCGGTAGTCCAAAGAAACACAAAACCAGCTACAAAAAACGCTATGACACCTACAATTACCGGGTGCCCCGTTTTTGTACCGAGGAAAGCCACTGCTACGATAACCGTCATGACGGTTTTAAATACAACTAGGATGTTAAACCAGTCTCCATCATCATCCTTAATTATTAGATCAATGAAAATCAAAACTACGGCAATCACAGCCGCAATACTACCTATTGGGTGACTTGAAACGAGTGTCCATAAACTACTAAGCATATAATCTCTCCTATCATGTTTGTATTGTATTCTGTCGGTTTATGAATCTTTGTATAGGATACAGTCCACGACCCACAAGATTTCTTCGGGGTCATTCGTTGCGATGCGAAGCGTTGTAACACCGGATATATCAATATTAAACTCCTGAGGTTTACATTCAGGTGTCAACGGTTGGGATTGATAGAGCAACTCACCGTCTCCGTAAATAGCAAAATACTGCCCTTTTGCCAAATTTTTAGCTTCACCGCTTAATACAACTTTCCCGCCGATTCTGCTATATCTTCCATTTATCCGATAATCGCTCCACAACTCATCCTGTGTTTTGGTTTCATGGTATGATCGAAGGGTAATTGAGTTGGAATAGGTGGTTCCCCAGTTATCCGTTATTTCCCACCCCCAATCCACACCACTGTTTGTGAGGGAACGATTAAATTCGAAAAGTTCGTACAGGGATGCCTGCGGCTGCTCATAGATTTCCGGTTCTGTGGCGGTGGAAACTGTAGGTACTGATGAATCCTTGTAAAGACCACAATCAACAAGGGCTGGCAGATTACAGTTTTGAATGTCCACCCTTAGGACAGATACATTGGATATATCCACTGTGAAATCCTGAGGCTCACAACCCCCCGTAATTGCCTGTGACTCATACAGCAGTATGCCATCACCAAATATTTTGAGGTATGCCTCGGCTTTGCTATATGATTTTGATTTGCTGTCATAAACTAAATAACTCCTCTCTCTATTGAGCACGACCCTTCCCCGAATTTCATGATAACTGCCATCCAGCCAGTAATACTTCCATGCCACAGTATCATTATCATTAAAGTA
The DNA here is from genome assembly GCA_022510665.1 of Lachnospiraceae bacterium. Classification (GTDB taxonomy): domain Bacteria; phylum Bacillota; class Clostridia; order Lachnospirales; family Lachnospiraceae; genus SIG307. The sequence goes on from JAFLSZ010000064.1 coordinate 15,243, forward strand.
ACCTTTTCCCTTAATTGCGGTTTTATAGGATGTTCCAAAATTATCCAAACAACCTCTTTTAATAACCTCAAAAGCAGGTGACAATTCCAGCCTTTCAAGGGGCATAAATTCCTCCCACGACAGCCCGTATTTTTTCACGTCTTCCGCTTCATCAATCCTGTCGGATATACTGGAGAACCAAGCGGGTATACCGGAAATCCAGTGAGTTATGCGAGAGTAGTTCAGAGCCAGCAAAGGCCACAACAGAACAACGATAATCTCCACTACAAACTTCCTAAAAGACTTCATAAAAGCTTTCCTTTTGAGCAGTTTTTTCTCCCTCAAAAATATTTTTAATTCCGATTTTGTAAAAGGCTTCATCCTCCAATACTCCCCCTTTCCGCATAACCGCATAAGAATTATTAAAAACCGATGACTTTTTCGTGTAAACTACAAATATTGTAATGCAAACTATAATTCTTGTCAATACGAAAGAAGCTGAGTTTTCGCATTTTTTTAGGTGCTTTAAGAAATTCCGTAAATTGTACGCTGT
>JAFLSZ010000065.1:0-11112 GCA_022510665.1 Lachnospiraceae bacterium
TGCCGGGGGTACGGGAGTATCTGGATGAATGTTTTCCGTATGTGCGGGAGGCGGCGACGGATAAGGACGGAAATATCTGGATGCTTCCGATAGAGGTCGAAATTCCGGGACTGGTAGGAGACGAAGAGAGATTAAGTCAGACCGCATTTAAAAGAAACATGACATGGCAGGAATATTTTGCTGCACAGACAGCTTTGTCAAAGGCGGAGCAAAGCCTGACCAGAACCCCGTATGTAGCGCTTTTGAGGCAGTTTTTCCAACAGTATTTCTTGGAATATAATTCGGTTGATACAAAACAGTTCAGGGAAATATTAAGTCTGTTTTCAATACATTTAAACTGCCTTACGGGAGAGCGCTCCTCGGAGTCCGCCGCCTATCTGTATGAGTATACTCTCGGAGGTGACGTAGAATATCACGCGTATTATCTTACGCTGATGGGAGATAACCTGCGGGCGTACGGAACACCGAAGCTGTCTGCGGACGGGAAAAACGTCGGAACCTGTTTGTTTCTTGCGGTAAACCCGCATTCCGATAACCTGGAGGCAACGTTAGACTATATTTCGTCCTGGGCTGTGTATATGAAAAATCAGGAGAAGAAGCCGCTGTTCTTTGCAAACAGAGATGTAGGGGAGGACGAATACGAAGCTTCTCTGTATGAACTGTACAAAAACAGTGAAATTGCGTTTATGATGGATTCGGATGTCCTGGCAGGCTATGCCGATGTACTGGAAGACATTACAAAGTTAGAGGATTATATCACGGAAACGGAGCGGAAGCTTAAAATTTATCTGAATGAATAAGAGGAAGGAGGCGGGAAGGCATGTCAAAAAAAGCGGTTATCTTAGCCATTAGCGGAGTGTTTTATCTTGCCATGCTGCTTTTGGCGGTATTTGCAAAAAAAGTACACATGGCTTCTCTGCCGCATGTCCGGATTGGGTATCTGGAACGAAGAGTATTTTTGCTGGAAGATAAGCGGGAGTACATGGTGGCGCTTCCGGAGGAACTGTACGGGAAAACTTTATACCGTCTGTCGGAAGAAGAAAAAAACGGAGAGATTCGTTTTGTTGCAAGAAGAATCGGAGTGTCTCTTTTTGAGGAGAAGCAGGGCGGATATTATCCGGTACGGGACGGCCTGAACGGCTTTACGACGCTGATTGTGGAAGGCTTTGAAGGACTGGAAGACGGATGGGAGGTTTATGTAGAGAATGAAGAAGAAATTAGGTAATAAAACGAAATGGAATCTGCGCTGTATATTTTGTTTGGTGCCAAGTGTCCTAGGGATAGCGGTTTTTTTTCTGCTTCCCTATGTTCGTATTTTGTATTATTCTTTTATCAATAACCAGTTTCAGAAAAAGTTTGTAGGTTTTCGGAATTATCGTGAGGTAATTGAAAATGTTTATTTCCGGCTGGCAATGAAAAACAGTCTTTTACTGATTGGAATCGGAGTTCCGGTGTTATTGCTGCTTTCTTTGCTGCTTTCTCTTTTGCTGTCTTTTTCCATGAGAAAGTATTCTTTTCTGCGGGATTTTTTCATTTTTCCGATGTTGGTGCCTACAGCCGCGATTGTACTTGTCTGGCGGGAGTTCTTTGCGGCTTCCTCTACGGCGCTGCCGATTTATGCGCTGTTTGTATGGAAAAATCTTGGGTTTTGTGTTATCCTTCTGACGTCCGCCCTGACAACGATTGATAATGATGTGTATGAGGCGGCAAGTCTGGACGGCGCGCGTCCGCTCCGGCTTCATCTGCAGATTAGTATTCCTTTGATTATGCCGTCCGTCTTTTTTACCCTGCTTCTGGCAATCGTGAATACTTTTAAGGTATTTAAAGAAAGTTTTTTGTTTTACGCAAGCAAGTATCCGCCGGATCACAGCTATACCTTACAGTATTACATGAATAATCATTTCCAGAAGTTTAATTATCAGCCTTTGGCGGCGGGCTCCGTTCTTACCTCCCTCCTGGTGCTGCTTATTGTTGCCGCAGGACTCCTGGTACAAAGGAGGTTTCAGTCATGAGAAAAAAGAAAATGCTTTCCCGTCTTTTGTTTCTGCTGCTTCTTCTTGCCGGTATCGTTTTTGTGATACCCGTAGTGCTTACTGTAATCGGTTCGTTTTTATTGGAGCGCAGGGTTACGGCGGACGGCTATAAAGAGTTGTTTATGAACTGCTTCCCGTTTTACCGGATGTTCTGGAACTCCGTGCTGTACGCGGTCAGTATTACGGCAGGGACGATACTTCTTTCCGTTCCCGCCGCGTACGCGTTTAAGTTTGCGAAGTTTCCGGGCAAGAGCGTCCTTTATGTGGTATATATTATTTTAATGATGATGCCGCTTCAGGTAATGCTGCTGCCGAATTATATCGGACTCAGGGACCTGAAACTGTTAAATACGCCGTATGCGATTATCCTTCCGTTGTTGTTTTCTCCGCTTGCCGTGGTGATACTTCATCAGTATATGCGGGAATGTGATGTGCAGATGGTGGAGGCGGCCCGTCTGGAGACCAACTCCTGTCTGCGGATTATCTGGCATTGTATTGTACCGCAGATTAAAGTCTGCATTTTTGCGGTGGCGCTTTTGATGTTTGCGGAAATGTGGAATCTGGTGGAACAGCCGCTTCTGTACCTGAATGAGGATAAGTGGCGGAATCTGTCACTGTTGTTCAGCGAATCGGAGCGCTATGAGGCGCAGGTACTGCTTCCGGCGGCCGTGTTGTTTATGGTTCCGGTCTTTTTGTGGTACCTCCTGTTTCACAATGAATTAAAAAAAGGACTAAAACTGTAAAAAATTTGATAAAAACATTTGACACAAAAGGAAAAGAATGTTATGATAGTAGCGGTATATATAAGTGCCGCTATTATTTATTTTTTCGGAGGGAACATCTATGAACAAGGGTACTGTTAAATGGTTCAACAACTCGAAGGGTTATGGTTTCATCAGCGACGAGCAGGGCAATGATGTATTCGTACATTACACCGGCTTAAACATGGAAGGCTTTAAGTCTTTGGAAGAGGGTCAGGCTGTTGAGTTTGAAATCGTACAGGGGGCGAAGGGACCGCAGGCTACGAACGTAACGAAGTTATAATTCAAGTAAGTTTTTCAGTGTACCTTTTTCTCATATATAAATTGCGGTTTGATTTTTACACGGATTTTATACGGAATAAGTTATATTGTAATAACGAATTGAGAGTAAGGGGATATCGCCAGACGGTATCCCTTTATTACTTTATCTGTTAGATTTAGGTTTCGGAGGGTGAAACGATGGAGACCGGATGGAAAGAACGGTTAAAAAAGGCCGGCTGGCCGGTGCTTTCTTATGTTGTGATTTCGCTGCTTGCGGCGTTTTTTGCCATAATACGTCTCGCGGCCGGCGGAAAGGATTCGGGTACAGGAGTTACTCTGTGGGAAGTAGTTCTGTTTTTGATTGTCCCGGTATTGTTTCTGGCGGCGGGATATCTCGGAACGGCAAAATGCGGATTCGGAAAATTAAAGGCATATAAGGTGTTGTTGTTTTCCGCCGTGTTTTCGGCACTGTTACTGGGGCTTTGGTATATCCTGCTGGAACTTTATGTTCTGCTTAATCTGCCGGCGGCAGAAGGCGGGTACGCGCTGGATCTCTGGCTGCGGAAGACAATGATTACCTATGGATACGAATTCACTTATCTTGGGAATACGGATATGTACCGTTATACGGTGCTGCCGCTGATTCATTTTGTGATAAGGATACTTTACTGGCTGTGTTATTTATGGGGGAATAGGATATATATTTCCCGCACAAACCGGAAATAGAAAATACAAAGGATAGGGGGCGCCTATGCAGTTATTAAAAGACAGAATCCGCAAAGACGGAGTTATAAAAGAAGGAAATGTGTTAAAGGTAGACAGTTTCTTAAATCATCAGATGGATATTGAACTTTTGAACGAAATCGGCAGGGAGTTTCGGCGGCGTTTCACGGGAAAGAACATTACAAAGATTGTAACGATTGAAGCGTCGGGAATCGGCATTGCCTGCATTACGGCACAGTATTTCGGCGTGCCGGTAGTGTTTGCAAAGAAAGCGCAGAGCATCAATATTGACGGGGAAGTCTATTCTTCTAAGATAGAGTCATTTACTCATAAGAAAGTCTACGATGTGATTGTGTCTAAGAGGTTTTTAAATAAAGATGACCATGTGTTAATCATCGATGATTTTCTTGCAAACGGCTGCGCCCTTTTAGGGCTTTTGGAGATTGCGGAAAGTGCGGGAGCGACAGTCGAGGGAATCGGCATCGTTATTGAAAAAGGTTTTCAAAACGGCGGAGAAAAGATTCGAAGCAGGGGGATTTTGCTGGAGTCTTTGGCGATTGTGGACGCGATGGACGCAAAGCAGGGGACGGTAACTTTTCGTGGGGAATAATGTTGCAGGAGAGTTTTTATGAAACTGATTGTCAGATATTGCAAGCCGTACGCGGGACGGATGTTGTACGGCTTTCTGATTAAGATTGTGGGAACCTTCGCGGACCTCGGTCTGCCGTGGGTGCTGTCTTATATTTTGGATGAAGTGGTGCCGCTCGGCAAAATCAGGCCGGTGATTTATTGGGGCGCATTTATGCTGTTTCTTGCGTTTGCGGCAAGGTATTGCAATATCTGGGCAAACCGGAAAGCGTCACTGGTCGCGCAGGACGTAACCCGCGCGGTGCGCCACGATTTATTTGTGAAGACAATGGAGCTTTCGGGAGGACAGACGGACCGTCTCCATATTCCGTCTCTGGTCTCCCGTATGACTTCGGATACATATAACATTCACCAGATGGTGGGAATGATGCAGCGTCTCGGGGTGCGCGCCCCGATGATTCTGCTTGGCGGAATCGTGATAACGCTGACGATGGAACCGGTGTTAACTTTAGTTTTGATAATTCTGCTGCCGATTCTCGGCGCCCTGATTTTTTATATTTCCAAAAAAGGTATTCCGCTTTATAAAAGGGTACAGGAGACAATGGACTCCATGGTACGCATTATGCGGGAAAATATTTCGGGTATTCGTGTAATTAAAGCCCTGTCAAAGACCGAGTATGAGAAAGAACGCTTTGCCGGTGCGAACAAAGAGATGGTAAAGAGAGAGCTTCACGCGGGACATATTATGGCACTGTCCGGTCCGGTGATGAGTTTATTGTTAAATATCGGTTTAACTCTTGTGGTAGTGGTAGGCGCATACCGGGTAAATTCGGGCGCCAGCGAACCGGGAAAAATCGTAGCGTTTTTGTCCTACTTTACCATGATATTAAACGCGGTGATTATGATTAACCGTATCTTTGTGGTGGCATCCAAGGCAACCGCTTCCGCGGGCCGTATCGAAGAAGTGTTAAGCTCGCCGAAGGAACTTCTGCCTGTGCGGATGCAGGAGTTTGAAAGACAGGAGAAAAACGTACCGCATATCGAGTTTCGTAACGTTTCCTTTGGATATCATGCGGAATCCGGAGAAAAAGAAAAATATTGTATACAGAATATTTCTTTTTCCCTGCATCACGGGGAGAGTCTTGGCGTAATCGGCGCCACGGGAAGCGGGAAAACCACGCTGCTTAATCTGCTGATGCGTTTTTATGATGTGACGGAAGGACAGATTTTAATTGACGGAAAAGACATCCGGGAAATGCCGCTTACGGAGCTGCGGAGCCGGTTTGGCGTAGTATTCCAAAATGATGTGGTATTTGCGGATACGTTACAGGAGAATATTTCTTTCGGCAGACAGATTAATGATGACGAGGCGGCTGTGGCGGCGGAGTACGCGCTTGCGGCAGGATTTATCAGGGAAAAGGAGGACGGTTTTTTGCATAAGGCGGCAATCAAGGGGGCGGATTTGTCCGGCGGGCAGCGTCAGCGCCTTCTGGTAGCGAGAGCGCTTGCGGGGACGCCGGAAATTCTTTTGCTGGATGATTCGTCTTCGGCATTGGATTACCGTACCGACGCGGATATTCGGAAGAATATCAGAGAACATTACCGGGATACTACTACGGTGCTGGTAGCGCAGAGAGCTTCTTCCGTAATGCAGATGACAAATATTTTGGTTTTGGAAGACGGCGGCTGCATCGGATACGGAACGCATGAAGAATTGATGGAACAATGTGCGGTGTACAGGGAAATAGCGGAACTTCAAATGGGCGATGTAGAGTAAGCGGAGGACAAAATGAAACGATTGTTGCGATATATGGCAAATTATAAATATCATCTGTTTCTGGCGCTGCTTCTTGCGCTTGCCAGTAATCTTCTTGCGCTGGCAGGGCCGATGCTTTCGGGAAAAGCGGTGAACGTGATTTCGGAAGGAAAAGGCGCCGTGGAGTTTAATAAAGTGTGGTATTATGCCGGACTTATGATTGCTTTTTATGTGGTTTCGGCGCTGCTTTCTTACGCGTTGTCGGTTCTGATGCTGCATATTGCACAGCGCCTTGCGGGACGTATGAGAAAGGAAGTGTTTGACCGTCTGCTTTCCCTGCCGGTAGGATACTTTGACCGGAATCAGGCGGGCGATATTATCAGCCGTGTGTCTTACGACATTGACGTAGTCGCGACCTCGGTATCCAATGATTTTGTTCAGGTGGTTGCCAGTGTGGTTACGGTAGTAGGCTCTCTTGTGATGATGATTGTCATATCGCCCAAGCTGGTGCTTGTTATGGTGTTTATGATTCCTCTTTCAATCTATTATACGAGATACATGGCAAAGAAAACGCGTCCGATGTTTCGGAAGCGTTCCGCAAAAGCGGGAGAATTAAACGGTATGGTGGAGGAACTGATTACCGGACAGAAGACGATTCAGGCATACGCAAGAGAAAAAGTAATGACGGAGCGCTTTGACGTGAAAAATGAAGAAGCAGTCTGCGCATATTATGATGCGGAATATTACGGCAGTATGATCGGCCCGACGGTAAATTTTATCAACAATTGTTCACTGACCGCGGTGACAGTGGCGGGAGCCGTTTTGTATCTGTTAAAGCAGCTTCTTTTGGGGGATATTTCCGCTTTTGTGCTGTATTCAAGGAAACTTCTGGGGCCGTTTAATGAGCTTGCGAACGTAATCAGTGAGATTCAGTCGGCGCTTTCCGCTTCGGAGCGGGTATTCCGCGTAATTGAAGAACCGGCGGAAACAAAAGATATTGACGGCGCGGTTGCGTTAGAAAACGCAAAAGGAAATGTCATGATGGAAAATGTCAATTTTTCTTATGTGCCTGACAGGCCGATTATACGCGATTGGTCCATGAGGGCAAAGACCGGGCAGTTAGTGGCAATTGTCGGACCGACCGGCGCCGGAAAAACGACAATTATCAATCTGTTGATGCGTTTTTATGACCCGCAGAGCGGAGAAATTCGTGTAGACGGTTACGAAAATCGTGAGATTACAATGAAAAGTCTTCGGGCATCCTATGCAATGGTGCTGCAGGAAACCTGGGTGTTTGAGGGGACGGTACATGAGAATATCGCGTACGGCAGAGAGGGCGTGAGCCGCGAGGAAGTGATAAAAGCGGCAAAAGCGGCGGGCGTGCATGAGTTTGTAAAACGTCTTCCGGAAGGATACGATACGGTAATTACCGAGGACGGGGTGAATTTATCCAAGGGGCAGAAGCAGCTTTTAACAATCGCGCGGGCAATGCTTTCCGAGGCAAAAATGCTGATTCTTGACGAAGCAACCTCAAATGTCGATACGAGAACCGAACTCAGGATTCGGGAGGCAATGTTAAAACTGATGCAGGGAAAAACCTGTTTTGTCATTGCACACCGTCTTTCGACGATTCAGAACGCGGACAATATTATTGTCGTAAATAACGGAAAAATTGAGGAGAGCGGAACCCATACGGAATTGATGAAAAAGCAGGGATTTTATTATAAACTTTATGCTTCACAGTTCCAATAAATTGTGATAGAATAGACGCAGGGACAAAGAACAGGTCACAGGGTAAAATGCGCTTGGGGGAAACGCGGCGGCTGTGGGCGTCATTAGGAAGGATAGGATTATGAGTAAGTTATTTAGCGTAGACAATAAGTTTTTTTCGGCAATGGGAAAGCTGTTTGATTTAATGATTTTGGGAATACTGTGGCTTCTGTGTTCCGTGGGCGGCATACTGTTGAGCAGTGCTTTAATCGGAGAGGGAATTGTACAATGGGGGACCGGCTGGGGACCGGACCGTTTTCTGTTTCTTGTGGTGCTTATGCTTTCCGCATCGCTTATTCTTGCGGTCGGACCCGCAAGTACGGCGTTTTACTATACGGTTGTCAAGGTGATTCGCAGAGAACGCAGTTACATTTTAAAAGAGTTTTTTCGTTCCTTTAAATTAAATTTCCGACAGGGTGTGATTGTAACCGTAATTTACGCGGTAGTTGTGTTTCTTATGTATTTTGATGTAAATTACGCAATTCAGCTTAATCAGGAAGGGTCGAAGTATGGAAGCGTCATGTTCGGCGTATTTATAGTACAGGCAGTTTTGGTGTTGTTTACGATAGTATACATTTTTCCGCTGTTGTCCCGTTTTACAGTGACGTTGAAGCATTTGTTTAAATGGGCGTTTTTTTTGTCGGTTCGTCATTTTGCGTCTACGCTGTTATTGCTTTTATTATTTGTGGCAACGGCGGTTATGATGTATTTTTCGTTTCTGTATATGCCGTTTTTGGATTTGTTTCTTCCGGGAATTTATACGCTGGTTGCGTCTTTCCCGATTGAGAAAATATTTAAAAAGTATATGCCAAAGGAAGAGGAGGATGACGAAGAGTCCGGAATCGACCATTGGTATAACGAATAAAAACAGGAGGGTCTATGGAGAAAAAATTATATGATATGATGCACTGGGGAAGAATTGAGGGAGTTGTTTATGCGGAGGAAGACAAACCGTATGATTTTCTGGGCGCGCACGAACAGGGAGAAGGGACTCTGGTACAGGCGTATTTTCCGGATTCCCGCGCGGTAAATATAATTCGCGGGGAAAATGAAACGCCGATGGAGTGTGCGGATGCGGCGGGATTTTATGCCGCTTACTTTGAGGAAAAAAATTTGGGGGCATACCGTTACCGTGTCGTTTATAAGGACAGTGAAGTGGTGACGGAGGATATTTATCGGTTTGCCCCGACGCTTTCCGAAGAAGAAATGGAGTTGTTTTCCAAAGGAATCCATTACACGGTATATAAAATGTTAGGAGCGCACCCGATGACGATTGACGGGGTAGAAGGTGTGCGCTTTGCGATTTGGGCGCCGAACGCGGTGCGCGTGAGTGTTGTCGGCAGTTTTAATTTCTGGGACGGCAGAAAAATGCCGATGCACCGCCATGAGAAATACGGTATTTTTGAATTATTTGTTCCGGGATTAAAGCAGGGGGACATATATAAATATGAATTGAAAGTAAAGGGAGGACTTACGATGTTAAAGTCGGACCCTTATGCGTTTGCGGCGGAAAAGCGTCCGAAAACGGCTTCCGTCGTGTTTGACTCTTCTTCCTTTGCATGGCAGGACGAAGCGTGGCTGAAGAACCGGCAGGAACAGGACGGCAAAGAAAAACCGATGTCTGTCTATGAGCTGCATTTAGGTTCTTTTAAAAAACCGGAGGAAGAAGACGGAAGTTTTTATAACTATCGCGAACTTGCGGTAATGGTAGCCGATTATGTAAAGAAGATGGGTTATACCCATATTGAGCTGCTTCCGGTGATGGAGCATCCGTTTGACGGTTCGTGGGGCTATCAGGTAACCGGTTATTACGCACCGACGGCACGTTACGGCACGCCGGAGGATTTTAAGTTCTTTATGAACTATATGCACGAAAAAAATATCGGAGTGATTCTGGACTGGGTTCCGGCACATTTTCCGAGAGATACGTTCGGGCTTTCGGCATTCGACGGAACCTACCTCTATGAGCATAAAGACCCTAGACAGGGCAGCCACCCGCACTGGGGAACGTTGATTTTCAATTACGGAAGAGAGCAGGTATCAAATTTCCTGATTGCGAACGCGCTGTACTGGGCGGAAGAGTTTCACGCGGACGGTATCCGCATTGACGCGGTTGCGTCCATGCTCTATCTGGATTACGGAAAACGGGACGGAGAATGGGTTGCGAACCGTTACGGCGGCAAGGAAAATCTGGAAGCAATCGAACTGTTTAAACATATGAATTCCGTTATGAAAAAGAGAAATCCGGGCGTTATTATGATTGCCGAGGAGTCCACGGCATGGCCGCAGGTGACCGGCGCCGTAGAAGACGGAGGACTTGGTTTCGATTATAAATGGAATATGGGCTGGATGAATGATTTTACCAACTATATGAAAACCGACCCGCTTTACCGCAAAGGAAATCAGGGAGCGCTTACGTTCAGTATTATGTACGCGTACAGCGAAAACTTTATGCTTGTGCTTTCCCATGACGAGGTGGTACACGGAAAAGGTTCCATGGTTAACAAGATGCCGGGCAGTTACGAGCAGAAGTTTGCCAATCTGCGCGCCGCTTATGCGTATATGATGATGCATCCGGGCAAGAAGCTTTTGTTTATGGGACAGGATTTTGCCCAGTTTTCCGAATGGAGCGAGGCAAAAAGTCTGGAGTGGGATTTGATTGAAAAGTATGATTCCCACCGCAATATGCAGGAGTATTACAGGGCATTGAATCAGCTTTACACGTCGCACCCTGCGTTGTATGAGGCCGATTATTCTCCGGAAGGTTTTGAATGGATTGACTGCATGGACGCACAGAGGAGTATTGTTACGTTTTTGAGACGTTCCAAGGAGAGTAAAGAACAGCTTTTGGTAGTCTGCAATTTTATTCCGGTGACGCAGACGAATTACAGGGTAGGCGTTCCGTTTGAGGGAAAGTTCAAGGAAATCTTTAACAGCAACGCGGTGAAATTCGGCGGCAGCGGCGAAGGAAATCCGCAGATGAAGCGTTCAACGAAGGTAAACTGGAACAATCGCGATAATTCGATTGAGATTACGATTCCGGGACTTTCGGTACTTGTCTTTTCCTGTGAGGCGGAAGAACCTAAGAAGAGAGCGGCTGCAAAACGCGTTGACAAAAAGCAGTCGAAGGCAGGAGAAGCGGCGAAGAGAGGAAAGAAAGAGCCTGTAAAGCGCGGCAGGAAGCCGAAGACGGAAGAAACGGCAGGCGAAGCCGAGGTAA
>JAFLSZ010000065.1:11212-15760 GCA_022510665.1 Lachnospiraceae bacterium
GCGGCAGGAAGCCGAAGACGGAAGAAACGGCAGGCGAAGCCGAGGTAAGCAAAGAACCTGTAAAGCGCGGCAGAAAAACAAAAACAGAAGAATAATAGAAAGCAGAAGAACAATAAGAAGCAGGAGGACAAAAGATGGAACCGATTTTTTTAGAGGCAGCCACGCCGGCGACGGGTATGTCGTCCGGTACAAACGTACTGGAGTTGTTTTGGTCGGCGGCATGGCCGAAGATGTTGGATTTAGGTAAACTATTGATTGCCGCCGTCCTTATTTGGATTATCGGGAAGAAAATAATTAAGTTTGCTTTAAAGATTGTAAAGCGCGCGCTGGAGCGCGGTAAAGTTGACGATGGCGTACAGAGCTTTTTGATGTCCATGTTCCGGATTGTGCTGCATGGCGTGCTGATTGTAATTCTTGCGGGTACGGTCGGTATTGAAACAGGTTCGATTATTGCACTGCTCGGTTCCGCGGGTCTTGCAATCGGCCTTGCGTTGCAGGGAAGTTTGTCCAATTTTGCCGGCGGCGTCCTGATTTTGATATTAAAGCCGTTTAAAATCGGTGATTATATTGTGGCGAACGGCATGGAAGGCGTTGTTACGGGGATTGATATTTTCTACACGAAACTTCACACCACCGACAACCGTGCGGTAGTGCTTCCGAACGGTTCGCTTTCCAACAGTAATATCACAAATGTTACGAAAGAGTCGATTCGCCGTGTGGACCTGATTGCATCGGTTGCATATGATAGCGATATCAAACTGGTGAAGCGGCTGTTATTTGAACTGGCATCCGGTGTGGAGTATCTGGTAGAGGACGAGGCACATCCGGTTCAGGTGTATGTGGATGCCTACGGCGAAAGCGCAATTAACTTCGGTTTGCGCTTCTGGACAAAGACGGAGAATTACTGGCTCGCAAAGTGGGAAGCAACCGAAAAGATGAAAGAAATATTTGATCAGAATCAAATCAGTATTCCGTATAACCAGCTTGATGTTATGATAAAAAAATAAGAAAGTAAGAAGAACAAGACGAGGGAGAATTACTTGTATGTCAGATAAGGTAACTGAAATTTTCGGAATCGACGTATTTAATGAGACCGTCATGGCAGAGCGCCTTCCGAAGAAAACGTTTGCGGCATTAAAGAAAACGATTGAAGACGGAGAAGAACTGGACGCACAGGTTGCGGAGGTTGTCGCAAACGCGATGAAGGACTGGGCGATAGAGAAAGGGGCAACCCATTATTCCCACTGGTTTCAGCCTATGACCGGCGTTACCGCAGAAAAGCATGATGCGTTTATTACACCCGTTCCGGGCGGTAAGGTAATTATGGAGTTTTCCGGAAAAGAGCTTATTAAGGGTGAACCGGACGCATCCAGTTTTCCTTCCGGCGGACTCCGCGCTACTTTTGAGGCACGGGGATATACGGCATGGGACTGCACTTCTCCGGCGTTTGTACGCGAGGACGCGGCAGGCGTTACGCTTTGCATTCCGACCGCGTTTTGTTCCTATACGGGAGAGGCGCTGGACAAGAAAACGCCGCTTCTGCGTTCGATGGAAGCGCTCAACGTACAGGCGCTTCGTATTTTGAAGCTGTTCGGCCATGAGGACGTGAACAGCGTATCTTGTTCCGTAGGACCGGAGCAGGAATATTTTTTGGTAGACCGTGAAAAGTATTTAAAGAGAAAGGACCTGATTTTTACCGGACGTACCCTGTTCGGCGCGATGCCGCCAAAAGGACAGGAGATGGACGACCATTACTTCGGTACGTTAAAGGAAAAAGTTGCGTCCTATATGAAAGAGTTAAATATTGAGCTTTGGAAACTCGGAATTGCGGCAAAAACCCAGCATAATGAGGCGGCGCCGGCGCAGCATGAGCTGGCTCCTATTTTTGACAGCGCAAATATTGCGACCGACCATAATCAGCTTATTATGGAATGTATGAAGAAAGTCGCAAAGCGCCACGGAATGGAATGCCTGCTTCACGAAAAGCCGTTTGCGGGAGTAAACGGTTCCGGAAAGCATAATAACTGGGCTATGATAACGGATACCGGAAAAAATCTCCTTAGTCCGAGTAAGAAACCGCATGAAAACATTCAGTTTTTGTTGTTCCTCTCCGCGATTTTAAAGGCGGTGGATGAGAACGCGGAATTGTTGCGCTGTTCGGCATCCTGTCCGGGAAATGATCACAGACTGGGCGGAAATGAAGCGCCGCCTGCGATTATCTCGGTGTTTTTGGGAGAGCAGTTAGAGGATATTCTGGCGCAGATTAAAGAAAACGGCGTGGCAACCGAATCCAAACAGGGCGGGAAGTTAAATACAGGCGTACACACCCTTCCGGAGTTAAAGAAGGACGCGACGGACCGCAACCGTACCTCACCGTTTGCGTTTACCGGAAATAAATTCGAGTTCCGTACCGTCGGTTCCTCAATGTCTATTGCGGACGTCAATTCGGTATTAAATACTATTGTTGCGGATGCACTCTGCCAGTTTGCGGATGAGTTGGAACAGGCGGAGGATTTCGACTCTGCCGTGAAAAATTTGATTGCAAAGACCGTAAGAGAGCATGAGAGGATTGTGTTCAGCGGAAACGGCTACTCCGAGGAATGGGTAAAGGAAGCCGAAAGAAGAGGACTTCCGAATATCGCTTCCATGGTAGAGGCAATTCCGGCGCTGGTAAGCGATAAGACCATTGCTCTGTTTGAAAGGCATAAGGTATTGTCCGCCGCGGAGCTGCATTCCCGCGCGGAAATCAGTTATGAAATTTATTCCAAAGCAATTAACATCGAAGCAAGAACGATGATTGATATGGCAGCAAAGCAGTATATTCCTGCAGTTATTCAGTATACAACGGAGCTTGCGAACTCCATTAACACTATCCGGACGGCCGTGCCGGGAGCGGACGTATCCGTACAGACTTCCATGCTGACGGAGATTTCCGATTTACTGGTGGAAGCGAGAGCGGCGCAGAAAACGCTGGAGGCCCGTGTAAAAGAGGCCGGAAGGAAGACGGAAGGCAGGGAGCAGGGATTTTATTTCAGGACAGATGTTGTTCCGGCAATGGAGGCACTGCGTGCTCCGATTGATAAATTAGAAATGCTTGTAGCAAAGAATTCATGGCCGGTTCCGAGTTACGGGGATTTACTGTTTGAACAGTGATTCATTAGAATTTGATTAGAATACAATTAAGTCTATTGCATTCGCCGAAAAAAGAGAATAGAATAGGGGCAGAAAAAACAAAAGGAGAGAGAAAATGCAGAGTTTTAAGCGGAGTATTTTAATTGCGGCGGCAATAGTACTGATTGCAGGCAGTATCATTTTAATTTTGGTGAACAAAGGAACAAAGGAGAAAAACATGACAACGGAAACGGAAATTTATACCGGAACGGTGGAGAATCTTATTTTTGAAGCAGGCGCTTGTGAAATTGAGATTAAAGAGGGTCAGGCCGGTCAGGTAGAGCTTTGGTATCAGGGCATCCGGGCGGAGGATATTTCCGGAAAGTTGGAAAACGGGACGTTAAAAATAAAAAGTTCCCATAAAAATATTTGGAATGTGAGCTTCTTTGGAATTAAGATCGGAAACCGAAATAAAAAGGACGCCAAGATTTGTCTGACCGTTCCGAAAGACACGGTATTTCAAAGTGTCGTTATGAACTTTGGCGCCGCACAGGTTGAGGCGGAACGGATTCTGGCGGAAGATTTAAAACTGACGATTGGCGCCGGAGAAATGACAGCGGAGTATCTTTTGGCAAACAGTTCCGCGGAAATTTCCGTAGGTGCGGGAAGTTTAAGCGTAAACGGAGCAAGCCTTACAAATGCGGATTTGAAGTGCGGCGTAGGTCAGATGAAACTTTCGGGAGAGTTGTTCGGAAACGGTAAGGTGGACTGCGGCGTAGGCGAGGTAGAGCTTTCCCTGACCACAGAGGAAGAAATCTACCGCGGAAATCTTGACTGCGGACTTGGCAGCATACGGGTTGGTAAAAATTCCGTTAACGGAACCGGAAAAAGTGAATACGGAACATCTTCGGCGGAAAACCGGATTGATATAAAATGCGGCGTGGGCGAAGTGGATGTTCATTTTAAGTAAAAGCGGCATGACGGAAAACGGAGTACGGAAAGGAGAAACGTATGGATATTCAAAATAAAAAATTGACAAAGTCAAGAACGGACAGAAAGATTTGCGGTGTATGCGGAGGTCTGGCGGAATATCTGAATCTGGATTCGACGTTTATACGGCTGGCATGGGTGATTCTTGTGCTTGCAGCCGGTACGGGAGTCCTTGCTTACATTATTGCGGCTATTGTTATGCCGGAGGGCTAGAGGAGCGGTACGCTCACATGAAACAGAATAAAAAAGACGCCGGGAAAGAATATATTTTCGGCGTCTTTTACTGTCTCTTGTTTGAGTTTTCGCATTTTATATACTTTTTATATTCCGTAGATAGGGCTGTCGCACTAAGCGGTGGTGATTCCGGTCGTGGCGGAGTCTTACAAGCGGTTAGTATACCTGACTAACTGAAAGGGGAGATTCGCCGCCTTATTTTTGCATTTGTCC
>JAFLSZ010000066.1 GCA_022510665.1 Lachnospiraceae bacterium
CGTCATCATTTTTCCCCACTGCCACTACCGTTCCATCTGCACGAAGACCGACTGTACCATAATAAACAGCAGCAATATTTCTACTGGCAATGGAAACGGTTCCTTTATTTAACAGTTCTACCGCTTCATTATACTTTTCCAAATGTAATGCTTCCTCTTGTTCTTCTTGTTCTTCTTGTTCTTCTTGTTTTTCCTTTGTTTGTTCAAGCAACGCGGCACTGTCACGATAATCCCCCAGTTCCGCAAACAGCTTAATTGCCTTGGTATATTGTCCCTTATCTAACAGTTTTACCGCTTCATTATACTTTGCTAAATGTAACGCTTCCTCTTGTTCTACCTTGGCTTGTTCAAGCTGCACAGCACTGTCGAGATAATCCCCCAATTTCTCAAATATTGCAATTGCTTCGAAGTATCGTCCTTCATCTAACAGTTCTACCGCTCTATTATATTTTGCCAAACGCGCCTCTTCCTCTTGTTCTTTCTTGATATGATTGGAAATCAGTACAACCACAGCAATAACAGCCACAATGCATAAAGATGAAATTACAAAAATCTTTCTTAATTTTTTAGCCTTTTTTTCTTGTGCCGCTCTTTCTTCAGCATACCGTAGTTCTTCTTCCTCTCGCTTTTTCCTCTCTTCTTCCTGCCTTATCCTTTCTCTCTCTTCCCGTTCTGCCCGTAATCTATCCTTCTCTGCAAGGCGCTCTCTCAGTTCTGCTTCTAATTCATTCAAATTTACCGTTGCAAGCGTTGCTACCTGCAAACCGCAAGAATGACAAACCGCTTCTTCCTTTCGGTTCACGGCACCGCAGGAACAATACCATAAATCCTGATACTCTTGAAAAGAATCTATACATTGACTGCCATATTTTATCCGGAATTGGCTTTTAAGCTGATTATCGGGAATTGTTTTATCCAATGGAATCCGTTTCGCCATAGAATTCCATTGAATATTACCAACCGTCCAGATTGACTTGTCATCAAATATAACCTCTGCCACACAGACAGAGAAAGAGCGTGCATAGGTATCCGAAAGTATTACAGGAATCTTTTGCCCAAATTCTTCATCACGTTTCACATTTAAATCCAAATACTGAAAATTTATTTCTTCGCCCAGTTGTCTGCCGGCCGTATCAAAAGAAACAATCCGAACCGTCAGCGCTCTAATACATTTTGGACTGATATTGCGCATTTTTAGCTGCACCAGTACATCGCCCTTTTTATTATCTTTCAGCAGGGCTCCGGCAGAAACCACTACAGGAGAACCGTAAGCGTAAAGGTTCTCAGGTAGTGTAAATAATCTTGTATATCTTTCTTCCATTGTTCCAATCTCCTTATAAATCAGGCAAATCATCATTTTCATGGCTTGATGTCTGTTTTGGCGGCGGAGCTACATCAACCACTTTTAATAACGGAGCTGTTTCTTCCACTTTTCTCTGATTTCTGTCAGGTAATGCAATCACTAACAGATATCCAAAGACGGGAAACAGGAATGAAATCCATAGATATTTTAATTCCGGAAACCCCTTTATCTCAGCTATCGCATAGAATTCCCTTGCAATCAAAAATAAAAAAACAATAGCAACAATAACAGCTAAAATAATATATCCTTCCATAACAATCTATCCTCCATTTATTCCGTATATGGTATCATTTACTCCGTTTCAATCCATCTTTTATTGCTCGAGCCACATTAGAAAACAGCTGACCAAATACAGATATATCTTTTGATATAAAAAACTCTGCCATACCAATGATTATCTCAACTACTGTATCGCATCCACATTCTTTTAAGCGGGTTCCCATCAATTCTTTTTCAATTGCTTCTATGCTGATTTTCCGTTCATGAAATTCTTCATTCAATTTTTTAATCAATACTTCTCTGTCCGCTTCGTCTGAAATCTTAAGTATCAAATCCAGAAAATATTCCGGTGATACCTGCAAAAGAGTTGAATTCAACTGAACATCAACATACCCGCCCATTGATTCAATGGCATTCTTTATTTCAAAATAAAGGTTTTTATCGGGAATATGTATTTTTATTTTCCCATTTTCGTATCGTGCATTTTTGCTGATACATGCAAACGATTTTTTCCAGTCAAACTTCGGATAAGGATATTTCAACTCTTTTCTGACCTTTAATGCACTCACCTTATTTTGCGTAATGCCAAGATACTTAGATAATGTATAATCGCTGTAGGACTGCATATCTTCTTCAGACATCTCCAATATCCGGTCAAGATACAGTGAAAATAACAATGTTTCAATATCTGATTTCTGCATGGTTCCGAAATTACAGAAATAGAACTGCTTTGCAATTTCATCAAAAGCTGCAGCTTTTTCCTTCTCAGAGGGGAATAAATCCTTATATAATTTTTCTAATTCAACCTTTTCCAAAACAACCACCTCACATGAACATTTTTAATAAGTGTACTTTTGCAAAGCACTGTTTTCTGCTGATTAATTGCTAAAATTTGTTGCAAAATCGATATCTTTATGATAAAATACAGTGTAGTTACAATTTATATGTAAAATTTGCAAAAGTACACATTTTCAAATTTTACTTTAGTTTTGCTTAAATGGATTTTTCAAACTTTCTGGCTTTTCCGTAAAATGTACCAACCGCCATTCCACAGGCATCTGCTGCCTGTTGGAGTGTTATTTTTTTATTTCTCCAATCTCTATGTATTTCCTTAAAATTGTCAGGATAAGGAAGTGGCGGACGACCAAACTTCACTCCTCTGGCTTTTGCCGCCGCTATACCTTCTGCCTGCCGCTGCCGGATATTTGTCCGTTCATTTTCAGCGACAAATGACAGCACCTGCAGAACAATATCGCTGAGAAATGTTCCCATCAGATCTTTTCCCCTGCGCGTATCAAGCAAAGGCATATCCAACACTACAATGTCAACCTCCTTTTCTTTTGTGAGAACACGCCATTGTTCCAATATCTCCTCATAGTTGCGTCCAAGCCGGTCTATGCTTTTTATATAAAGCACGTCGGCTTTTTTCATACGGCGCACCATGCGTTTGTAAGCCGGACGGTTAAAATCCTTGCCCGACTGTTTATCCATGAAGATATTCCTTTCCGAAATATTCATTGCCCGTAAGGCAATTTTCTGTCTGTCCTCGTTCTGGTCCCGGCTGCTAACGCGAAGATAGCCATACACATCTGCCATACTGTCTCCTTCCCTGTCAGAAATGAAAAGATGCTCCGGTTCCTGCAATATTACTTTTTTCTCTCCAAATCTAACCTCTGCTACTTTTTCAATCGTTTTGTCACCACACATATTTCTTATCCTCTCATAAATCCTGCTGACCTCCGTCTGCTGCTTAATTCGGGAAATTTTTTCATGGAAAAAGCGCATTTTCTGCCCTCATCAACAATAGCTGTTTCGGTTATAATAAAACCTCGCATATATCATAAATATCACAAAATAATTTCCAATGGCGGCAAATACAATAAGACCGGCAGGGACGATTCCTGCCGGTCTTGCAATTTGCTTTATTTCTTTTTTGTAACTTTCACAAACCTTTCCGTTTTGGTTCAGAGGCAGTCCTTCCCGGTTGTTCCGGCTGCCTCTGCCGCATGACCTCAGTGTCGCACATTGTAGCCGTTCTTCTTCGCCCAACGTTCCGCGTAGGAGCCTACCGGAACAATAATAGTATTCAGGCTGCCAGTACCGTTAACCCGTTTTGGCGTTGATTAAAGAAATTTCGGCAGCGCACATGGCGCTGCCGACTTAAAGTCCTAGCTTTTCAATGTTTTCAATCGTGCGGATAATATGCTCATGCGCCAGTTTTTCCGCTAACGCTCCGTCTCTTGCGCGGATAGCGGAAAGAATCGCCGTATGCTCCGCGTTTGAACGCACGGCACGTTCTTCTTTGGAAAGGGTTATTTTGCGCACCCGCTCCACATAGTGATGGAAATCCGAAAGCTCATGTTCCAGTACCTTACTGCCGCAGGCGCCGTAAACTAACTTGTGAAACTTACTGTCTAATTCCACTACCTGTTCAAAATGCCCCTTACCGGTATGAAATTCCGAAAGATAAATAACTTCTTCGACAGCATCCAACTGTTCCTCGGTAATATGCTCACACGCCCAGCGTGCGCACAGACCTTCCAGATAAGAACGTATCGTGTAAATGTCATGGATATCCTTTTCGGAAATGCCGGTCACGTACGCTCCCTTGTTCGGAATGATATTAACAAGGCCTTCCAGTTCCAGCTGGCGCAGAGCCTCGCGCACCGGTGTACGGCTGACGCCAAGCTCCGCGCCGATTGTATTCTCCTTTAATTCTTCATTTTCACTGTATCTCCCCGACAGGATGCCCTCCCTGATATGGTTGAACACCCTGCCGCGCAGAGAATATTTGTCCTCTCCGTCGTTTTGCAGTTTGGCATCGCTCATACGGCGAACCTCCTTACATCTTTTCGATGGTTTCCATAATATAATCCGCGAACTGCGCCCCGGTCGCCCCGGTATCGCGTCCGGTCATCACTAATTTCTTTTCGGTAACGGTACAGATATCCAACGCCTTGTAAAGCTTGTCCGCCTTGTCGTTGTAGCCGATATGCGCAAGAAGCATTGCAGCCGCACGGATTACGCTGCACGGGTCCGCGTAAATATCCCTGCCTTCTTTTACCATACGCGGCGCGGAACCGTGAATCGCCTCAAACATCGCGTACTTTTTCCCGATGTTCGCGCTTCCCGCCGTACCTACGCCGCCCTGAAACTCGGCAGCTTCGTCGGTAATAATGTCGCCGTAAAGGTTCGGCAGTACAACCACCTGAAAATCTCTTCTTCTCTTCTCATCTACTAACTTCGCGGTCATAATATCAATGTACCACTCGTCCGCGGTAATATCCGGATAGTCTTTCGCAATCTCACGGAACGTCTCCAAAAACTTACCGTCGGTTGTCTTAATAATATTTGCCTTTGTTACCGCACTTACTCTGGTCTTTTTATTTGCTTTCGCAAACTCAAACGCCGCGCGGATAATTCTTTCACAGCCCTGAGAAGTTACTACCGTAAAGTCTACTCCGAGGTCTTCGGTTACATGAACGCCCTTGCTTCCGACCGCGTAAGCGCCCTCGGTATTTTCACGGTAGAACGTCCAGTCAATTCCCTGTTCCGGAATACGAACCGGTCTTACGTTGGCAAACAAATCCAGTGCCTTACGCATTGCCACATTTGCACTCTCAACATTCGGCCACGGGTCGCCTTTCTGCGGAGTCGTGGTAGGTCCCTTTAAAATTACGTCACAGGTCTTTAATTCTTCCAATACTTCCGCCGGAATCGCGGCATTCTCCGCTACACGTCGTTCAATTGTCAGACCTTCGATATTCTTAATCAATATCTTGCCCGAAGCAATCTCATCTTTTAAGAGATACTCCATAATTCTCTGTGCCTGTCCGGTAATCGCAGGGCCGATGCCGTCGCCTCCGCAGACACCTATCTTTATCTGATCCAGAGACTTGTAATCTACAAAATCTCCCTGCTTTTTCATTTCTTCCACTCTTGCGAGCTGCTCTTCCAAAAGCTTTCCAAACGCTTCTTTCGCCGCTTCAATCTTCGCCTGCATCGTAATATCCTCCTTATATTTTCGTTCTTATAATTCTACGGCAACCTCCGGAAGTTCCACTCCGAATTCTGCCTTGTACTTATTAATCATGTCAACCAGCTCCGCGTCGGTCATAACCGTAATACGGCCGTCCTCGTACTCCTTATCCACCATCTCTTTGATTTTCTGAACAAGCGGATTGGACTTGTCTAACGCCGCATCGCCCTTTAAACGGTAAAACGTATTCAGCCAGTGCGCAATACCCGCGAGACCCGAAGTATTGGAAACCGACACAAGTACCGGACGATTTAAGAACTTTTCCGTATCAAAAATATTGTAGATTTCCTCATTCTTCAAAAGACCGTCCGCGTGAATGCCGGCGCGGGTAACATTAAAATTCTTTCCGACAAACGGGGTTCTGTGCGGAATCTTATAGCCGATTTCTTTCTTATAATACTCTGCAAGTTCGGTAATAACCGTGGTATCCATACCGTCTAACGTTCCCTTTAACTGCGCGTACTCAAATACCATTGCTTCCAACGGCGTATTTCCGGTACGTTCACCAATACCGAACAGAGAACAGTTTACGCCGGAAGCTCCGTACAGCCACGCGGTTGTCGAGTTGGAAACCGCCTTGTAGAAATCGTTATGTCCATGCCATTCCAAAAGCTCGGACGGCACACCCGCATGGGTCATTAAACCGTAAATAATTCCCTGTACGGAACGCGGAATCACCGCGCCCGGAAAGTTTACGCCATAGCCCATCGTATCGCAGGCGCGAATCTTTACCGGAATCTTATACTCCGTACCCAGCTTCATCAGTTCAAAACAGAATGGAATTACAAAACCGTAGATGTCCGAACGGGTAATATCTTCCAGATGACACCGCGGCGCAACTCCGGTTTCCAGACACTCTCTGACTACATTCAGATAATGCTCCATCGCCTGCGCCCTTGTCATTTTCATTTTATAAAAAATGTGATAATCCGAACAGCTTACCAAAATACCGGTTTCTTTCATTCCTATCTCTTTTACCAGTTCAAAATCTTTCTTGCTGGCACGAATCCACGAAGTTACCTCCGGAAACTGATAGCCCCGCTCCATACATTTGTATACGGCGTCCCTGTCCTTCTTACTGTAAAGGAAGAACTCGCTTTGGCGGATAATGCCGTTCGGACCGCCCAGACGGTGCAGATAATCAAAAATTGTCACAATCTGCTCTGTCGTATACGGTGCTCTGGACTGCTGCCCGTCACGGAAGGTTGTATCGGTAATCCAGATTTCCTCCGGAAAACAATGCGGTACAATACGGTCATTAAAGGCAATCTTAGGTACTTCGTCGTACGGGAACAGATTGCGGAATACATTCGGTGTGGATACATCCACCAATTCATACATATGCTCCTCTAAAGAGAGCAGGTTATTGTGTGGATTCCGGTATACTTTTCTATTTTCCATGCAGACACGCTCCTTTTTTCAATCACACTACCGAATAATTGTATACAATTATACTTGTATTGTCAAGTGCTTTTCAGTTTCGCTGTGCCACTCCTATTTTCCTAATATTTCCAAGCGTTCCGCAATTGTTTTATTGTAATTCTTCACTTTACGCTCATATTCCTCTTCCATATAGCGGGAATGCAGTAAAAAGTCCGCCGTTGCCAGATTGTTTGCAATCGGAATATCATATACAAGCGCAATACGCAGCAACGCCTTTACGTCCGGGTCATGTGGCTGCGCCTCTAACGGGTCCCAGAAAAAGATAACAAAATCAATATTTCCTTCCACAATGCGGGAACCAATCTGCTGGTCGCCGCCAAGAGGGCCGCTGTTATACCCTCTTACCGGAAGCCCCGTCTTTTCCGCAATAAGCCGCGCCGTTGTTCCCGTTCCGCAGAGGAAATGCCGCTGTAAAATCTCTTTGTTCCGTTCACACCATGCGATTAACTCCTGCTTCTTTCCGTCGTGTGCGATAAGTGCGATATGTTTCTGTCTGCCCATTGTAAACCTGATAAAATCTTCCGCTACCATATAAGACTCATAAACCTCCTTTATGTTCCGCTTTCTATTTTTTATTTTTTTATTTCTTATTCATTCTTCACTTCTTATTTCTCTTTTTTCTTACTTTTCTTTCCGCCCCTCTTGTCCTCCTTCTCCGTCTTTCCCTGCTCCCGCTTCGCGTAAGCGAACTTTCGGTATTCTGCCGGAAGAAGTCCTGCATTTATCATTTCAGACAGGTTTGTGTCAAACTCATTATAAGAAATATCCGCCAGAGCCATACTTTCTAAAACCTGTTCCACTTCTTTTTGATAGTCCTCCAGCGTCAAAATGCCGTCCTGCCACAAAAAAGAAGTAAGGAACAATTCCTTGTAATAAGCGCTGACCTCCCTTTCCTGTACTTTTCGGTCCTTCATTTCAATACGCAGCGGAAGCAGCTTTCTCAGTCCGTTCACGGAGCCGGAAGAAAACTTCATATCCCCGCCCAAAATGTAAAGGTTTTTCAGCAGTACGGTTCTGCCGCCAAGTGCCTTTTTATGATACCGCGGCAGATACGGCGTAAACACCCGGCTCATTAAATCCGTCTTTCTAAGCTCCGTATACTCATGCGACGCACGTACCGCAATTCCGCGCTCCACTTCCAACACCTGAAACTCGCCGCAGGGGCGCTCTATCAGACGCGGCTTTGACTCAATCAGCAGGATTTTTAAACTTCCTCCCGAAATCCATGCAAAACCGGGTGTTTGTTTCACATGCTCCGAAACGCACAAATCGATGATTACCGGGATATGTTCCTGTTTTACTTTATAACGAACCAAAAGCTTTTTTAACTTTACCTCCGTCATGTTCGCAAGAGCATCTTCTCCGAAATCTTCCTCATCCGCCTCTGCCTGCTCCGCGGCTTCTTCCTCACGCGTTTTTTTCTTGCGCGGTTTCTTCTCCCGCGGCTCTTTTTCAGGCAGTTCCTTTTCAGACGTTTCTGCCTCGCGCGGCTCTTTTGGAACTTCTTTTTCCCGTGAATTCTTCTCCTTCGGTTTTTTTTCGGACAATTCCTTTTTATCTGCCGCCTTTCTTTCCTTTTCCTCTTCTTTTTTCTGCCGTTTTAATCTTTTTTGTTTTGCGATTTCCGCTTTAATTACGTCTTCTCCTACCGCTTCTATTGCCGCATTGTCTTTAATTACGACAAGCGCGGCATCCTTTGTCACAACGGCGGTAATTAGTGCAAGTGCCACAGAAGCAACCCAAAACAGCGGGGAACGCGTAACGATTGCCGCCGCGACACAGCCTATCACAGCCAGAATAAGCACCATGACCGAAATCAAAAAACTCTTTGTACGCTTCTCTCCGTACCGCAGTGTATTCCATATCTTCCGAAGCATATGACACCCCCTTTCTTTTCCCTTTCGTCCTTCCTTTATTCCACGGTTAAATCGTACAGCACGATTTTTCCCGCGGCAAGCGACTCCTGCACCAGAATCGTTCTCTGATTTGCCGAACCCTTAAAGCGCAGGGCTAAGCTCTTTTGTTCTTCAATAAACTCACCGTCTACCAGTACGTCAATCATAGAGAGCAGTTCTCTGGTTGCCTCCCACTCGCGGTACATATAACCCATGATATCCTTTTCGAAATCATATCCCGAAAACGCCCAAATATCCTTGTCCGGCAGACGCTTTTTCACTTTGCAAAGAAACGGAAGCAGCGCCGTTTGGTTGTCCCGCTCAAAGGGCTCTCCCCCAAGCAGCGTGAGTCCCCTGACATAGGGCTTGTCCAAATAGGAAATAATCCGCTCCTCCGTTTCTTCGGTAAACGGATTTCCGTAGGCAAAGTCCCATGCCTCCTTGTTGAAGCAATTCTTACAATGATGCGTACAGCCGCTTACAAAGAGCGACACCCGCACCCCCGGACCGTTCGCGATATCATACTGTTTTATCTCCGCATAATTCATATTATAACGCTCCTGTGACAATACATCAAACCCGGACGCATACGGTCCGTCGGCTAAATGTGCAATACTCTCGAATTGATTTCTTTCGTCTTTCCGACATTCCAGAAATTTTCGCCGAGATACCCGCAGGTTCTTCTTGCGACATTCATTTTGGAATGGTCTTTGTTGCCGCACTGCGGGCACTCCCATTCCAGATTTTCGTTAATCTTGATTTCCCCGTCAAATCCGCATACATGGCAGTAGTCCGACTTCGTATTGAACTCCGCGTACTGGATATGGTCGTAAATATAACGTACCATTTCTTCCAGCGCTTCCAGGTTATGGCGCATATTCGGAATTTCTACATAAGAGATTGCGCCGCCGGAGGAAATCACCTGAAACTTTGCCTCAAAGTCAAACTTTGAAAAGGCGTCGATTTTCTCACGCACATCTACATGATAGGAGTTTGTATAATATCCTTTATCCGTAATATCCTTAATTTCGCCGAAACGCTTTTTATCAATGGCCGCAAAACGGTAGCACAAAGACTCCGCCGGTGTGCCGTAAAGCCCGAACGCGATTCCCGTAGTCTCCTTCCATGTGTCCGTTGCCTTACGAAGCCGCTTCATTAACTTCATGGCAAACTCCCTGCCGCCGTCTTCCGTGTGGCTGACTCCGGTCATCAACTTCGTTACTTCGTAAAGTCCGATATAACCGAGGGAAATGGTGGAGTAGCCGCCATGCAGATACTTATCAATCTTTTCGCCCTTTTTCAGTCTCGCAATCGCGCCGTACTGCCAGTGCACCGGAGAAACATCGGACAGCGTCCCTTCCAGTGCGCGGTGCCTGCACATCAGGGCTTCAAAACAAAGCGCCAGACGTTCTTCCAAAAGCTGCCAGAACTGCTCCTCGTCACCCTTTGCCAGAATGCCGATTTGCGGAAGGTTCAGACTTACAACTCCCTGGTTAAAGCGGCCTTCAAACTTGTATTCGCCGTTTTCATCTTTCCACGGCGTCAGGAAACTGCGGCAGCCCATACAGCTGAACACATTTCCCTCGTAATTTTCACGCATCTTCTTTGCGGAGATATAATCCGGATACATCCGTTTCGCGGAACACCGTACCGCGAGTTTCGTAATATAATCATACTCTCCGCCCCGCAGACAGTTATGCTCATCCAATACATAAATCAGCTTCGGAAACGCCGGAGTAACATAGACTCCTTTCTCATTCTTAATCCCTTCCAGCCGCTGCCGTAAAATCTCTTCAATAATAATCGCGTTTTCCTCTATATACGGGTCATTCTTATCCAGATTCAAAAACAGGGTGACAAACGGGGACTGTCCGTTTGTTGTCATTAACGTATTAATCTGATACTGGATTGTCTGTACACCGGAACGAAGCTCGTCCTTTAAGCGTTCGTCCACCAGATAGGAAATCTGCTCCTCAGACATCGTGTCACCGAACTTTTCTTTATAACGCTTTTCATATTTCTCCCGGCTGAAACGAAGGTATTTTCCCAGATGCCTTATATCCACCGACTGTCCGCCGTACTGGCTGCTTGCCACCGCCGCGATAATCTGCGTCACAACCGTACACGCCACCTGAAAGCTTTTCGGGCTTTCAATCAGCTTTCCGTTCATTACCGTACCGTTATCCAGCATATCGCCGATGTTAATCAGGCAGCAGTTAAAAATCGGCTGGATAAAGTAATCCGCATCATGAAAATGCAGCACCCCTTCGTCGTGCGCCTTGGAAATCTGCTCCGGCAAAAGAACACGCTTTGTCAGATCTTTGGACACTTCCCCCGCAATTAAATCACGCTGTGTAGACGCAATATAGGCGTTTTTGTTGGAATTTTCCTCCATCACGTCTTTATTGCTCTGGCGTATCAGGCTCATAATGGAATCATCGGTCGTATTCGCCTTACGCACAAGTTCTCTTGTATAACGATAAATGATATATGTCTTTGCCAGAACGAACTTTCCTTCTTCCATCAGTTTCTGCTCAATAATATCCTGTATTTCCTCAACCTGCATCCGGTGTCTGCCAAGGGCCTCGATTCCCGCTACAATCTGCTCTATTCTCTCCTCGTCAATCGCCTCTTCCTTCCCCACAACACGGTTAGCCTTATGAATTGCGAGTAATATCTTATTTCTGTCATAATCCACGGTACGTCCGTCTCTCTTTACTACGTACATAACCCCAAGTCCTTTCTGTCATTCTTTTCTTGTAATTTTAGGCAAAAATACAGCCATATTCAGTATAGCAGATTCCTTTCCATAAGTCCATACATTTTCATAGATATTGGGATTTTTTTCTTTTTTCTTTTTATTTCCTACTATATATAGTGTTACAGCAAATCAAATTGAGCGCGTTTTCAGCGAAGCCGGAATCACCTCTTAGAGCCGGTTAGACGCGAGGACACACAAAAGTATAAAAAATGCGAAAACTCAAGTCCCCATGTTATTGCAGAAAATCCCGTTTCATGCTATACTTAATTTAAATAAGTTTGTACCGGTCCGGAGGTTTTGCATGAAAGAAAAATACTCGAACTATATAAAATGGGGATTAACCGTAGTATGTACCGTTACCGTATGTCTGGTTATCTTTTTTCTGATGTTCCGCTATAAGGATTTGGCGGATTTTTTACACAAACTAAGCGGCATTCTGCTTCCGGTCATTATCGGTGCGATTATCTCCTACCTGCTGAATCCTATCGTAAACTTTATTGAACGCCTCTTAAAACGGCTCTTTCTGCGCATGAAACTTTCCCACCGTAAAGCGGGCAACCTCTCGCTTGGCATTGCTATTTTTACTTCTCTGGCACTGTTGTTTGTGCTTGTGTATTCCATTATTTCCTTGATTTTACCGGAACTATACCGAAATGTTTCCAACTTCGTTTCCAACTTCGAGAGTTATACCGATACGGTTTCGAACTGGTTTTCCAATCTTGATATTTTAAAGAATAATCCCGCTTTGTCCAATAATCTGGAGCAGCTGCTGGATAAAATGACTACTTCCATTGAAGACTGGGTGAGCACCGCTTTGCTGGGAAGCCTGTCCGGTATCCTCTCCGGTCTTACGTTCGGTATTATCGGCGTTTTTAATACGATTATTGATATCGTGGTCGGTCTTATTGTTTCCGTTTATATCTTATACAGCAAACGCAAATACACCGGCATGGCAAAAAAGCTGACTTACGCCGTCTTTAAACCAAAGATTGCCAATACGATTTTAAGCCTTGCGGCAGAGAGCAACAAAATTTTCAGCGGTTTTATTTCCGGTAAGCTGCTGGACTCCCTGATTATCGGCATGATTTGTTTCATCGCCCTCAGTCTGTTCCATATGCCTTATGTCCTGTTAATCAGCGTTATTATAGGCGTTACAAATATCATTCCGTTTTTCGGACCGTTTATCGGAGCGATTCCTTCGGCGGTTTTGGTTCTGCTTTCCAATCCGTCAAACCCGAAGCAGGCTATCCTTTTCGCGGTTTTTATTCTGTGTTTACAGCAGTTTGACGGCAATATTCTGGGGCCGAAAATCCTCGGTGACTCCACCGGTCTTTCCGCTCTTATGGTTGTGGTTGCCATTTTAATCGGCGGAGGCTTCTTCGGTTTTATGGGAATGTTTCTCGGTGTTCCTGTTTTCGCGGTTATCAACTATCTGCTTGGATGCCTTATTCATTACCTATTGAAGAAAAAAGGACTGCCCACGGAAACTATCAGCTTTCTTGACCTGACTTCCATTAACGAAGAAAGCGGTGAAATGCACTACCGGATTCCCGAGACAAAAACAGCTTCGGGAAAACAGGCCGTTTTTACGAGACATCTGAAAAAGAATGACAAAGCCACGGAAGAAGGGACTGTTACCGACTCCCTTCACGCAGAAGGCGAACAGGGAACCGACAACGCAAAAGAGTCCGGCGTTTCAAAAAAACAGAAGAACCGCTCTTCCGGACAGGAAAAACGGTTCCACAGAAAAAACAATTAAGAAAAAACACATTGTCTGCGGCGCAATCTAATAAGCCTCCGCCGCCTTTATCATAATCGCGCACTCCATACGCTTCCGAAACAGCTTACAGCCGTATTCGTAAACACCGGAAATATCGCCGGAGGCATGGTATGCGTTTGCCGCGCAACCGCCGGAGCAGTAAAGCTTCGCCCAGCAATCGCCGCATTCTTTTCTGGAATAGGCATTGCAGCCCCGAAACTTTTCGCGCATGGCGGTGTTGGTTACGCCGTCCCACACATTTCCCATAAGGTAAGACTCGTCGCCGACAAACTGATGGCACGGATACAAGTCTCCCCAAGGGGTAACCGCCAAATACTCCGTTCCCGACCCGCAGCCGGAAATACGTTTATAAATGCACGGTCCATGAGACAAATCAATCATATAATGATAGAAGGTAAAGCCCCGTCCTTCTTTTTCACGCTTTATCATTTCCTTTGCCAAAAGTTCATACTGTTCAAAGAGCTTCGGCAAATCATCTTCGGTCAGAGCATACGGGTCGTCCGGCGCGCATACCACAGGCTCCATACTAAGCTGGTCAAAACCCAAATCCGCCATATGGAACAAATCATTCGTAAAGTCTATATTATTATGAGTAAACGTGCCGCGGATGTAGTAACCCTTACCGCCCCTGCTCTCTACAAACTTTTTGAACTTAGGCACAATCGTGTCGTAGCTTCCTTTTCCTTCATAATTCGTACGCAGACGGTCATGCACTTCTTTTCTTCCGTCAAGGCTTAATACTACGTTGTGCATCTCACGGTTTGCGAACTCAATCACATCGTCGTCCACCAGCACTCCGTTCGTAGTCAGCGTAAAACGGAACTTTTTATGATGCGGCTCCTCCTGAGTTCTTGCATAAGCAACAAGCTGTTTTACCACATCCCAGTTCATTAACGGCTCCCCGCCGAAAAAGTCCACTTCCAGATTCGTGCGGCTGCCGGAGTTGGCAATCAGAAAATCCAACGCCTGCTTTCCTACTTCAAAGGACATCAAAGCGCGCTCGCCCTGATACTTTCCCTGACTTGCAAAGCAATATGAACAGTTCAGATTACATGTATGTGCCACATGGAGACACAATGCTTTGACAACATTGTTCTTTTTTTTCAGCACATCTGCCTTATCCGCGTAAATATCTTCCGAATACAGCTGCCCCGATGCCTTTAAAGTCTCGACCTCGGCAATGCATTCACGAATTTCCCGCTCCGTCAAGGAGCGTGCACGGTACTTTTCCGACAGTTCCGCCACAATCGCGTCCACAGACATCTTCTCATACATGGCAATCACATCATATGCCACTTCGTCCACAACATGAATCGAACCGCTGAACACGTCGATTACAATATTGCAGCCGTTCATCTTATACTGATGTATCATAATTTAACACTCACACGGCTGATTCGCAACACCGCAGGAAGTCTTGCATGCAGACTGACAGGAAGTCTGACACTCGCCGCATCCGCCGTCAGCAAGACTCTCCGTAAGACTGCGGGTATTCAAAGTCTTGATATGGGTATTCTCGCACGGCTGATTTGCAACGCCGCAGGAAGTCTTGCACGCGGACTGGCAGGAAGTCTGGCACTCGCCGCATCCGCCGTCGGTAAGGCTCACCGTTAAATCTCTCGTATTGAGTGTATTAATTCTGTTCATAATTCATTGCTCCTTTTATGTAATATTATTGCACTGGCTCATTTATTATAGCTTAAAGACAGGGATTTTGTCAACCGGATTCGCCGGACTCCGTGTTTCCGCATTTTACATACTTTTTTATATTCCGTAGATTGCATGTTGTCTTATTTTTGCATACGCAACGCTACGCCGGACTTCCTCTAAGAACCGTTAAG
>JAFLSZ010000067.1 GCA_022510665.1 Lachnospiraceae bacterium
CTTAACGGCTCTTAGAGGAAGTCCGGTGCAGCGTTGCGCATACAAAAATAAGATAGCATGCAATCTACGGAATATAATAAAGTATACAAAATGCGGAAACTCAAGTCTAAAAATCTAAAAAGCTGTATAAAAAATTATAAAAAACTATACACAAAATGAAATTTGTGGTAGAATAGTAGTGGTATTTTGGAATTAGAATCGGAAAGCGGACAGTCATAGAGGAATACAGACGGGAGAGACCCATATGAAGCAGAACAATAAGGTAATCAAAGCGCTAGTGCTTATTACACAGCTTGGCATCAGCATGATGGTTCCGATATTTCTCGGTGTCTTTCTCGGAAACTTTATTGATAAAAAAGCCGGTACTTCCTTTTTTATGCCGATATTTCTGGTTCTTGGGATAGCAGCGGCGTTCCGGAACGTATATTACCTCTTAAAACCGTTTTACGCTAAGGATAAGGAGCGGGAGGACGCGGAGCTTGCCTATATAGAAAGCCTGAAGGAAGAAGGCAGGAAGCAGGCAGTAAAACGTAAGGCAGGAGAGCCGGCCGATACGAAGACAAAGGAACAGTAAGGAGTCTTTTGCGATGGAAAGAGAGAAACCGGATCATACTACGGGCTGGCAATATGATTTTGATGAGGAGTACGGCGAAAACGGAGAGTATATTGAGGAAACGCCCGTGCTTACCAGAGAGGAGCAGGAAGCGCAGGTAAAACAGACTTTGTGCGACCTTTGCGTCGGTATTGTACTGGGAGCGGTGCCGGTGCTTGTGATAGGGAATCTTTTACTCGGATGGAATTCCCGATTTTCCGTCGGGATATGTCTGGGGACGGGAACGGCGCTCGTTTTGGCGTTTCATATGTACCGGTCGGTACTGATTGCCACGGAGTATCCGGAGAAACAGGCATCGGCCTATATGAAGCGTTCGTCGCTTTTTCGTATGGTAATTATGCTGGCGGTTATCGGGGCGGCCATATGGTTTCTGAAATTGTATGGTTTATTCGGGGCAGTGTTGGGGATGCTTACCCTGAAACTGTCCGCCTTTCTTTGGCCGGTAGTTCATAAATACAACCCGCTTCGGCGGGAAAAAGGTAAGTCGCGCCGAAATGGCGTAGAATAAAGGAAAGGAGTGTGATAAAGTGGGAACTGGAATTGTATCCCGGAGTGTTTTCCTTACCGGAGACGTGGATATCGGTATTACCGGTTATTTTCACTTCGAAGTGGGCGGACAGACGCTTTGGATTACGACGACGCATGTCAGTCTTTTGATTGTTGTTATTGCACTGACGGTGTTTGCGCTGATTGCCAACCGTGCGATAAAGAAGGCGGACCCTGAGGCTGTCCCCGGACCGTTTCTGAATTTCATCGAACTGCTTGTGGAATTGGTCGACAACCTGACAAAGTCAAACATGGGAAAACGCGGATACCGCTTTTCGAACTATATCGGTACGCTGTTTACCGTCGTCATTGTCTGCAATATCAGCGGTCTGTTCGGTCTGCGGCCGCCGACTGCCGATTACGGCGTGACGCTGCCCCTTGCGTTGATTACGTTTGTGATGATTCACTACAACGGATTCAAGTATGAAAAAGCGGGTCATGTAACAAAGCTGTTCAAGCCGGTTTTACTTACGCCAATTAATATTATCGGCGAAATCGCGACGCCGCTTTCAATGTCGCTTCGTCTGTTCGGTAATATTTTATCCGGTACGGTAATGATGGGACTGCTTTACGGCCTGCTGCCAAAGCTGTTACAGGCGTTCATCTGGCCGGTATTCGGCGTACTGCATGTCTATTTTGACGTGTTTTCGGGGGCGATACAGGCATATGTATTCTGTATGTTGACTATGGTATTTATTGCACAGAATTTCCCTGAAGACGAAGCGCAGGGATAAGAAGCATTACAGAGCAAAATTATTTTGATTGGAGGATTTTATTTATGATGAGTCAGATTACGAATGAAGGTTTAATTTTGGCATGCTCCGCAATCGGTGCAGGCCTTGCGATGATTGCCGGTGTCGGACCTGGTATCGGTCAGGGTATCGCGGCAGGACACGGCGCGGCTGCGGTCGGCAGAAATCCGGGTGCAAGAGGCAACATCATGTCTACCATGCTTCTTGGACAGGCGGTTGCCGAAACGACCGGTCTTTATGGTTTCGCGGTAGCAATCATTCTTCTGTTTGCAAATCCGCTGCTCGGTAAGCTTTAATCATAAAGGAATGACGAAAAAATCATAAAGGAGGCCGGAACGTGGACGGATTATTAACCGTATGTTCCAACCTTGCTTTTTTGGAAGCAGAGGCGGAACCTAAGATGGAAGGTTACATTTTCGGACTCACGCCGCAGCTGTTGTTGGATGCTTTGATTTTGTTACTGGCGGTAGGATTTATGTTTGTACTGCTTTCCTATCTTTTGTTCAACCCCGCGCGGGATATGCTGAATAAGCGGCGGGAAAAGATTGCGAAGGAAATGGAGGAAGCGGCGCAGGAAAGAGACGATGCTGCGCAGTTTAAGGCAGAGTATGACGCAAAATTAAAAGCGGCTGACAAAGAAGTGGAAGCAATTTTGAGCGAGGGGCGCAAAAAGGCGTTAAAGCGTGAGGACGAAATTGTGAACGAGGCAAAAACGGAAGCGGCGCGGATTATGGAGCGTGCGAGCCGTGAAATTGAGTTAGAAAAGAATAAGATGAAAGACGAAGTAAAGCGGGAGATGGTAGCGGTTGCCACCGTGATGGCAGGAAAGTTTGTTGCTTCCTCGCTTAATGAAGAAAAACAGGCGCAGTTAATTGATGAGGCGCTGAACGAAATGGGTGATGATACATGGCGAAGTTAGCGGCTGACGTATACGCAGAGGCGTTGTTTGCTCTGGCAGTCGAGAAAAACAGCACAGACGAATGGGCAGAGCAGATAAAGACAGCGGAGCTTGCTTTCTCCGAGAATCCGGACTTTTTAGAGCTTTTGACACATCCGAAAATCACCAGGGAAGAAAAACTCTCCGTTGTGGAGAAGGTGTTCGGCGGGCGGTTTGATGACGCGCTGACGGGGCTTCTTACCGTTATCGTGGAGAAGGGCAGATGCGGTGAAATTCCTGCTGTCTTCCGGAATTTTCTCGATAAGGTAAGGGAATACCGTAAAATAGGCGCGGCAAGCGTTGTTTCGGCAACGGAACTTACCGATGTACAAAAACGCCGAATCGAAGAAAAACTGCTTTCCCAGACGGACTACAAAAGCTTTGAAATGCAGTATTTTGTAGATGCTTCTCTGATTGGCGGCATGAAAATACGTATCGGAGACAGGGTAGTGGACGCGACCGTCAAGTCAAAACTTGACCGGATGGCGGGAAGCATGATGTCATAAACAATGCAGTCTGCGGGGCAGGTACAAAAGTTTATAAGAACATTTTAGAAAGAAGGTGCTTTTACCTTGAATTTAAGACCGGAGGAAATCAGTTCCGTCATTAAAGAACAAATCAAGAATTACAGTACAAAGCTTGAAGTGTCTGATGTCGGTACGGTAATTCAGGTCGCGGACGGTATCGCGCGTATTCATGGATTACAAAAGGCGATGCAGGGCGAACTTTTAGAGTTTCCGGGAGAGGTTTACGGCATGGTGTTAAACCTTGAGGAAGATAATGTAGGTGCGGTACTTTTGGGCGATATGGGAAATATCAGCGAAGGGGATACCGTAAAAACAACGGGCCGCGTTGTAGAAGTGCCGGTAGGCGACGCGCTTTCGGGGCGTGTCGTAAATGCACTCGGACAGCCGATTGACGGTAAGGGGCCGGTTGAAACGAAAAAATACCGCCGGATTGAGCGTGTGGCATCGGGTGTTATTTCCAGAAAATCGGTAGACACTCCGCTTCAGACCGGTATTAAGGCGATTGACTCCATGGTGCCGATCGGACGCGGCCAGCGTGAGCTTATTATCGGCGACAGACAGACCGGTAAGACGGCGATTGCCATTGACACCATTATTAACCAGAAGGGTCAGAACGTAAAGTGTATTTATGTAGCCATCGGTCAGAAGGCTTCAACGGTTGCTTCTATCGTAGCGACTCTGGAAGAACACGGCGCAATGGACTATACTACCATCGTTGCGGCATCCGCGAGCGAACTGGCGCCGCTTCAGTACATCGCGCCTTATTCGGGATGCGCAATCGGAGAAGAATGGATGGAGGCGGGAAAGGATGTTTTAATCGTATATGACGATTTAAGTAAGCATGCGGCGGCATACCGTACCCTGTCTCTTTTGTTAAAGCGTCCGCCGGGACGTGAAGCTTATCCGGGCGACGTTTTCTATCTGCATTCCAGATTGCTGGAACGTGCGGCGAGACTTTCCGATAAGCTGGGCGGCGGTTCTTTGACCGCGCTGCCGATTATCGAAACGCAGGCAGGCGACGTTTCCGCATATATTCCGACCAACGTAATTTCCATTACGGACGGTCAGATTTATCTGGAAACCGAAATGTTTAACTCCGGTTTCCGCCCGGCGGTAAACCCGGGACTTTCCGTGTCCCGTGTAGGAGGTTCGGCGCAGATTAAGGCGATGAAGAAAATCGCGGGACCGATTCGTATCGACCTTGCACAGTACCGCGAGCTTGCTTCCTTTGCACAGTTCGGCTCCGATTTGGATGCCGACACCAAGGAAAAGCTGGCACAGGGCGAACGTATCCGCGAGATTTTAAAGCAGCCGCAGTATAAGCCGATGCCGGTAGAGTATCAGGTTATTATTATCTATGCGGCAACGAAGAAGTATCTGCTTGACGTCGCGGTAGAAGATATTATGGATTTTGAAAAAGAGCTCTTTGAATTTATTGATACCAAGTATCCGGAACTGCCGGAAAGCCTTCGTGCCGAAAAGCAGCTGACGGAAGAAATCGAAAAGCTCTTAGTGAACGTAATCGGAGAATTTAAGAAGGGCTTTAAGAAATAAGAGCAGCGCGAAGAAAGTGTAGGTGATACGATATGGCATCCATGCGCGATATAAAGCGACGCAGGGAAAGTATACAAAGCACAGGGCAGATTACGAAGGCGATGAAGCTTGTTGCCACCGTAAAACTGCAGAAAGCAAAAGCGCGTGCGGAGGAGTCGCAGCCGTATTTCAATGCGATGTATGCGACAGTAAAGTCAATGTTAAAGAGGTCGGGCAATATCCGTCATCCGTATCTTGAAGCCGCAAAAGGCAAGAAAGGAATCATCGTGATTACATCAAACCGGGGACTTGCCGGTGGATACAACTCCAACGTAATAAAGATGGTAGCCGAAAAAGCCGGAAATAAAGAGGATGCGGTGATTTACGCGGTCGGACGAAAAGGGCGCGACGCTTTGGCAAGACGCGGATATCATATTGAGAAGGATTATTCCGAGGTTATGAACGAGCCGTTGTTTTCCGACGCTTCCGCAATCGGCAAGCAGGTACTTGCCGATTTTGCAGAAGGGAAAATCAGTGAGATTTACCTTGCCTATACCGTGTTCAAAAATACGGTGAGCCACATACCGACGTTTCTTCGTCTGCTTCCGGTTGCCTTTGACGAGACGGAAGAAGATGAGGTACAGGAAACGGACGCGTTGACGCTTATGAATTATGAGCCGGAGGAAGAAGAAGCTCTGGAGCTTATTATTCCGAAGTATATCAACAGTCTGATTTACGGCGGTCTGGTGCAGGCACTTGCCAGTGAAAACGGCGCGAGAATGCAGGCCATGGATTCGGCAACGAATAATGCGGATGAGATGATTTCCGATTTGGGACTCAAATACAACAGAGCCCGTCAGAGCTCCATTACGCAGGAATTAACAGAGATTATCGCAGGCGCGAATGCTATTAGTTAAGAATTAAAATTTTTCAGAAAAGGAGTGAAGGAAAAGTTGGCAGAAAAGAAACTTGGAAAAATCACTCAGATTATCGGTGCAGTTTTGGATGTTAAGTTTACGGAGGGGAACCTTCCGGAAATATACGAGGCAATTCAAATCACCAAGCAGGACGGCGAAGCTTTGGTGGTAGAGGTTGCACAGCACCTTGGTGATGATACGGTGCGTTGTATTGCAATGGGACCGACGGACGGTTTGGTGCGCGGCATGGAAGCGCTGGCAACCGGCGCGCCGATTTCGGTTCCGGTAGGAGAAAAAACACTTGGAAGAATGTTCAATGTACTCGGTAGTCCGATTGATGAAAAGCCGGCTCCGGAAGGAGTAGAGTATTATCCGATTCACAGGAATCCGCCGAAGTTTGAGGAGCAGTCCACACAGACCGAAATGCTGGAAACCGGTATTAAGGTCGTAGACCTTCTCTGTCCGTATCAAAAGGGCGGTAAGATTGGTCTGTTCGGCGGTGCGGGAGTAGGAAAGACGGTATTGATTCAGGAGCTGATTACGAATATCGCGACGGAGCACGGCGGTTATTCCGTATTCACCGGAGTAGGTGAGCGTACCCGTGAGGGAAACGACCTGTATTACGAAATGATTGAGTCCGGCGTTATCGAGAAAACCACCATGGTATTCGGACAGATGAATGAGCCGCCGGGAGCGAGAATGAGAGTAGGTCTTACCGGTCTTACGATGGCAGAGTATTTCCGTGACAAGTCCGGAAAGGACGTTTTGCTCTTTATTGATAACATTTTCCGTTTTACGCAGGCAGGTTCCGAGGTATCCGCGCTGCTTGGACGTATGCCGTCCGCGGTAGGTTACCAGCCGACCTTACAGACGGAGATGGGTGCTTTGCAGGAGCGTATTACTTCCACAAAGAGCGGTTCCATTACTTCCGTACAGGCGGTTTACGTGCCGGCGGACGACTTGACCGACCCGGCTCCGGCTACCACGTTCGCACACCTTGACGCGACCACGGTATTGTCCCGTTCTATCGTGGAACTTGGTATTTATCCGGCGGTAGACCCGTTGGAGTCTACTTCCCGTATCCTTGACCCGCGTATCGTGGGAGAGGAGCATTATCAGGTAGCCCGCGGCGTGCAGGAAATTCTGCAAAGATATAAGGAACTGCAGGATATTATCGCGATTCTCGGTATGGACGAACTTTCCGAGGACGACAAGCTTTTGGTTGCAAGAGCAAGAAAGGTACAGCGTTTCCTTTCCCAGCCGTTCCATGTTGCGGAGCAGTTTACCGGACTTTCGGGCCGTTATGTTCCGATTTCCGAAACCATTCAGGGCTTTAAGGAAATCCTGGAGGGTAAGCATGACGATATTCCGGAGGGCTTCTTCTTAAATGCGGGTAACATTGACGACGTTTTGGAGAGAGTCAATAAAAAGTAGTATTACAAAGGCTTGAACGAACGCCGGAAAGGAGAAACCATGGCTGATACAGGAAGACTGTTTCGTTTAAAAATAATTTCTCCGGACAGAATATTCTACGATGATGATGTGGAAATGGTGGAACTTAGAACAACGGAAGGTGAGATGGGTGTCTTAAAGGGCCACATTCCGCTGACCGCGATTTTAGTGCCGGGCGTATTGACGATAAAAGGAGCTGCGGGCGGCTCCAAAGAAGCCGCGCTGCATTCCGGTTTCGTGGAAGTTATGCAGGATCACGTTACCATTCTTGCGGAGTCGTGCGAGTGGCCGGAGGAAATCAATTTAAACCGCGCCAAAGAAGCGCAGATTCGTGCGGAGCGCCGTTTAAAGAGCGGCGATTCTGCCATCAATATCGCGAGAGCAGAATTGGCGTTGCGCCGTTCCCTGATAAGAATAGAACTGGCGGAAAAAAGAATGTAAAAGCAAAAGGGGCAGCCGCACGAGATTGTGCGTGCCCCTTTTTTTCGCAGTTCCTGCCACACGAGTGAAAAAGAGGGAAACGGGGAATAACTATAAAAAATTGCAAGCCGGAGGTAGTTTATGATTTATACCATGACGTTAAATCCCGCGTTGGATTATAATATAACCGTGGAAGAATTCAGAGAGGGGCGGGTCAACCGTTCGTCAAAGGAAGAATTGGTTGCGGGCGGAAAGGGCCTTATGGTTTCGCGGATGCTGCATAATTTAGGCGTGGAATCGACGGCGTTCGGACTGGCGGCGGGGTTTACGGGGGCGGAACTGGTACGCATGGTGCACGAAGCCGGAGTACGGACAAATTTCGTTACGCTGCCGGCCGGAATGACGCGCATCAACGTGAAGCTCTGGGGCGGCATTGAGGGTGAGATTAACGCCGCGGGACCGGAATATGACGAAAAAAGTTTACAGGCACTTTTGGAAAAACTGAATGTGCTGACATCAAAGGATATACTGGTGCTTGCCGGAACCGTTCCCGCGTCCGTGCCGAAAGATTTGTATGCGAGGATTATGAAACAGATGAAAGAAAAATCGCCGCGGATTGCGGTAGACGCGACCGGAGAACTCCTGCGCGGCGTAATCCGGTTCTGCCCCTTTCTTGTAAAACCGAATCACCACGAACTGGGTGAGTTATACGAAGTGACGCTTAAGACGAAAGAGGAAGTGCTGCCGTATGCAAAAAAATTGCGGGAAGAAGGAGCGGTAAACGTACTTGTTTCTATGGCAGGCGAGGGGGCCGTCCTTGCCGCGGCGGACGGAAGCGTTTGGTTCGGAGAGGCCCCGAAAGGAACCGTAGTCAATTCCGTCGGTGCGGGCGACTCCATGGTGGCGGGCTTTTTGGCAGCTTATGAGGGGAAAAATGACGCGGAGAAAGCGTTCCGGAACGGAATCGCGGCAGGCAGCGCAACCGCGTTTTCGGCGGGACTCGCGGTAAAAGAGGAAGTGGAGAGTCTGGCGGAACGGGTGGAAGTGTGGAGAGTGGAGTAATCAGGGGGAATAAGGTATAGGGTTTGGGGCGCCGATTGACAAAAATATATCATTGCAATATAATATTTTTATCGGTGTATGTGTTTTGTCAAGGAGGAGGAAAAGAAATGCAAAAAGTGATTTCGACGGCGGTAATCAGGCGGCTGCCGCGCTATTACAGATATTTGGGAGAGTTAAGGCAAAAGGAAGTCGTTCGCATTTCGTCCAAAGAGTTAAGTGAGAGAATGAACGTGACGGCATCCCAGATTCGTCAGGATTTAAATAATTTCGGAGGCTTTGGGCAGCAGGGGTACGGATATAACGTGGAGTATCTGTATACGGAAATCGGCAAGATACTCGGATTGGATCAGGAGCATAAAGTAGTGATTATCGGCGCCGGTAATTTAGGTCAGGCGATTGCAAATTACAGTGATTTTGCGCGGCGCGGTTTTGCGATAAAAGCGATTTTTGATATTAAGCCGGAATTAATCGGGAAGGAAGTCGGCGGAGTGAAGATTCGTTCCGTAAGTGAGTTAAAGAACTATGTATTGACGGAAAAACCCGATATTGCGGCGCTTACTGTTACGAAAGAACAGGCGGCGAAAATGGCAAACGACGTAGTTTCATGGGGAATAAAAGCAATCTGGAACTTTACGCCGACGGAGCTGAGGCTGCCCAAGGACGTTGTGGTAGAGAATGTCCATTTAACCGAGAGTCTGATGCGTCTGTCTTACAATATCCGCGCGGCACAGGAAAAGCGGGAAAATGAGATGGTGCAGCAGATAGCCGCGGAAGCGGAGAGAGAAAGCGCGGCGGCGGAGGAATAAGGAGATTGTTATGATAACCGGAGTCGGTACGGATTTGATTGAGGTTTCCAGAGTACAAAAGGCGGCGGGGCGTTCCGCCTTTTTGGAGCGTGTTTATACAAAAAAGGAGCGTGAACTGCTTGCGGCGCGCCCTTCCAGCACGGCGGGAAATTTCGCGGCGAAAGAGGCGGTGGCAAAGGCGCTCGGCTGTGGCTTTGCGGGAATTGCCCCGGCGGAAATCGAGGTACTGAGGCAGCCTTCCGGTCTTCCTTATGTGATTCTGTACGGAAGGGCAAAGGAAAAGGCGGAGGCGCAGGGTGTCTGTAAGATACAGATATCGATTACGGATACCGCGGATTATGCGTTGGCGTATGCGGTATGTGAAAGCGGTGAAAAGGGGCGGAAGACAGATGGAAAGACGGGGAGTGACAATAACGCATCAGAGGAAGTTCCCGTAATGCTTCCGGTTCTTTCCGGCAAAGGAATGAAAGAAACGGACCGGGAAACTATCGAAAACGGAGCGCCGTCCATGATACTGATGGAGCGCGCGGCACGCGCGGTATTTGAGTGCGTTATGGGCTATGTAACCAAAGAAAGCCGTGTCGGCGTACTGTGCGGAACCGGAAATAACGGCGGCGACGGCGCTGCCGCGGCTCGGATGTTAAAAGAGGCCGGTGTGTCGGTTGCGATTCTGTTAAAAGATACGGACCTGTACAAAGAATCGGCTTTACAGGGTACGCCGGAGTTTTTGCAGCAGCTTAAAATGGCGGAAGCATTTGGCGTTCCGGTTTGCGGAATGCAGGAAACAAAAGAGTTTGATATTCTTGTGGATGCCCTGTTCGGTATTGGATTGTCAAGACCCGTGGAGGGTGAGTATGCCAAAATATTGGAACAAATAAATGCGCAGGAGCATATTGTAATAGCGGTTGATATCGCCTCCGGCCTTTCGGCGGATACCGGAGCGGTTTGCGGCGTGGCGCTGCGTGCGGCGGAAACGGTAACCTTCGGCGCGGCAAAATGCGGACATCTTTTATATCCGGGGAAGGAATACACGGGGAAATTAAAAGTTGCGGACATTGGTTTTCCGAAGCCGCTTTTGTGGGAAAAACGGCGTGGTTTTTATTTTACGCCCGAAGGAATCGGACGTCTTTTGCCTCCCCGCCCGGCTTACTCCAATAAAGGGACGTTCGGAAAAGTAGTGGTTGCGGCCGGAAGTAAAAATATGGCGGGAGCCGCTTACTTTGCGGCGTATGCCGCGTACCGCACGGGTGCGGGACTTGTAAAGATTGTAACGCCGGAGTGCAACAGAGAGATTTTGCAGACAAAGCTCCCGGAAGCGATGCTTACGGTTTATCGGGAAGAGGACGACTTTTTTGCACTTGCAAAAGAATCGGTGCAGTTTGCGGATGCGCTGGTAATCGGTCCCGGACTGGGGCAGGACGAAGCCGCAGAGCGTTTGGTAACAGCCGTCCGGGATGTACTGGCAGAGAAGGGGGACGCGGCACCGCCTTCGCTCTGGGACGCGGACGCGCTGAATTTAATTGCCGGTAAGATGAACGAAGAACATTGCGATACGCCGGAGGAGAGAAAGGCGTTTTTAGAAAACTTTATGCCCGCGGGCGCGGTGCTGACGCCGCATCTGGGAGAACTGGCACGGCTGACGGCAAAACCGGTGAAAGAGATTGCGGACGGACTGCTGCAGAACGCGGAGTGGCTTTCCGAAAAGAGCAGGCTTGTGTTTGTATTAAAAGACGCGGTAACGGCGGTGTCTTCGGAGAAAGAGCTTTTTATAAATACGACCGGAAACAACGGGATGGCAACGGGCGGCAGCGGCGACGCGCTGTGCGGTGTGATTGCGGCGCTTATGGCGGCGGGAAAGGAGCCTTTTTCGGCAGCGGCGCTCGGGGTTTTCCTGCACGGTGCGGCAGGAGATAAAGCGGCGGCAGAGACGGGCTGTACGTCAATGATGGTGCGGGATATTCTGCGTGCCGTCGGAGAGATTGTTACGGAAGAGAAAAAATAGTGCATAAAGTATCTGTAAAGGAAAATGAGGTAGTAAAATGGAGTCAGACGGAATGACGGATTACGGATTGCAAAAAGTCAGGGATTATTACAGAGTCAGGGCGGATATTAACTTAGACGCGGTTTGTCATAATATATGCGAGATTAAAAAAAGGCTGAATCCGGGTGTACAGACTGCCGCGGTAGTAAAGGCTGACGCTTACGGACATGGTGCGCTTCCGGTGGCAAAGGCCGTGTATGAGGAAGCGGACTGGTTTATGGTATCCAATATCGAGGAAGCGATGGAGTTAAGAGAAGGCGGCATTGAAAAGC
This sequence comes from Lachnospiraceae bacterium, assembly GCA_022510665.1. Classification (GTDB taxonomy): domain Bacteria; phylum Bacillota; class Clostridia; order Lachnospirales; family Lachnospiraceae; genus SIG307. The sequence goes on from JAFLSZ010000067.1 coordinate 11,879, forward strand.
CGGTTTTAACACTTGGTTATACGGCGCCGTCCCAGCTTGAGGAAGCGATTTTGAATGGAATCACGCTGACGCTCTGCGATACGGAGTCCGCGGAAGAAATCAGTGCGGCGGCACAGCGATTACAAAAGACTGCGCAGGTACATATTAAAGTAGATACCGGAATGGGGCGTATCGGCTTTCCGGCAGAGGAGGCATTTGCGGTACTTGCGGCAGAAGCCGCGAAACTTCCGAATATTCTGCCGACAGGGGTTTATACTCATTTTGCCTGTGCCGATGAAGCGGATAAGAGTGCAACCGGGCTGCAATATGAAAAGTTTTTGGCGTTTCTTGCCGTGCTTAAACGGCAGGGACTGACAGGGCTTTTGCGCCACGCGGAAAACAGTGCGGCGATTTTGGAGCTGCCCGAATACCAGCTTGACATGGTGCGTCTCGGCATCAGCCTGTACGGAATGTATCCGTCGGACGAGGCGACGCCGAAAGAAATAAAATTGCAGCCGGCAATGGAGTTAAAATCCCATGTTACGTTTTTAAAAACGGTCCCGGCGGGAACCGGAATCAGCTACAACGCGACCTATGTGACGAAAGAACCGAGACGGATTGCAACCGTACCGGTCGGTTATGGAGACGGGTATCCGCGCGCGCTTTCGAACTGCGGCAGGGTATTGATTCACGGGAAATTCGTGCCGATTGTCGGGCGTGTCTGCATGGATCAGATGATGCTTGACGTATCGGAAGTGCCGGAAACGGAGAGGGGAGATACCGTGACATTACTGGGAGTTGACGGCACGGAGCGCATTACCGCGGAGGAAATCGGTGCGCTGTCCCACTCGTTCCACTACGAGATGGTGTGTAATGTAGGCAAACGGATTCCTCGTATATATTATCAAAAGGGAGAAGCTGTCGGCGCACGGCATTTTGTATAACGCATACAATATAGCATACAGTGTTTTGGTATAGGAAAGAAATTTCAGGGAATACTGTTGCTATACAGTAAAGCGGAGTGTGGTAAGATGGTAATTCGACGTGGAGATATTTTTTATGCGGACCTTCGTCCGGTGGTGGGCTCGGAGCAAGGCGGCATCCGGCCGGTATTAATTATACAAAATGATATCGGAAACAGGCACAGCCCGACGGTAATTTGTGCCGCGATTACGTCTAAGATGAACAAGGCAAAACTGCCTACCCATGTGGAAATAAACGCGAATAAGTATGATATTATGAGAGATTCTGTGATATTATTAGAGCAGGTGCGCACGATTGACAAGGTCAGACTGAAAGAAAAGGTCTGCCATTTGGACCGTGATGTGCTGGAACGTATCAACAAGGCTCTCTGTGTCAGCCTTGCGTTGGATACATAACGAAAGAGAGAAAGGGGACATTACATTCATGCAAGATTATCCCATAGTTGGCGTTATGATTATTTTGGGACTGCTTGTGATTCATGCGCTTGCGTCCGCGGCGGAGACCGCGTTTGACGCGATTACGGGAAGTTTGGTACGAAAACGTGCCGCCGAAGGAGAGGAGCGCCTGAAACGGCTTGCCGGAATTTTGGACCGCAGAAAACGCTGTACTACGGTATTGGATTTTCTCCGTGTCATAACGGTGTTTTTATGCGGTATTACATATGCGGCATTGCTTCGTGAAAAATTCGTACCGGAACTGACAGAAACTTTTCTGCCTTATAAGTTTCCGGAAGCGCGGCTCGTGGTTTGTCTTATACTTTTTACGGTAGTTTTTTTGTGGCTGACAGAGCTTCTGGCGGTTAAGCTGCCGAAAAAGCTTGCCTATAAGTACGCGGAGAATACTTCCGTATTTCTTTGCGGATTTGTGGGCGTTTTTATGGTATTGTTCGCGCCGATGGCGTATCTTGCCGAGCGTGCTGCGGGAGGACTGGCTTCTTTGTTTGGAGTACGCTCCGGGGACACGGAAGAAAATATGACGGAAGAAGAGATTATTTCTATTGTTACGGAAGGACAGGAACAGGGTCTGTTAGAGGCGGAAGAAGCGGAAATGATTACCAACGTAATGGACTTTGACGAAAAGGCGGCAAAGGACATTATGACAAGACGGACGAATGTTGTCGGCGTTCGGGAGGAAATGAGCGTGGAGGAAGCACTGGAGTTCTGTCTGCATGAGAACTATTCCAGACTTCCGATTTACCGTGAAACGATTGATGATATTACCGGAATTCTGTATTTGAGAGATTTGACGGTGTATTATATGGAATACCGGAATGAGCCGGAGCTATTAAAGAGTACCCCTCTTTCCGAGGTGGCAAGAGAGCCTTATTTTGTGCCGGATACGCAAAATATCAACGTGCTGCTGCGGGATATGCAGGAGAAAAAGGTGCAGATGGCAATCGTGATTGACGAATACGGCCAGACGGCGGGTATTGTGACGATGGAAGATATGTTAGAGGAAATCGTCGGAGATATTCAGGACGAGTACGACGAGGAGGAACAGGCAATTCTTCCGCAGGAGGACGGCGCATGGCTTGTTCGTGGCTTTACTCCGTTAGAAGACCTTGGCGCGGTATTAAACATTGATTTTACGGAAGAAGCGGCGGATACGCTCAACGGATTCCTGATTTCCAAGCTCGACCGTATTCCGTCGGAGGAGGAAACGGACTATCCGCCGGTGCTGGAAAACGGGTACTGCTACGAGATTATGGGGGTACAGGGGAAATTAATCGACCTGGTAAGAATAACAGCCGTACCGGACGAACCGGAGGAGCCGGAAGAACGGGAAGAGTAATACACAACGGCAGGCGGCTCCGCTAAAAACGCGCTCCTTCGGACAAATGCAAAAATAAGACGGCGTGCAATCTACGGAACTTTTTAAATCGATTAAAAAATACGGAAACTCGAGTTATTCAATCTGTTGATTTTCATTAAGTTGTATGATAGAATGAATATGTATAAATAAATGGGCATACTTTGGGAAACTTTAGGGCGCAAAGCTTGGAG
>JAFLSZ010000068.1 GCA_022510665.1 Lachnospiraceae bacterium
TTCTTACAAGCGGTTAGTATCTTCTCTATTAATGCAAGGGGAGATTCGCCGCCTTTCCGTTTTCTAAACAGTGTCTCCCCCACAGAATAACTTTAACATTTAAACTTTTGCGGCGTACTCTTTATTCGCTGCGCAGCGCAATTACCGGGTCCTTCTTTGCCGCTACCTTCGCAGGGAACAATCCCGCGATAAAGGTCAGCAGCATACTGATTAATACCAGTACCACAGCCGCTACCGGAGGCAGAACCGCGTTCAGACTCGCAATGTTGGTTACGGAGTGCAGGATAATGTTAATCACTACAATCAACATTAAAGTTATCAAAATACCGATTGCGCCCGAAGTAAAGCCCACAATAATCGTCTCCGCGTTAAACACACGGGAAATATCCTTTTTGGACGCGCCAATCGCACGCAGAATACCGATTTCCTTGATACGCTCCAAGACGGAAATATAAGTAATAATTCCGATCATAATGGAGGATACCACAAGGGAAATTGCCACAAACGCAATCAATACATAGGAAATCGCGTTGATTACCGTTGTAATCGAAGACATCAGCAGAGCCACAATGTCCGTGTATTCAATTACGTCTTCTTCCGCCGCCGTCTCGTTATACTTTGCAATCAGGTCGGCAATCATATCCTTATTCTCAAAGGTTTCCGCATAAATGTTAATCGCGGAAGGACTATCCGGGTCGGCATAACCAAGGAGTTTTAAATTCTCCTCATAAGTAGAAGCGGACACGCCCTTCGGAATATAATTTTCATAAAATCCCACATACTCTTCCTGCGTAAACTCCGCCGCGTCCAATAACGCCGCGAGCTGCTCGGAAGTCATGGTGCTTAAATTCGCCTGTACGCCTTTTGCATATTCCGCCGATGCCATCGCAGACAAAATCTGTACCGCGTAATTCTGTAACATCGCCGCATCCATATCCGCCACATAGGTTTCTACCTGTGCGGCTTCCACACCCATCTGCTGCGCCAGAGCCTGCACCAGCATCGCGCGTATTTCCGCCTCGCCCATCATCGACAGCTGCGCGGTAACCACCTGCTGTAAATACGCCGCTGACGGCGTAGACATAATCTCACCGTATAAAAACGCTTTTTCGGCGCTTGTAAGACCCGCAAAATATTCCTTTACCGCCGCCGTCTTCTCCTCAGGGGAGAGTTCTTCTTCCTCTCCGGTTTCAAACGGAAGTCCCGTAATAATATCCATCGTTTCATCCGCAAGCTGTGCCTTTAAAATCTCGGAATCCCTGTTTGCGCGCATCACATAATCCGTCAGCGCAGTCGTATACGCAATCGCACCGTCCATAGAAACGGCTACCGCATCCTCATTCGGCCTTAAAATACCAACAATCTTTAAGTCAAAGCCCTCGTTATCATAAAGATAGGAAAGTCCCGCTTCGCTGGCAGATAAATCCACATAACTTCCGTCACTCTGCTCCTTGTACTTCTGCGAACTCGGAATTACGCGGAACTTCATATTACAGATTTCTTCATAAGTCCACGGCCCGAGATCCTGCGAGATTTCCTCACCGCTCATGGTTGCCTGCATGGACTCCATCAGCGTATCCATCGTCGTAAGTCCGATGGCATACAATACCATGTCGCTGATTTCATTTTTATAATTGACAAGCAGCACAACCTCGTCATAACTCTCCGGGAACCTTCCGTAAACTACATCGTACTGCTCTTTTAACATATCGTTTACCAGCTCTCCGTCCTCGCCGGCCAGCATCTCACTCCACACATTCATTCCCGCGGACATCGAGCCCATACTCTCCATCATATTACTGGAAACGCCGTAAGCACCCATCATCATCCGCAGCAATTCCATAACATCCGACTTTATTACCTTACCGTCAGTATCTTTCGTGTACACACTCATATCCATATCATAGGAATACCGTATTGAAGAAATGTACTTTTTAATTTCTTCATTTTCCTCCAAGAACTTTTTAAACGCTCTCAGATTATTCTTTCTGGTCTCCATGTTGTTTAACGAGTTCATCATATCGTACATGGTGGAATTTGCGTATACCTTATCCATCTCATGCGGATTCAGCGCCTCACCGTCCTTATTTACTCCCAGCATGACCGCAAACAGAGCGGAAGAATCTACGGTTTCCGCTTCTACTGTAATCGGATAGCTGGACAGCGTATCCCGCTGTACCGAATCAATATACGCCTGCACACCGGTGGAAACCGATAAAATCAGTGCAATTCCGATAATACCGATAGAACCTGCAAATGCAGTCATAAAGGTACGGCCCTTTTTCGTCAAAAGGTTGTTGAACGACAGGGCAAGCGCCGTAAAGAAAGACATCGACGTTTTTTTTGCCTTTTTCTCTTTCTTTGTCAGTTCCTTTACTTCCTGTTCTTCCTCATACGGTGCGGAATCGCTGACAATCTTACCGTCTAAAAGTCTTACAATGCGGTTGGAATACTGCTCCGCCAGTTCCGGATTGTGCGTTACCATAATAATCAGCTTATCCTTGGAAATCTCTTTCAAAATTTCCATAATCTGTATGCTCGTTTCACTGTCCAACGCACCGGTCGGTTCATCCGCAAGCAAAATATCCGGGTCATTTACAAGAGCCCGGGCAATCGCTACGCGCTGTGTCTGTCCGCCGGACATCTGGTTTGGCTTCTTATTCAGCTGATCGCCCAAACCTACTTTTTCCAAGGCCTCTTTCGCCCTTCTGCGCCGTTCCGCTTTGGAAACACCGGACAGCGTCAGTGCAAGCTCGACATTGGAAAGTACCGTCTGATGCGGAATCAGGTTATAATTCTGAAACACAAAACCGATAGAATGATTGCGATAACTGTCCCAGTCCGCGTCCTTAAAGCGTTTCGTGGAGGTACCGTTGATGATAAGGTCTCCCTCCGTATACTGGTCGAGACCGCCGATAATATTTAACAATGTTGTTTTACCGCAGCCGGACTGTCCCAAAACAGCCACAAACTCACTCTTTCTGAACTGAATGCTGACGCCCTTCAATGCCGGGATTTTCATATCACCCATGCTGTACTCTTTTACAATATTACATAATTTAAGCATCCTAGCCTCCTGTTTCCTTGTTTCTTCCTTCTTTATATCAATAACTTTTTATTAGCATAACAGATTGTCTTTTTTTCGTCAATATAACAATGGCAAATTTATACTTTCTTAATGAAATTCTTGTATTCTTTAAGCGTATGCCAAGCGGCGCGGCTCCTCATCGGAACCGCGCCGCAGCCTTTTATTCTGTCATCTTTATTTTCCGCGGACTGTATATCCCGTCTAAACTTCTTACTTTGCCGTAATATAACCCTGTGCCTTTAACAGTTCCGCGCAAAGAACCGCGCCGCCTGCCGCACCGCGTACCGTGTTGTGGGAAAGCCCGACAAACTTCCAGTCATATACGGAATCCTCGCGAAGCCTGCCGACACTTACACCCATGCCGTTTTCGTAATCCACATCCAGTTTTACCTGCGGACGGTTATCTTCCTCCAGGTAACGGATAAACTGCTTTGGTGCGCTCGGAAGCTCCAACTCCTGCGGAACGCCCTTAAAAGTTACAAGCTTCTCAATCAGTTCCTCCTTCGTTACCTTCTTCTCAAACTTTACAAATACGGCAGCAGTATGGCCGTTTAATACCGGAACACGGATACACTGGCAGGTAATAACCGGAGACGCAGCCGGAACAATAACGCCGTCCTTAATTTCGCCCCAAATACGAAGCGGTTCCTTCTCGCTCTTTTCTTCCTCACCGCCGATGTACGGGATAATATTTTCCACCATTTCCGGCCAATCCGCAAAAGTCTTGCCCGCGCCGGAAATCGCCTGATAGGTGGTCGCCACTACCTCGTACGGCTTAAACTCTTTCCATGCGGTCAATACCGGAGCGTAGCTCTGAATGGAGCAGTTCGGCTTTACCGCCACAAAACCTCTCGTGGTTCCCAGACGCTTCCTTTGGAAATCAATTACCTTCATATGTTCCGGATTGATTTCCGGCACTACCATCGGCACATCCGGCGTCCAACGGTGTGCGCTGTTATTGGAAACAACCGGCGTCTCCGTCTTTGCATAGGCTTCCTCAATCGCCTTAATCTCATCTTTCGTCATATCAACCGCACTAAATACAAAATCAACCGTCGCGGCAACTGCTTCCACTTCGTTTACATTCTTTACAATTAACTTCTTAACGGCTTCCGGCATCGGGGTAGTCATCTTCCAACGACCGCCTACAGCCTCCTCATAAGTCTTGCCGGCGCTTCTCGGACTCGCCGCCACCGTTACAACCTCAAACCACGGATGGTTCTCCAACAGAGCGATAAATCTCTGTCCCACCATTCCCGTCGCGCCTAAAACGCCAACTCTTAACTTAGCCATTTTTCTCTACCTCCGTCTTCTCCGTGTTCTCTCACGGTCCCTTTGTCTCACGGCAATTTGTTTTTCTGTCGCGTACATTTGTCTTTGTCTATAATACGCTGTTTCACTAAAAAAATCAACCTTTATTTTTCGTCCGAAGACTTTTTCGGCACTATTGCTTAATTTTTAATCCTTTTTGGTCTTTCTTTTGCCTATTCTGCCGAAAATTCTTTTGCTTTATTCCCTTTCTGCCAGCTCTCTGCCTGTTTTTCGGCTTCACCCCTCCGTTTCCGCCACGTACTCTTCTAACAGTTCTTCCAGTTCCGCGAACGTTTCTGCCGCGTTTACCTTCACACGCAGTTTTGCGGAATGCGGATACCCTGTTGTATACCACGCGACATGCTTGCGCATTTCACGGATTCCGAGATACTCTCCCTTAAAATCCAGCTGCATCTTCGCGTGGCGCAGAATTGTTTCCCGTAAAGCGGAAAGAGCCGGCTTTTTTAAAAGTTCTCCTGTCGCAAGATAATGTTTTATCCTCGAAAACAGCCACGGGTCGCCCTGTACGCCGCGGGCCAGCATCAGACCGTCGCAGCCCGTTTCGTCAAGCATCCGTTTCGCGTCCTGCGGGGTAAAAATATCGCCGTTTCCGATTACGGGTATTTTTACCGTCTCTTTTACTCTCCGGATTATCTCCCAGTCCGCCTTCCCGCTGTAATACTGTTCCCTCGTGCGTCCGTGAACGGCAACCGCCGCCGCGCCGCATTCTTCGGCAATTTTGGCAAGTTCCGGCGCGTTTGCGTCATCTTTTCCGAACCCTTTGCGGATTTTTACCGTAACCGGTTTTTGTATGGCACGCGCAACCGCCTCAATCACCGCTCCCGCCTTTTTCGGTTCTTTCATCAGCGCCGAACCTTCGCCGTTATTTACAACCTTAGGCACCGGACATCCCATATTGATATCTAAAATATCAAAGGGCAGTTCTTCAATCCGCTTTGCCACCTCACTCATAACTTCCGCATTCTCTCCGAACAGCTGCAAAGCAACCGGACGCTCGCTTTCCGCAGTTTCCAACAAACTCTTTGTATTCCTGTTGTTATAGTAAATTCCTTTCGCACTCACCATTTCGGTATAAATAAGAGCCGCTCCCTGTTCTTTGCAAAGACAGCGAAATGGCAGGTCAGTCACTCCTGCCATTGGTCCTAACACTAAAATTCCGTCCGTTTTTACCGTTCCGATTTGTAAACTCTTTTCCATTATCGTTCTCTGCCCTGTCCTTTATGACGGCGGTAAATCAAATATAACCCCTTCATTGTAAGCATCGGGTCATACTCCGCAATACAATCGGTTTCCTCCGCGATAATACGTCCCAATCCTCCGGTCGCCACTACTTTCACTCCCGAGAAGCCGGATTCTTCTATCATTTTCTTTACGATATACTCCGTCTGCCCTATCGTTCCGTAAACAAGCCCCGCCTGCATACTGGATATCGTTTCCTTTGCAAGAATAGACTCCGGCTTGCGGATTTCGATTTTCGGCAGTTTTGCCGCCTCGTTCCAAAGCGCATTGGCGGAAATCGCAATACCCGGACTTGTCACGCCCGCGGCAAATTCACCGTCTGCCGTCACCAAATCATAGGTCGTCGCGGTGCCGAAATCAATCACAAGCACCGGTCCGCCGTACAGCTCATACGCCGCCACCGCGTCTACCACACGGTCCGCGCCGATTTCTTTCGGGTTTGCAGTCGCAATTTTCAGCCCCGTCTTTGTTCCCGCCCCCACAATTAACGGCTTGCAGCCGAAATATTTCAACATGGAATTTATCAAAGAATGCATCACATCCGGCACAACCGATGCGATAATCACATCCGTAATCTGTTCTTTCATTATTTTCCGGCTCTCGACAATTCCGCAAAACCAAAGACCGTACTCGTCCGAAGTGCGTTTTTCCTTTGTTGTCAGACGAAACGTCGTAAGCAGGTTTTCTCCGTCAAATATACCGCAGGTAATATTGGTATTTCCTACATCAATAGCAAGCAGCATTCGCATTCCTCCTAAAAAAGCAAGGGAAGCAGACGGCTTTTCGGGCCGAATGTCCCTCGCACAGTTTGTATTATACGGTTAAGACTCCGCCTCCAAAAGCTTCGCGGCGTCCTCGCCCAAAAAGAATACCTTAAAATAAAGTTCCAGCGATTCCAGCAATTCCTTTTTTTCTTCCTGCATCCGCTTAATCAAAAGCACGCTTCCGATTTCGTCAAACAAAAAATCGTCCTCCTGCGCATCCACTTCAAACACAAGCGTTCCGTCTTCTTCATACACCATGGAAAGAACGCCGCCCACATCTTCCGTATAAAGCACGCACATAACTTTCAGTTCATCCTTAATCGTCTGTGGAAGAGTCTCAAAATCCTCATTCAGATAATACTTTTGCTCATATGCGTTGCTGACGCACAAGACTACTCGTTCCTCGTACATAAAAGCCTCCGCTTTTTTATTTCACTTCAACGCCGCCAAACAGACAGCTTCCCTTGATATAAACCGTCGGCGTATTTTCATCCGCGCCAAGCGGCGTCCGCACTCCGTTTTCCACACCGCCCATAATCGGCGTAACATCCAGCACAACGCGTACATTGGACGGCATAATCAAATCAATACCTCCAAAAATCGCCTTTAATTCAATCGTCACGTTTTTCTTTATAAGCGCGTTCTTTAAATTCAAGTCAATACCGCCGAAAATCGCCGATAAATCCGCACCGGAAAAATACGAATTGTCTACATGAATATCCCTGCCGGAAAACACGGCGGAACATACAAGCTTCTCGCCGGTATCCTCTCCCTGACCTGCAGTATCCGCAGACTCTACTGTAACATCTTTCGCCTCTTCGAAGATTACGCCGTCTTCTCCTACGGTATACGCCGCCGTATCCGCCGTCACATTTTCCGTGCGGTCGAAACGATCCGTCCTGTCAAAGCGGTCCGCCTGTAGGTTTTCTCTTTTTTCCGCCCTCTCTTTCTTCGGAACAAGCAGATGAACCCCAATCACTACACAGCACGCGGCAAGAATCAGCGCCCACAGCTTGTCGGAATCCAAAACGTCCTGCTCCGCCAAAAGCAAAAACAGACCGATTACCAATCCGATAAAATATCCTGTCTTACCGCCGCCCTTCCCAATCAGGCCGCAAAAACACGGAACAATGAGAAACAGCGTCCACCATCCGTCAAAGAAAATCGTAAATTCTTCGATAATTCCTACTGCTTCCGCCAGATAACCTCCGCCGACAAGCAAAAACAGCAAACCCAAAACAATGCCGACATAATTATTTCTCTTCATAAGCGTTCCCTCTTTCAAATAACGATTTTGTCTTTCTATCTTTATGATACAAGAGGTCTTGCAAAAAAGCAAATTAGAATTCGATTAAATTTCTTAGAAAATCCGCCCGTTTCTTTAAGCTTCCAAATTTCCAAGCGTCGCTACCATAACCGCTTTGATGGTGTGCATACGGTTTTCCGCCTCGTCAAACACTACTTTGGCATGCTTCTCAAACACATCTTCCGTTACTTCATTGCCCTTTACGGCCGGCAGACAATGCAGCAAAATCGTGCCGGCTTTTCCGGTACGCGCCATTAAGGCTTCGTTTACCTGATACGGGCGCAGCAGCGCAACACGCTCCGCTGCCTTATCTTCTTCGCCCATGGAACACCACACATCGGTATAAACCGCATCGGCATCTTTTACCGCGTCCAAATCTTCGGTAATGGTAATTACGCTGCCCGACTCCTTTGTATATTCTTTACAAAGCGCAACAAGGCTTTCGTCCGGCCAAAGTTCCTTTGGCGCCAGAATTGTAAAATGAATCCCGACCTTTGACGAACCGATCATCAGACTGTTTGCCATATTGTTGCGTCCGTCTCCTACAAACACCAGCTTCTTTCCTTTTAATTCTCCTAAATGCTCGCGCATTGTCAAAAAGTCCGCAAGAATCTGTGTCGGATGGTACGTATCCGTCAAACCGTTCCATACCGGCACTCCGCTGTACTTCGCGAGCTTTTCCACGGTTTCCTGAGAAAATCCGCGGAACTCAATACCGTCAAACATTCTTCCGAGTACGCGCGCCGTATCCTCAATGCTCTCCTTGTGTCCGAGCTGGATATCATCCCTGCCGAGATACTCCGGATGTCCGCCCTCGTCAATACAGCCGATGGTAAAAGAACAACGCGTTCTTGTAGACGGTTTTTCAAAAATCAATGCAATATTTTTTCCTTTTAAACTGTTTCCGGTAATTCCCTGTTTCTTTTTCGCCTTTAATTCCGCCGCCAAATCAAGCAGATACAGAATTTCCTCCGGCGAATAATCTTTCAGTGTTAAAAATGAACGTCCTTTTAAATTCATGTCGATTCCCCCTTTGGGATTTTTAAATACTTATACAGTTCCCCGCATATTATAATTTCATCTTTTATTTTTCTATAACATTGTCCAGTAAAAACTCCAGCGCGCGTTCCATTAAAAGACTCTGCTCGATATACTTTCTTTCCCTATCCTCCAAAAACTCCTCTAAAGTCATCTGGTAACTTTCCGCCAGTTCCGTCGCGTATTGCGTAAATTCTTCCTCAGTCAGGGTAATCCCCTCTGCTTTTGCCACACAATAAAGCGCTATGCGTTCTTTTTCCAGACGGCGCATTTCGGCTTCCATCTCCGACCAAAACGCCGCACTGTCTTCCACGCCGAGCATCAGCATGAATGTCTCCAAATCTACACCATACATCACTGCGTACATTTCATAGTAGGATTTCATGGACTCCAGGCTTGCCTGAATGTATGCCTCATTAAGATTCGAAAATTCGGTATTCTCCACCAAATAATCGGTTACGGTCAAATACTGTTTTTCCTCCGTTAAATACTCCATGCAGTAATCCCGGAATTCCTGTACCGTAGGATAATCTCCGTAAGTGAGGTCACTTACAAAATCATCCGTCAGTTCCGGCAGCACATACTCGGAAACACTGTTTATCTTTACCTCAAAAACAACGGCTTTCCCTGCCATATCAGGATTACGCTTATAGTCTTCCGGGAAATTCAGCTCTAACGACCTTGTTTCTCCCTTTTTCGCACCGATTAAACCTTCTTCAAATCCGTCGATAAAACTGCCGGAGCCGATTTCCAAATCAAATCCGGTATCGGCACCGCCGTCAAACGGCTCACCGTCTAAATATCCGGTAAAATCAATATTGGCGTTATCACCGTTTTGTATGGCACGGTCCCGTTCTTCCAGCATTCTGTTCTGTTCCAGTATTTCCCGAATATAATCTTCCAGTTCCTCATCCGTTACCTTTTCCACCAAAATTCCTGCATAATCCTTTGCAAGCTTTGTTGTGGCAACACATTCTTCATAATCGGTAATCGGAACTTCCTCCGTGTCGCCGCCTTCTACTGTCGGAATCGGCGTCTCTGTCGCTCTTGGTCTTGTTTTATCGCCTCCCTGCGGCGTCGGCAGTTCCGACTTCGTCGGCGTCGTAGCGTTGCAGGCACACATCAGAAAAAACATCGACACACAAAATACAATCGCTAAAATCTTCTTTTTCATACTTATGTTCCTCCTCTTTCTCAGATTATATCTGTCAAATTATTCCCTAAAAAATAAAAATGAAAAAACAAAGAGTTCCGCAAACGGAACTCTTTTTCTATCCGCGCGGCCACCCGGTGACACTTTCCGCTGACACGGGTAACTGTCTCCGCAACGCCCGCTATCACAGAAAACACGCTTTATAGTATATCATGATATAATCAAAAAGGCAAGTAAAACACACTTAAAATTCTTGTTTTTACACTTTTTTAATCTTTCATTTTTGATTTAAACACAAGTGATACCAGATATCCAAACACCAGCGCCGTGCTGATTCCGACCGCCGATGCGGTAAAACCGCCCTTAAAAATCCCAAGGAATCCGTTCTCATCTACCGATTTTTTTACGCCTTCAAACAGGGTGTGTCCAAAACCGGTAAGCGGCACCGACGCTCCTGCTCCCGCCCACTCTTTAAACGGGGCATAAATGCCCGCTGCGCTTAATATCGCGCCGCCGCACACCAAAAGTACCATAATCCGCCCCGGCTGCAGTTTGGTCTGGTCCATCAGTATCTGTACCAGCGCACAGATAGCGCCTCCTATCAAAAACGCAATCAGATAGTCCATCTTTATCTCCCTCCTTTCTTCCGTTCCAAAACAACCGCGTGCGCGATTCCCGGAATAGTGCTTCCTTCATTGGCGCTGACAGGCGATAGCAGCGCTCCCGTCGGCACAAACAAAATCCGCTGCCATTCTCCTTCATAAAGTTTATCCAAGAGATATCCCGCCAACGTCACCGCGCTGCACCCGCAGCCCGAACCGCCCGAGTGTGTATCCTGTAATTCATTGTCGTAAATCAGGAGTCCGCAGTCTTCCTGTACGGCGTTCACCTGATACCCTTTCTGTCCGAGAATATCCGCAAAAATTTCCGCGCCTACTTTTCCGAGGTCACCGGTTATAATTTTATCGTAATCTTCCGGCGTCCTGTGAAAATCCCTCAGATGAGCTTCCACTACCGCGGCTGCCGCGGGCGCCATGCAGGCTCCCATATTTGCCTTATCTTTTACGCCGTAATCCGTTACGCGGCCGATTGTACCGCCAGATATCACTACTTCCACGCCGTTTTTGCGCGCATCCGCATCCACTTTTTCACTTCCTTCCGTCTGCGCCATGCTGCGTTCTAAGGCTGTCTTGTCCCCGACTACCAGCGCACCGCTTCCGGTCACGGTCCATGTCGCCGCAAGCGGTCTTTGATTTCCGTATCCGAGCGGAAAACGGAACTCCTTTTCCGCACTGGCAAAATGACTGGAAGTTACCGCCTCCGCACAATCGGCAAATCCGCCTCCGACCGCCATTGAAGCTAAAAGCAGACTTTCTCCCATCGTTGAGCACGCCCCGTACACGCCTAAAAACGGAATCGGCATCTCTCCCGCTCCAAAAGAGCTTGCCAAAAGCTGCCCTAACAAATCTCCCGCAAATAACATACGAATCTGTTTCGGAGTAAACCCTGCTTTTCTTATCGCGATTGATGCCGCTTTCTGCATCATGCGGCTCTCCGCGTCATTCCAGTTTTCCCCGCCGAACAAATCTGTTTCGTCAATTTCGTCAAAAAAGGAACGCAGCGGCCCGTTGCCTTCTTTCTTTCCGACTACCGCCGCGCGCCCCAAAACATAAATGTCCTCCGCAAAACAAATACTCTGCGCACCTACATATCTTTGTTCGCTCATTGTCTGCCGCCTTTCTTTCTTATGCTTTTCTGCGTTCAGTATTTGCTTTTTTTCGGATTTTATTCTATTTTTTCTCTCTGCGTATAGTAACCCCGGAACTTAAAACTATCCTTTCTCAGCGATACTGCAAATAGTCCATAAAACGTTTCACTGCAAGCGACGCTGTTTTTTTACTTCTAAGTGCTAAGCCGATATTACGGTATGCGGGAACATCTAACTCTTTTGCAATGATTTTATAAGGTACTCGTTTCAGGATAAGCTGCGGCAATATACTGATACCAAGTCCGCTTTCTACCATTGACATAATGGCATAATCGTCCCATGTGGTGAAATGGACTTTGGGTGTCAGATTACATTTCTCAAATATCTCCGATACCTCCGCTTTTGCTCCTTTTTCAAGCAGCATAAACGGCTCGTCACACAGTGCCGTAACAGGGAATTTTTCGCAATCGGCAAGATGGTGCTTTTCGGGTATGACTGCCATTAGCCGGTCCTGTTCTAAAAATACCGTTTCAAGTTCGGGATGTGTCGGCAGGCGCAGAAATCCGCAATCTACCCGCCCTTCTAAAATCCATTCCTCTATTTCGGTATAATCACCAAGCAGCAACTCATAGTCAATATGCGGATAGTCCTTCTGATACTCTTTAATAATATTCGGCAGCCAATGGGTAGCCACACTTGAAAAAGTACCGATCCGAATTAATCCGGATTGTAAACCATTGAGTTCGTCTATCTGCATCTGCAGTTTCTCATATTCATCAACTAAACCTTTTGCATAGGGCAATAATTTCAATCCGTCTGAGGTCAACCTGACGCCGCCTTTATTTCGCTCTAATAAAACAATTTTCCATTCTTTCTCAAGATCCCCGATCATGCGGCTGATTCCCGATTGAGAATAATTCAATATTTCGGCAGCTTTGGTAAAACTGCCGTACTCAACAGTTTTTACAAAAGACATATATTTTTGGATATTCATATCCATATAATTCACCTTCTATCTGATTTTATCATAATTATTATTTGAAACATTCACTTTACTCATTTATGCCGTAATGATATACTAAATTTGCAAAAAAATCAAGCAGGAGTGATAATTTATTATGATTACCGTTAATGAAATTCAAACCATAGCGCCCACAAGCTTCAAAAACCGAACTGCAGGAAAAGGTTTATAGCACAAATGTTAGAAAGGCAGACCAATGAAACAATCTTATTTTAAATACATATCCGGATTATTGCTGTTCGGCTCAAACGGCATTGTGGCAAGCTTTATTGCTTTGAGCAGTTATGAAATCGTTCTGCTTCGTACCCTGATTGGCAGTTTATTGTTGATAATCCTTTTCTTTATAGGCAAGGGGAAAATAACCTTTTATCGGCATAAAAAGCAATTCCTTTGGCTCGCTGTTTCCGGCATTGCAATGGGCGCAAGCTGGATATCTCTTTATGAGGCTTATACAAGAATCGGCGTCAGCATTTCATCTTTGCTATACTATTGCGGTCCGGTTATCGTAATGGCGTTATCTCCGCTGTTATTCAAAGAAAAGCTGACCGCTTTTAAGACTATTGGCTTTCTGTCCGTTCTCTGTGGTGTTTTCCTTGTCAATGGAAATGCCTTTGACGGCAGCGGCGATACCTTGGGTATTCTCTGTGGATTGCTTTCCGCGGTTATGTATTCCTTTATGGTAATCTTCAACAAGAAAGCGGGGAATATCACAGGACTTGAAAACGCCGCACTTCAACTACTTATCAGCTTTCTGACGGTAACTGTTTTTGTCGGTTTCAAACAGGGTTTTATAATAAACATTCCGCAGTCGAGTATTCTTCCGATTTTTATTCTCGGACTGCTTAATACGGGTATCGGATGTTATTTTTACTTTTCCTCTATCGGGAACCTGCCCGTACAGACCGTCGCAATCTGCGGATATTTAGAACCGCTCTCGGCGGTACTGTTTTCGGTTTTGCTCTTAAAAGAAACTATGCTGCCATTACAGATGATTGGCGCCGCAATGATATTGGGCGGTGCCGTTTTCGGAGAATGTGTTAAAAAAAAGAGCTTATAATTTCTGGTTTATCTAAGACTTCCACATTTTGTAGACCTTTTATAGGGGCTGTCGCACTAAGCGCGCCCCCTCCGGGCGTGGCGGATTCTTACAAGCGGTTAGTGTACCTGACTAACTGAAAGGGGAGATTCACCGCCTTATTTTTGCATTTGTCCGAAGGACCGCGTTTTTAGCGAAACCGGAATCAC
>JAFLSZ010000069.1 GCA_022510665.1 Lachnospiraceae bacterium
ACCCACGTATCTAGCTTGGAAGGCTAGTGTTCTACCATTGAACTACACCCGCATGCTATCTATTGTCACGAAGTCGGGGTGACAGGATTCGAACCTGCGACCTCTTGATCCCAAATCAAGCACTCTAGCCAAACTGAGCCACACCCCGGTAAGAGTCCTTCGGGCGCCGAGCTTCCTTTTTGTGACGCAAGTCATATTATATATGAGGACTCTAAAATTGTCAACAATTTTTTTGAAGTTTTTTTAAATTTTTTCCATTTCTCCCTTTATGGGCATCAGGGACAGGGTCGTCAAAGGGCTTTAATACAGGAAGTCTCCTGTGTCTTTCCTAAACACCTGCGTCAAACTTAGGATAATAAACATCTTCCGGTTTGCTTTTTTGCAGTTTTTCTAACTGCTCCTGCTTTTCTTCTTTCTGTTCCTTTACTTTCTCTGCCCTTTTCGCTTTTTCCTTTTTCTCTTTTAACCTCTCTTCTTGTTCTTCTCTTACTTCTTTCCTGTCCTTAGTCCCGTTTTCTGTTACTACGGTAGTTGAGGATATCATAGTGATTTCCCCTTTGCTGTCTATACTCCAGCTTTCCGAATAGCTCACCAGCCTTCCGCCAAGTTTTTGGGCGTTTTGTTTTGCACTCTCATAGCCTCTGTCCCGAAGTTCATTATAGAGAGAAAGATTTTCCTCAAGCTCTTTTGCCTTTTCCGGATCATTCGCACACTGCCGCAGATAAGAACCTGATATTGCCACATTCCCGTTCTTTACACAATCATAATTCTTTGATAAGTAAGAATAGTAATCCGCTCCCTTGCCTCCGGCGGATTTTTTTGTACTCTCCGCCTGTACCGCGGCGGTTTCCTTTGCATCCGGCTTCTTTGCGTCCGGTTTCTTAACCGCCTCATTTTTCTGCGGGGCATATGCACTTTCGTACACGTTATAATTGTTTCCGATTCCCGTTACTGCCATAGTTTTGTCCTCCTTGAAATAAATTTAAAATTCTTTATATTGTTTTTTCTTCCTGCTGCAGCATAACCGTTATATGAAATACCTTTTCCCTTACTTTAATGTTGACTCCCCCATAATACCGCTTTGCTATGTCGGACACATTTCTTAACCCGATTCCATGCTCCGTAAGAATATCCGGCGCGTTGCTCTCCTTTGTCGTAAGCGGAAGCTGCTTATTATCCCGACGGTTTAAAATCCCGTCAAAACTATTCTCCACATCAATTAACAAAAACTGCTTTTTCCGTTTTAAAGTAATACGGATAAACCGCTGCTTCTGCTCTATTTTCCCGCAGGCCTCAATGGCGTTATCCAAAAGATTATTCAGTATGATTCCTACGTCAAACGCGGGTATTTCACCCGTATATTGAAAATCGGCCTCAAAACGGATTCCTGATTTTTCGGCTTTATGCCACTTATCGTTGAGAATAACATCCGTAACCGCGTTTCCCGTTGTATACTTATATTCGAGTTCCTGCATCGTCTCATCTATCTTTTGGATATAACCAGCAATTTCCTCATACTGTTCTCCCGCGGCAAGCCCCTTAATATTTGTCATGTGGTTTTTCATTTCATGTCTTATCCTGCGGACGTTTCCGTAAAAATTTTCCGCTTCCTCCAGCCGCTGTTTCATAACCTTTATCTGTTGTTCTTCCACAAAGTGTTTCTGCTTTTCTTCCAGAAGCTCCTTATAATTCTGCCAGAAATAAATCAGCAGAATTTCTCCCGCAAAAATACACCCCGCCACTAACGGTATCTTCCATAACATCTCTTTTTTGGTATCGTACAAATAGAAGACCGCCTCTCCTACTCTTACCGCGCCTAAATCGGTGGTTATATTTAATAAAATACCTCCGGCAAAGGTCGGCAGGGACAACATAATTACGTCGTGCCAATCCATCCTGTCGGCATTCCTTAAAATCTTTGCCGACGCAAGCATCATAAGTATCATCAGGAATGTACATACCATTGCCAGAGCCACACTGCTTATAGCTATTTTCAGGGTAGCCTGATATAAATAGTCGCTCTGCATAATATTTAAATCCGCCATCATTACGTTCTGCAGCTTTTGACTTATGCTGTACGCGGCCAAAAAACTCAGCGAATAAAAATTATAAAAAAGCAGCAGCACAAAAACCGCCTTTTCATAATGCTTTCTGTAACGGAAAAAACAATACCCTTCCGCAAATACAATCGAGGCTATATAACGAATCAGCCGGATTGTAAACGGAAGTTTTGTGGCAAGATTTATCACAATAAACAAAACCGCTGCGATTACTGCACTTTTTTCTTTCTCCGTGCGGAATACAATTTTCCATAACACAAGCACGCTTACCGTCTGAAAAAGAACTACATACAGCTCCAATATTCCGAGTAACAGGTCGTATTCGCTCTGCGTCATTGTTATCCCTCCGAAAGATAGTCCATATACGCCTTTACAAAACCGTCATACTTATACTTTGAAATTAATAGCTTATTGCCGTTTGCCATTGTCACTTCCGTCCTGTTATACCCTCTCACATGAGAAAGATTAATCAGATATCCTTTATGGATACGGTAAAACCGCCCCCGCAGTTCATTTTCCAGTTCACCGATTTTCGCGTAATATTCCGGTTTTTCCTTTTCCATATAAAACATAATTTTATGTCCCCGGCTCTCCATGTAATAAATATCTTTTAAGGGTATAACCCTTTTTTCGTTCGCATACTGAACAATCAGAGCTTTCTTTTGCTGCTGCGCCTCCCCGGAGAGCCGTGTAACCGCCCTTTTAAAAACTTCCGCAAATTTTTGTTCATCTACCGGCTTTACCAGATATTGAAACGCCCCGACGTCAAAGGCGTCAAAAACATATTTCTCATATCCCGTAACAAACACGATAAGCGGCTGCTTTGCCAGTTCCATACCCTGAAGCTGCCCCGCAAGCCACATGCCGTTTCTGTCCGAGGCACTGTCGGCAGACATCTCTATATCCAAAAACAACAAATCATGTTCCCCGCAAGCCGATAAATACTCCTCAACGGAAGCGTATTCCGTAATTTCGCAGGCCGTTCCCTGTTTTTTTACCAGCGAGGAAAGATAGGTGCGAATGTTTTTTTCATCATCACATACCGCAACGTTTAACATACTATGCTCTCCTTCCTTTTGTTTTATATATCGGGAAATTTTAGTTTTTTTCTGATACCGACAGCGTGACTGGACGTTTTAATGGCATAAACGGACAAAAATAACGGCCGGACTATTATGTCCGACCGCTTATCCCTGCATTTCCAATGCCGCGCTCTTTTTCTTCCTTACAAACAACGCTTTAAAGCAGGTACAAATGGCAAGCTATTCCAAATATTTAAAATCCCACTGCAGACTCTGACCCGGTTCCTTTTCCAGAACAAGATAGGTCGGCCTTCCGTCCTTTTGGCGCGGCTGCGTAACGCTGCCCGGATTAAACAAAAGCACTCCGTAGCGCTCCTCCGACAAAGGAACATGCGTATGTCCGAAAATCCCTACCGTAGCGCCCGCGTTTGCGGCCGCCAGCGCGAACTCCTGTATTCCCGTTCTTACGCCGTGCCGGTTCCCGTGCGCCAGAAAAATCTGCTCGCTTCCAAAAGACACCATTCTCTCCTGTGGGTACTCTCCGCCCCAGTCGCAGTTTCCTCGTACCACATATACCGGACACCCCGCCCATTCTTCAATACATCCGATTTCCCCCTGTATGTCTCCCGCATGCAGGAACATATCAAACGGGGCTTCCTTTTCTATAATCCTCTGAATCCCTCCGAATCTTCCGTGGGAATCGCTCACAACAACCGCCTTCATTCCATAAACTCCTTTTTCATCTCGCGCAGCGCCTTCGCACGGTGGCTGATTTTATTCTTTTCCTCCAACGACAGCTCCGCCGTTGTTTTCCGATACTCCGGTACATAAAAAATCGGGTCGTACCCAAAACCGTTTTCTCCCGCCGGTTCTTTTGCAAGTTCGCCCTCAATCACGGCACGGCACACTTTGCTTTTTCCGTCCGGCCACACACACGCAATCGCGCAGACGAAACGCGCGGAACGCTGTGCCCCTTCCACGCCCGCGAGCTTTTCCAACAAATATCTGTTTTTCACCTCATAGGAGGTATCCTCTCCCAAAAAACGCGCGGAATAAATTCCCGGCGCTTTATCAAGATAATCCACCTCCAGTCCGGAGTCGTCCGCCATCGCAATCTCCCCCGTAAGTTCGGCTATGGTTCTTGCCTTAATCAGCGCGTTTTCTTCAAAAGTTGTCCCGTCTTCCACAATCTCCGCTTCTATGCCCGCTTCTTTCATCGAAACCACTTCATACGGCAAATCATTTAAAATCTCCCTGATTTCTTTCATCTTTCCGGCATTTCCGGTTGCAAAAATAATCCTCGGCATCTTACCTTTTCCTCTTTCCCTCGATTATTGTTCTTCCAGCGCGGCATACGCCTCATCAATTACCCGGCAGATTGCTTCCGCACAGGAACGCTGCGCATTCTCCGTTACAATAAGCTCCAAATCTCTCCGGTTTGACATATACCCAAACTCTATCAGCGCACACGGCATAGTACAGTATTTCATTAAATGCAGATTTGACGACCTCTCTGTCAGCATATTCTGCCTTAATCCGGTTGCCGCACTTACTTCCTCCATACAAAGTTCCGCCAGATATCTGGAAGTAAAGTTTCCGTTCTCCTGAAGTTTACTGTAAAGCACTTCCAGGCCGTTTACGGAACTTGACGGGCTGTGGTTGCAGTGAACACTGATTAACATATCCGCATGAAGCGCGTTCGCAAACTCCACGCGTGTTGACAAATCCGGCAGCGTATCATCGATTCTTGTATAATACACCTTTATATCGTTCCGCTCATCTAAAATTTCTTTCACATAACGGATAACCGCCAGATTTATTGCAGCCTCGGTGCTTCCGCCTCCGCTTGTTCCCGGATCCATTCCGCCGTGTCCCGCATCAAGCACCAGAATCTTTTCGTAGCGCTCATACGGCCGCAGCAGACTCAAATAGAGAAATTCATCATCCTCCGTTACCGTTACCTCATATACCGTGTTAAATTCCAGCACAAGTTTCTTTTCTTCTCCCTTCTCCTCCACGGAAATAGAAAGAAGCGTATCCTCCTCCGAGACTTTCGGCTCTCTGACAAGCGGAATATCTTTTTCTTCTTCCGGTATCACAACCACCGGAACGTCCGGTATCCCCCGGTACAATTCCGTCCCGCAGACACGCAGAACATTTTCGGGAGAAATCTCCGCACCTTCTAAAGTTATGCTTATTCTCCGGTATACCATTTCCTCGGAAATATTCACAAGTGTCCCGCCCTGTTTCTGTATCAGTACACAATAATCTTCCTGTCTTTTCGCGGCTTCCGGGAGGCTTGTCCCAAAAATCCGTGCCCATGCGGAATCTTCCGCCTCAATACCTGCATGACCTCCGCCGACCGGCTCTTCGCTTCCCATCTGTATAAACTGTCCGACCATACCCTCATTCGGCCATATTTCCTCACCGACACCGGCATCCGCCCTTTGTTTCCTGCCCGTTTTGCTCTGTATATAGTATACCGCAAAAAACACAAGACAAAGCGCCAGAACGGAAATACAGCATTGTCTTACTTTTTTGATTATCTGGCCTGCCATCCCTCTGCCTCCTTTCTTTTCTTTTTTGCTTTGCTTCTACTTTATTTTCTGCAGCAGACGGTACCGCGTAAACAGTTCCTTCATTTCATCTGCATATTCCGGATGCTCACCCACAAACCGCAAAATCGCCGCCTCGTTCTTTTCTTTCTGTTTTATGTTATAATCAATATGCTCCCTCAGTTTTTGCCTCCGTACATTCA
This sequence comes from Lachnospiraceae bacterium, assembly GCA_022510665.1. Lineage (GTDB taxonomy): Bacteria > Bacillota > Clostridia > Lachnospirales > Lachnospiraceae > SIG307. Next base: position 5,841 of record JAFLSZ010000069.1, read on the forward strand.
GGCTGTGCCGTACTTCCACCATCTCTTTATCGTCAATCAGCGCCTGCGGCTGCAATACCCAGATTCCCGCATCCATAACACCGTACCGGCGCAGTTCGCGTATAATCGTACTGCGGTAAACCTCGCGCTGGCGGTCGTTCCTGCGCTGCTGTTCTTCTTCCGCTTTAATACGCAGATACTCTTTCCACATGGTCTCTAACTGCTGTGAACTCGTCGTATGATACTTTTCGTATGCGTACTCAATTCCCCATGTACAGTTTACATACCTCAGTTTTATTCTGTTTTCAACCTCTATCACCTTATTCCGCTTAATATCCGCGACCTTCATATTGTATATATTTTTTCTTGTAGTAACTAAAACATACATCGCAAAAATAAGTCCAACCATTACCGTCAGAAGAAACGGAATCTGTAAATCCTTTTCGGTTGCATTGCCGATTCCGAAAAACAGGCCCAAAAACAGAAAAACCCCTACACTGACCCCAATCATTAACTTTTTTAAAAACTCATTTTTATTGACACATTCCTCATGTTCCATGACATAAACTGCCTTTTCCCCGGCAAGATACTTCATTTTTCCCTCAATGGTTCTCTGATATTCCTCTTCCCCGCGCAGCCATTGTATCGTCTTCGGAAGTTCTTCCTCATGCAGGGCAAGAAACGCTTTCTGGGATTCGGAAATCGACGGTTCCTGCTTTCCGAGGCGTTCTCTTTCGCTGTCCAGAGAAAGCAGATTCTTTGCCGCCTCTTCTATTTCGGCTCTGCTATCCCCCGTAATCAACTCCAATTTCTGTACGTCGGAAAGATAGGCAGTCACCAATCCGTATTCATTCCTTGCCTGTTCGCTTTGAAGAACGGCATCATCAATTAATTCGCTGCACTCTTTATAGAATGCCTGCCGCACCGCCGGATCGGCCACGTTTCCGCTTATGCCCGCCTGCCGCACGTCATTGGCTTTTTGTTTCTTTTTTTTACCTTTAAACCACGAAAACAGTCCCATTCTAATTCCTCATCTTCTCTGTTACATATTATCTAACCGATACTGGCGTTTAAACCCAGTAAGTAATTCCTGTGTCGCGTGCCGGTATTCCGCAACCTGTCCTTCGGCAAGCAATTTTTTTATTCGCAAAAGACTTTGATATTCCGGCGCCTCTCCCGCCTCCACCATGCTTTCAAACAACATGGTATCAATTTCGGTCCGCATCGTTTCGGACACTTCATATTGTTCCAGCGCCGTAAGGTATTCGTTATCCTTTTGGGCAAGCCGCAGCGCAATCAGATAGGAGCGCAGTGATTCCGGATTGCGGTTTTTCTCATACGCGGCGGCAAAGTGGATTCCCGCCGTTCCCGCACCCGAAGTATGCAGTTCGCAAACCGCCAGATTATGGTATATATTGCCCGCCGCGTTTTCCGGCATTCCGCTTTCTTTTCTGCTCCGCAGAAGCCTTTCATACACGCGCATCGCGTCGCTGTAGTTCCGGTGTTCCAGATAAACATCCGCTTTTGCCTTCTGTTTCTGCCAATACTTTAACTCCTGCAGCCGTTCCAGTTCCTTTAAATATTCCGAGAGTTCTTCCGGCGTATACATCGGTGTCGCGGCGAATAAAACAAGCGCATATTCCTTTAACGGCGCCTCAGACGCCATAAGCAGGCGCAGGCGTTCCGCCGTTTCCGAAAGCCCCAGTTCCTTTTCGTAATATTCCGCCAGAGCCGCGTCCGTAAGATAATCTTCCGCCGTCGCGGCATGGTGATAAAGATAATAGCAAATCTCCTCCGCGGAGTACAATTTTTTATTTGTATTGCGCAGACGCAGGGGAACATTGCTTCTCCTGCCGGCACAAAGGACTACTCTTGCCATACCTACCGTATTCCCCTTTCCGTCTTTTTCCTGTCTGACTGCCTTTTTATGTTCCGAACTGCGACAGGTCTACCAGCTCCTCATAAATTCTGTGGGTCGGCGGATAGAACTCGCCAAAACCGATATCTTTAATCTGAATTGCCATATAATCCCTCTTTACAAAAAATACACGAACCAAATACCGGCTTGTACGGTCAGGCCTTAATTCCAAATCCTTTGGCGCAACCCTTACGGAAAAGGAAGCTCCTCTTCCCGCCGGTACGATTTTAAACGAGAACTTTCCCGTGGTATCTAAAAGTACAGCTGCCTCCGCGTGAACCCGGCTATACGTTTCTCCGACCTTTGCCATTAAAACTTCTCCTTCCGAAGCCGAAGTTTCGGCAATCAGATAAACATCTGCCGTAATCTGCTCCGGCATCAAAAGCGAAAAATCCGCGTTTTGTTCCTGTCTGAACTCCCCGGCTGCCACATAACAGGCTCCCTGCGTATAGAGATTCTCTCCGCGGAATACTCTCCGTCCTCCGGAAAGCAGACGAAGCACGTCCGAAACCCATTCGCCTTCAAAACGGCGTCCGGTTACAAACAAAGACGAGGCTTTCTGCTGCAGAGCCATCCCTGCCAGCCGTTCAAACGTAAGCGCCACCCGCTCGGTTTCCTTCGTTTTTGTAAAGTCCGCCGGTATTATTTCGGAATAATCTTTATAATCCGCCAAAACCAGCCGTCTGCCGCCGGCGCTCCGGCACTCCATGTAATAAAACAAAAGGCCGTCCGCGGCATAATCAAACGCCGCCGAACCGTTTTTCCAAAGTCCCTCTTCCTGCCGGATTGCAAAATGCAGAAACGCCTCCAAATGGCTTAACACAAGACACTTCCCGCGAAGCGCCTCTTTCTCCTCTAAAATATCAAGGAGAAGTCTGCCTGCCGCTTCGTTGGTATTCGCTTCTTCACAGGTCACCGCAACAAAGCCGATTTCCTGCCCGAAAAATCGCTCACGCACCATCTGAAGCAGCAAGTCAAGGTAAGACTCCAAAAGAGCGCGGCCGGAGTATGCGGTATCACCGCAAAAAACTTCACCGCCGTTTACCGCCGTATGAAAAAAATTCGCGATTACCTTATCTCCCTGTTCCTCGGCAAATCCAATGCTATAGTTTCCCGTTTCCCTCACGCACAAAACCGTCGGCAAAAACTCTTTTCTTGTCCGGGCATCAAAATATACCGCGTCCGGCTCCGCCGCGTGCGGACGCAGTACCGTTACCTGTGTGATATCGTCACACAGGTCTATTCCCAAAACAAGCTGACCAATTTCCTGCATTTTTCTACTCCTTAATCGGTGCAAATAAACGATTGACGGTATATTCCATGCGGTAATAATTTTCTAACATATCAATCGTCGTTTTTTCATCCTGCATATCCTGCGCAGTCAAAATCAAGTTAATCTGACCGTATTTTGTCGTCTCATCATGGACTTTCGCCGCGTCAATCTTACAATAGAAGCTCTCGGTAATCGCCTGTTCCGCTTCCTGTTCTTCCGTAATGTAATACTGCAGTTCTTCTCCGTAAAACAAAGTAAAGTCTTTTGTAAACACACCATAGCCGACGTGCTTCATTTCTTCACGGACAAACTTGTCTTCGGCATTAGTATCATCATATAAATACGAAATCATTACCCGGCGTTTCGGATTGGTACGATATTCCACATATATTTTGTCCGACATACACGGCGGAAGCGGCACACGGCCTTCAAACTCCGCAAAAAACGGAAATACCATTCCCTGCTCGGTCAACAGCCGCATACTGTAATCCGCATACTGTACCTGTGCGTCCGTCAGCGCTTCCCTTGCGGCATATTCCTTTAATACCGCCAGACGGCATATAATATTATCCTCATCTGCTTCCTGCCGGATTAAGTCGGACAAAGCCTCCGGCAGTTCGCAGTCTTTTAAAAAATACCGGTATGCCATATAGGAAAGATACGCCCTTATCAGTTTCGGGTTTCCTTTCTTCCGGCTGTAACTCAAAAACACCTTGTACGCTTCCGGCACATAACTTTCCGCAAACAAAATCTGGGCCAGCAGCCGCTCCTCCAGTACCTCTGCGCCGACGGATAATTCTTCCGCCGCCTGCCATACCTGATACATTTCCGCGGTCGTACCGGAAAAATACCATACCAGATACCGCACCACATTCTCATTGTAACGTCCTTCAAAAAATACCTGACGGCACAATAACAGCAGCATATCGTTCTGCCCTTCGCCGCATTGCAGCAGCATCCGCTCACATAATTTCAAAATTCTTTTTGCCGCGATTCCTTCCATACCGTACTTGGAAACCGCGTCTAACGCCAAATCATACCGCCCGCGGACAATCAAAAGCTCTATCATCTGATTGCGTTCTTCTTTATTTAAGTAGTCCAGATTGATCTTGGCAAGGTAGCCGTCCATCAATTCTCCCTGAAAATTGTCATAACAATACCGTATTAAGAAATGAATCTCCCTTTGTCTGAACTCCTCTAAAAGCCCGTCCACACGCGCTACACGCTTGCTTAACTCTACCGAATCGGTATCAACCGTCCGGTAATTATATACTTTTTCTAACAGATTCAGCAAAAGAATCCTGTTCTCCCCTGCCAGTTCATAGCACCGCGCCAGTAAATCTTCTTCGTGCAGAAGCCTGAAAATCCGGCAGTCGCTTGTCGGAAAATACCGGTTGCCCCGTGCGTCTAAAAGCAGCAGTTTGGCATCTTCGGTATATATATGTACCACCGCCGCACCGGACACAAGCGGAACAATTTTCTCTTTTTCTTCCTCTTTATGAAGCACCGACACCGCGGTCATTTCTTTATTATCGCACTCTACATAATAACTGAACAAAAGCTCCGGAAGTACCGCCGCCAGTTCCGCGTCCAAAAGCGAACCGCGCAGAACTTCCGCGTAAATAATTGCCAGATTCTTGTCAATTCTGCCGCTCTTCATGCTGTTTACCGCGTACTGTTCTATCCGTTTCAGATAGGTACGGTAAAAAGAACTCATCGTATCCTTATTCCGTACTACATATGCATATAAATACGCACAATACGGCTCTTCCAGCTCGTTTCCGTATATAAAGTACAGCAGTACCGACTGGTCAATCTGTGTCTGTTCCGTGCATTCACAGGTATAAATATAATACTCCTGCAGATTCGGAATACGAAGCTGCGAGGCACAGGCCTCCGCAAAATAGCCGTGATACTTTTTCTCCCGCACCCCTGCCGCGATTAACAGCGTACAAAGCGCCTGTAAGGTGTCACGCTGCCCGTACTGCCGGTAAGCCAGACACAAACAGCGGCGCAGGAGCGGCTCCTGCCTCTTTTCCTGCAAAGCGAGAAGTGAAAGCTGTAAAACAACCTCCTTTTGCAGCATTCCCTTCTTTAAGGCAAAGAAAAGCACCTGTAACTCGAACGCATCTAATTCTTTCAAAAGCGACGGTTCTTCATTCCAAATGACCGCTGCCTCATAGTAAAGAAGCGGACTGCGGCAGCCCTTTTCATAGCGTTCCTCTATTTCCGCAAGATTGGCAGACCTTCCGCCTTCACTGCGCCTGTCCGTATATAACCGAAACCAAAGCAGCATGGCGCTCTCTGTATACCGCTCCGAAAGATTCCGTATCTGCGCCGCAAACCCTCTTACTTCCGCCGCGCTTTTCTGGCGCATCGCTTCCAGATAATTTAACCCGCCAAGCAATTCCGCGTCCGGATTTCCCCGTTCAAACTCCATGCGTATCTGTGTTATTTCATCGTCCGCAAACTTTTCCTTACCGCCGATTAAGGCAAGATAAGCGCGGTACATTTTATACATTCGTTCTTTTCTTCTGCGGACAGGCTCCGGAAAAATTTCTTCCTGCAATCTCACTAACAGCAGCTCCACAATACTTTCCGCTTCGGCAATATAACTTCCCGACTTTATCTTTCCCAATCTGAAATCAAAATAGCGTTCCGAAAGTTTCATCTCCGACATCTGAAACGCATGGCGCTTCTTTTCATTTTCTCTTGCCGTCCGTTCACAGGAACAGGTTATATCAATTTTAATACACTGCCGCGGTGTTTTTAAAAATATCCTGCCGAAGTAATTCCCCTCGGCAAGCGTGGCTCCGTCCACCGCCACTTCCAAAATATAACGATTCGCGTTAAAATTCTCGGAAAGTATCCGTCTTGCGGACACCAAAAAAAACTCTCCTTCGGTCTCTACCGTAACATCCGTATACCCCCATGTATCCTTCCATAGAGTAATATGCTCCATGACCGCCTTATCTCCCAGCCGGACAAACTTAAGCGCCGTCCTGTCCACACGAATCTGCACCGGATTCTTCTTTCTGCTGTGTACAAGAAACTCCTCCATCGCCCGGTCGGGAGAAGGGCTGTTTCTTAACTGGCGGTAAATCGTCTGCTCTCCCTCTCTGTCACCCAATACCGCTTTTTCAAAACGGTCGGACAAAAATACCTTTCTCGCCTCATACCAGTCGCTTTGCGCAAGGCTCGCGAACTGAAACAAATCCCTGATTTCTCCCACGGAAGACATACAGCTCACCGGAGTAATCCGAATCACAAACGGCAGTTTTACCTCACCGCATTCGCTGACGATGGTAATATTGCCTTTATAAATTTCCCCCGCTTTCGCATACTCGGCGTGAACCGTATAAGTAACTTCATTTTCTATTCCGACAAACTTGGTTTCATTTAAAACAAGCAGCTCACAGGAAGAATAAAGCACCCCTTTCATTATGGTCATTTCGCGATTATATACGGAAATTTTGCCGCAAAAAGTCTCCCCCGCCGAAACGCTGATTGAAAGCATTTCTTCGGATAATAACAGTTCGGGCTGTTCATATTCAAAAACACCTTTCGCTAATCGCTCTACTTTATCCTTCACGCTGTTTCCACCTGTCTGTGCATCTTCCTACCGTTCGATAAAATCCTGCGTTACATCATCTTTGCTATACACCGCGCTGCCGTCCAACGCAACATAATATGTACCGCAAAACCTCTTCTTACCGTCCACGGTTTCAAACAAATTGATTCCGTAACATTCTTTTCCGGCCGCTATGGTCGTCCAGTAATCTACTTCCGTCTCATACGAGGAAACCTCTTTTGCAAGCCCCAGAGCTTCCTTGGAATACCCCAAAAGCAGCGTTTTCGCCTGTTCTTCGGATATTACATCCATTCCGCTGCTTCCTGTTTCCGTCTTGTCAAGCGGGAACTTGGAAAACTGGGACACAACACCAGAAAAATCATAACACAACAGCGTGCCTTCCGTCTTTTCTACAATCAAAAGCGGCTCCATCGCCTCTCCGTTTTTATCATTGACGCAGAAGCTGTAATATTCCACACCGTCAATCATCAGATGGTCATCTAAAAGCTCAATGGTATACTCCGCCTCATCTATCTGTTTTCTCACAATATTCTCGGCTTCCTTCGCAGAAAATCCCGGTTTTTCCGTCGGCGTCGGCGTGGTGTTTCCGCCGGACGGCGCCTGTGTTGCGGTCGGCCCCACAGTCGGCACAGGCGGCTCCTGCGTCGGCTGCCCTGTCGGCGTGTCTCCTCCCGGCGTATTTCCTCCCGGTGTACCCGTTGCCGCTGCCGAAGGCGTTCCGGACGGCACGTTTGTCGGTTCCTTATCTCCGTTTTTGCCTTTATTATAATTTATAAGTAAAACAATCACTAAAACAACCGCCACCAGCACGATTACTACGGTCAGGATATCCGGGCCGCCGCTTTCGTTATGATTATTTCCTCCGCTGCTTCTCCTGCCGGAAGAACTGCTTTTTTTGCTGCTTGACCTCCCCTGGGAGGTTCCTTTTTTCTTTTCCGCCGCCATACAATACCCTCCTGTCTTTTTTCGTTTCCCCATTGTATACACCCTTCTAGTATATCATATTTTTCCCTTTTCCGCAATGGGAGAAAGCTTGACTCCCTTTTACCTTTTGTGTTGATGGATCTAAGCACCGGCAATTTCACCATTTACAGCTTGAAACCGAACATTGGATGAGATATAATCAGAGTGACAGATCGAAATTTGAGA
>JAFLSZ010000007.1:0-23455 GCA_022510665.1 Lachnospiraceae bacterium
TTTGCTCCTTTCTGATGGTATTCAGTCCAACTTTTTGTCCGCACCCCCCTATCTCCCGGGGGGCACCATTGGGAACAGTTATTCGTTATCTCCTTGTTGCCGATGAAAGAGGCATTGTTAAAATAATAACCAAAACTTCCATAATCCGGTATACCCGATTATTAAAGTTTTGGCTATAACCTACTTGCATATATCATGAATCATCTGCTTCGTTATCATGGATAACTACCTTTCTACTTCCCTAACAGCTCTTTCGTATAGTACGGCCTGAAATCCGCGCGCCAAAGCCAGCCTATATCGTTTTTATGAGCGCCCGTCCATACTTTTGTAACCGCGTATTCTGTCGGTAATTCGGAGACCGCCACCCGATAATTTCCCGTATCTTTTCCCGTCCATTCCTTTTGGGTAAAATTAAAACCGATATTATCCCAGTTCCAGTTATTCTTTTTCCGCCGTTCCGGCAATCTGTCATACTGGTTAGTATCTAACAGATATTCTATATATTCTCCGTCTGTTTCAAAATAACTTCCTGCATCTTTCACAAACCAATATAAACGCTCCTGATACTGATACACATATATATCTTTTTCCGGGCGGTAAGCACGCAGTATTCCTTTTTCAACAACCTCTTCTAAGTCTGTTCCTGCCGTTTCCGGCGGAACAAACCCGTTCGGATCCGCATATACAATCTTCCCGTTGGAAAGGAAAATTCCCGTTTGATACGCCTCTCTCTTCGTATTTTTACGCAATAATATCTCGTAATCCGTATTCTCCAAATCAAGCCTGCTTGTCCGTATGCTCGCCACGAAGCCGCACTTCGTGTAGTCATATTCGCAAAGAAAATACGCATTTACATCCTCTCTTTTTTCATACTTCATCTTCGGAACATAAATTTTTTCCTGCTGCTTATCATAAAGAAGCACCTCATATTTTTCCTTCTCCGCATCTACTCCAAGCCTAAAAATCCAACCGGATAATACTAATTTCCCTCCCTGTGTTTCTACTGAATCAATCTGATACATATAGCTAAAACTGTCTTTCCGCAATTCAAACCGATAACTAAGCAATTTCATTCCAAAGGCATAACTCCCCCAGATAATCACAAGCATTCCCACACACACCAATGTCCGAATCGCTACCCTTTTTTTCAAAAATTTCATTTTTTCCTCCATCAATTTTCGCTCACATTTTCCATGTATAAATAGCAGCATCTTTTTAATATGTTTCAGCAGTACACACAGATTACTTTAATTGTTCTAACATATCACTCTCCTGATTTTTTAGAAAAACGTTCAATATCAATAGAATAAATACGATCAAGTTCTGTCATCGGATACCATCCTAAATTCTCAAGTTTATCAATCTTCTGAAGCAATGTTCTTTTCGGCAAATATCCTTCTGAAACAGAGATATCTGTATTAGCAAACTCAATACAAATATTGGGATTAAATTTGCTAAAAACATGGTTTGCCAAATCCTTTACAGTAAGAAAGGTATTCGGATTAGATGCATTATATGCCTGCCCTTTCTCGCCTTTAAACAAAACTGTAAAAATAGCTGATATTGCATCAAGAGAAAACATCAAACACTTTTTAGTTAATCCAGAAGACTTCATTACAAAATTTTTATTTTCAACAACGCATCTTAAAATTTCATTAACTACACGCTGTTCTGTATATTTTTGAAGCAATCCATGAATTACTGTCGGTCTAATAATCTTCGCATCAACATTATATTCAATAGAATAATTATAACATAATAATTCAGCAACTTTTTTACCTAACGGATAACAACTCCTAACAGTTAAACTATCAATTGCACCAACATAAGTCTCATCAATTGGTGTCTCATCTTTAGGTAAACCATATACTTCTTCAGAAGAAAGATAAATCAGAGAACACCCTTTGTTTTTACAAGCAATCTCCAAAATTTTCTCTGTCTCATCTATAATAACTCTTAACGACTCAACCGGATTTGATGCATGAAATGTATTTCCTGTTGGAGAAGCAGCATGAATAATATAATCAATCTTCTTATCCTTACAATAATTTTTCTCATCTCCAAATTTACAAAAACTTATATTATCTCCTTCTTCAATATAAGAAGGAATCTCCTCAGGCGTACGGGTAGATGCAATAATACTAACCTCTGAATTATCCCTTTGATTCTTTAATAAAAGCCATTTGATAATTCCAGAACCAACTATACCCTTGCATCCGGTAAGCAGAAAAGTTTTCCCTCTAATATATTGTTCAAATTCAAAGGTTGCTAAATATCTATCATATTCTCGTTCTTCAATACTAGTCAACTTCATTTTTCATGTATAATCCAATCGTTGAGATAGTGATTGGATTTTTCCTTTCTCCCAATTTCTTTGAGTAAATGTTTCTATCTTTTATATACTTAAAAGAGTACCGTGGACTTGTACCTATTTCATTACAACTTTAACTGTTATTAAGGTAATTACCTCTATATTTTTTACATAGAATATTCTTAATGTCTTCTACAATCTGATCAGTATGCAGCCTATTTTCTGACATCCACTCACTAGGAACATACCTGTTAGGAATATTCATAGAAAAACCTTTATTAAGGACTTTCATGTCATCTGCAGCATAGTATTGTGCAATCTTTGAACCAAATCCCCCATTGATAATACCGTCTTCTAATGTTACAACCAGAATATGTTCCGATTTCAAACCATCAAGTGTAGATTTATCAATACCAGTAATAAATCTAGGATTAATCAATGTAGCAGAAACACCCGTCTCTTTATATAATTTTTTAACTACATTCTCACCAAGCTGAAAGAACCCCCCTAAAGCAATAATTGCAACCTTACTTCCTTTAACCACAGTATCATATTTAGTAATACTATAATCCTTAGGAATCTCTCTCTGAACATGATGCACTCCTGTCCAAGGAACCCTGATTGCAACCGGGGCTAGAGTCTGGTCAATACTCCAATCCAACATAGCCAAATATTCTTCCTTATTGGCAGGCGCCAAATAAATCAAATTAGGGATATTTGCCATAAGTGTCATATCATATAATCCAGCATGAGTATCATTGGTATGACCGTATACAGATGCATGAGTAACTATCATTGTTGCCGGACACTTACTTATACACATTTCCTGCTCGATCTGATCATATGCTCTTTGATAAAATGTACTATTAGTAGCAAATACAGGCTTTCCGCCTCGCCGTGCAATTGCCGCAGTCATAGAAAGTGCATTTTGTTCTGCGATTCCCACATCTATAAATTGTTTTCCGGCCTTTTTTCTATTTTCAGCATTAAATCCAATACAAAGTGGTGTTGATGCTGTGACTACTACAACATCCGAATCATTGTTTATTTTCTCAAGTAAAAACTGAGCTACAATTGCTCCATAGTTCTCAGCAGGCACTCCTCCATAATATTCACCTGTTTCTATCAAAAAAGGACGTGCCCAATGCCACTTTTCTCTATCTTTTTCGGCAAAAATGTACCCTTTACCCTTCTGTGTACAGCAATGAACTACTACCGGATGATTGGTACCTTTGACTTTTTCAAACGCACCAATCAGAGCATCTAAATCATGACCATCGCGAACAAGTATATATTCAAATCCAAGAGATTTAAAATAATTATTTTCTACAACACCATTGTTATCTCTTAGTTCATTAAGTAATCTATTTAATGCGCCATGATTTTCCGGAATAGACATATCATTGTCATTAACTACAACTATAAGTCCGGTTCCTAATTCTACTGCATAGTTTAATGCCTCAAAAGATTCTCCCCCATCCAGGGAAGCATCACCAATTACTGCAATAATATTTTCTTTTTCTCCCTTTAAATCACGAGCCTTCGCCATTCCACAAGCCAAACTTATAGACGTTGAAGTATGTCCAATATTAAAGAAATCATGCACACTTTCCTCTGGATTACTATATCCTGATACATCATCATACTTTTCCTCATATAAAAAGGCATCTTTTCTTCCTGTTAAAATTTTATGAACATATGACTGATGTGACACATCAAATATTATCTTATCAATAGGTGAATTAAATACCGTGTGCAACGCAAGTGTAATTTCTACTACTCCCAAATTGGAAGCCATATGTCCACCACATTTACTCATTTTTTTTATAAGAGTTTCTCTAATTTCAGAAGATAAGATATTTAAATCATTAATAGATAAATTCTTTAAATTTTGGGGTCCATTTATAGTTTCGATTATCATAATATACCTTCCTTATCACTTCCAATTAGGATTAATAATTGGTGTCTGATGAATCTCTTTTCCCTCTTCCAAATCACGTATCTGCTGTACACGAGGTTCATGATGGAGGCCAAGAAATTCCGACTTTAAAAAAATATCCACTCGTCGTTCAACATCCTCATAAATCATATGCTTTTGTCCAAAAGCAATCATATTAGCATCATTATGCTCTCTCATATATTGAGTTACAAGATCATCATAACCCATTCCACACATGATACCTTTAATTTTGTTAGCTGCCATTATCATGCCGGTTCCGGTTGCACATATTAAGACACCATATCTACATTCACCAGATGCTACAAGCTTAGCCGCCTGCGCCGCAAAAACCGGTGTATCGCAAGGTATATTTTCATATGTTCCCACATCAATACATTCATATCCATTTTTTCTGAGATGTTCAATTAATTGTAACTTATAATCAAGACCATTTCTATCACTTCCAAATACAATCTTCATCTTTATATTCTCCCGTTATTTTCTTAACCAGTCTGGCCTACTTGCCTGAAGCAGAGCAGTAAAAATCTCAATATCTTCAGAAGTTGTGAGCTTTATGTTCTTTTCCGAACCAAGAGAAAGATATAGTTTCCTTCCCAATTCTACATATAAAGAACAAGAGGCAATTGAATCATTGATACCCTTTTCAATAGCTTCCTTATGTGCATCAATTATCTCATTAAGATAAAATGTCTGAGGAGTCTGCGTTATTTTTAAATTTTCTCTAGGTATCTGGTCATCTGACGTAAGAGAATCCATGGTTTTAAGCATTACAGCAGTACATGGAATAGCCGTAATGGCATTTCCATATTCTCTACAAACTCTTATATTATCAGAAATAATATCCTGACTAACCATTGGGCGAATAGCATCATGAATTAACACGATATCATCCTCCGCATGATAGCGTTTTGCAATATCATAAAGTCCATTTCTTATAGATTGAAGTCCGGTTTTACCACCAGAAACAATATTTTCAAGTTTGGTAATTTCAAATTGCTTAGCATATGCCCGAAGAAGATCCTGCCAACCATTCAAGCATACCACCTCAATAGCATCTATATTAGGATGCTTCTGAAATACCTCCAAAGTATAAATAATAACCGGCTTATCATGAACATTGATAAACTGTTTTGGAATGTCTTGATGCATACGGGCTCCTACCCCACCGGCAATAATTAAAGCTATATTTTTCATTGTTAATTTCCTTTCACAGATTAGTAATAAGCAATATATAAAACTATTTTTCACCAAAATCAATATACAGAGGCAAATGCCCCACTCGTTCTTCTTCAGGCGGCAATGTCATATAATCACCAAATTGCGTTCTCAGATAATAGTCTTTATCCTTTACACAAGGAAACATTCTTCCTTCAAAAAGAATCGTATCATAAAGAGCTATCTTCTGATATTTCCATGCAACCGGTTTCCCATCATATAAAGAAGAAACATATTCCTTGTCTTCAACTTTCTGAATCAAAAAATTAATTTTGTTTACAAAAAAGGAATCTGGTAAGACAGACACCATTACATGCAAAATCCGGCGAACAAAAGCAGAAATCACCCATATTACCTTGCTCTTAACGCTATTCCCTCTATCCTTACATTTATATGGAATCTTTTTTAGTCCGAATACCCTTTCGTATCTTTTTATTTTCTTTATCATCTTATTTCTTTTTCGCTTATTGGAAGGTACAAAATCAAACGGAAATATATCAATATAAATTCCGGTATGCATATCCAAGCCTTTTTTATTATTCTCAATAAATGTTGTCCCATTTTTTCGCACTTTTGCAAACAAACCCGGAAATTTTGGATCACTATCCAATGTCTGCAAGAAAAATTCTTCTTTTAAACATTGCGGCGCTATTTTAATAAACTGTTCATAATCCTTTCTCAACATTCCTATGTCAATATCGTCATCCCATGGAATAAATCCTTGGTGTCGAACTGCTCCCAAAGCAGTTCCAGAAGATAAAAAATAATTAATCTTATTTTCTTTACATACTCGATCTACTTCTAATAATATCCCAAATTCCACTAATTGAAGTTTCCTAAGTTTCTCATCCATTAAAACGCCTCCTCGTCTATATCAATCCTTTTTCTCTCTGTTATAATTCCCTTTCGGTGTATCCATTTTCAAGAATATCCGCAATCCGGGCACATGCATTACCATCTCCGTATGGATTATTCGCTTTTGCCATTGCCTCATAAGCTGTCTTGTTTTCAAGCAATTCTTTAAAATTTTGATAAATTGTTTCTTCTTCCGTTCCGACTAGTTTCAATGTACCTGCTTTAATCCCCTCCGGACGTTCTGTTGTATCGCGCATAACCAAAACCGGTTTTCCAAGACTTGGAGCCTCCTCCTGAATTCCACCGGAATCTGTAAGTATTAAATAACTTCGCGCCATAAGATTATGACAGGTCAACACATCTACCGGTTCTATGATATGAATCCGGTCACTATCTCGCAACTCTTCTTCTGCTACTTGACGTACTATCGGATTCATATGAATCGGATATAATGCCTTTACATTCGGATTTTCATCCAAAACTCTGCGTATTGCACGAAACATATGATGCATCGGTTGACCGAGATTTTCACGTCGATGAGCTGTAATAAAAATCAACTTATTCTCTTTCGCCCATTCTAACTCAGGATGCGTATAATCATCGCAAACTGTGGTCTTTAATGCATCGATTACCGTATTTCCTGTAACATAAATACTACTCTCTGTTTTGCCTTCATTGATTAGATTTTGTTTCGCATTTTTTGTAGGAGCAAAATGATACGCCGAAATAAGTCCTACTACTTGTCTGTTAAACTCCTCGGGATAAGGAGAATATATATTATATGTGCGCAATCCCGCTTCAACGTGTCCCACCGGAATCTGTAAATAGAAACATGCCAATGCTGTAACAAATGTTGTAGAGGTATCACCATGAACTAACACTATATCCGGCCTAACTTCTTTCAATACTTTCTTCATTCTCTCAAGTATATTCGCTGTTATATCAAACAAAGTCTGCTCTTCTTTCATAATGGAAAGATCATAGTCTGGTATTACGTTAAAAATTTTTAGCACCTGATCAAGCATTTGCCGATGTTGTCCAGTTACACAAACTATTGTTTTTATACTATTTCTGTTTTTCAATTCATTTACCAATGGACACATCTTTATCGCCTCTGGTCTCGTTCCAAACACGAGCATTATTTTTTTCATTTTTGTGTTATATTTCATATATTATAATCCTTTCAATTCTGAAATTCAGTATTTTCTCAGACGCAGCATATACTCTATAATTCCAGCTATTTTTTTTCTAAATATTATTGCAAAAACAATAAACAATGCAATTAAGGAATATCGAATGCCATTAAACCTATAAGTAAACATCAACAAAAATCCCGCTACTAAAAATACACTTACTATCGAAAGCAAAATCTTCGGCTTATAGACTAATACATTATTCATTAATTCCCGACATATTTTCTTCATAAAACGATAATGAAGATAGGCAAAAATCATATAACAGAATAACGTGGTATATCCTGCGGCCATATAGCCGAAATTTTTTATAAAAAAATAATTTAACACTATATTTAATCCTGCACCAATTACTGTAGCTGTCGAAATATATTTTGCTTTTCCATAGTAAAATTCAAATGCTGCAAACAAATTATAAGCAAACATAAAAAATACGCTCATCGCAACCGGAGGAATCAACCAGACCGAATCGCCATAGGCTTCCGGGGCAAAAATCCTAATGATTTCAGGTGCAAATAAAACCGTCAACAAATTTACACTACCAATAAACACTAACGCAAGATAAGCAATAAAAGCTAAATCTTCAAACTTTTCTTCTTTAATTTTCTTATAAATCCATGGTGTCAATGTTTGTAGTAACGCATTATTAAATAGTGTTCCTAACCTAGATACCGTATAAGCCAGACTATATATACCCGCAGCCGTTTCGTTCACCATTTCTTTAATCATAATCTTATCTGCACCATTTAAAGCTATTTGCGATAAATAGTGTGGTATTAGCGGTATACTGAAATTTAAAGCATATTTCCATATATCTCCTGCAAAAAAACACCTCCCCTTTTTTAACTGAACGACACAAAGCCATCCATAACATAGCACGCCTGCAAACGCTATCCCAAAAATACATGCAGAAACTTTGCTCATCGGAAATAATATCATAAGCAAGATACTTAACAAAGGCTGTAAAACTGATTCCGCTAATGTAACTGATACTAACTTTCTATACTGATATTCAAACCTCTGTTCATTTGACCAAAATCCAAACACTCCATTTGTCCATATAATAAGAAACATTGCTATCATCTGCCATGTCGTCAATGAAAACAATTGATTAAATCTGTTTTTCAGAATGATATATAAAGCAAACCACAAAATCACCAACGATAACATTAATCCCTGCATAGCAGCAGAAAACTTATTTCGACAACTATCAAATTTAACTAATCCCTGAGTATAAACACCAGAATATAAATTCAAGGTAACAAAACATATAATAATTCCCATCCATGAATTGAAAACACTATATATACCGTATTCCTCTGTTGACAGTAGTCTAGTAAAGATCGGAGTTGAAATTATTGTTACCCCTTTTTGCATTACGGTGCAAATAAAAAACCACAACGCCGCTTTGATTTGAACAGGCAGTTTTTTATATTCATTTAATAGATTCCTGCACTTCACATTCATTCCATCTATCTTTCCTTTGCTTATATGTTTTTCTATATGTTATTTTAATCTTTTTTAAATATTGTAGAAAATATAACACAGGTATCCCATAAGCTATCTTTACAAACGCATTATAAACCGCTCCACGAGCAATCATAACATACATGGAGGACAATAGAATAAATGCAAGTATCTTTAGTCCGCCAGATTTAAATTTTAAGGTAAGATAGTCCCCTATTGTGGCAATGATTCCCCATAAAACCCCCAAAAAAATTCCATACATACCCAAATTTGCATAACAATCCCCAAATAAAGTGGGATGTATACTACTACCAATTCCTCTGCCTACTGCCGAAGCCATAGTCTGTGCAAAATCAGTCGGTTTTACCCCAAAAGAAAAACGAGTAGGAATATATACTAAAAACATTCTGATATAAGTATGACCTTTTCCAAACCCATGAAAATTATTATTATTTTCAATAAAATGATAAAAGTAGTTACGCAAACCCAACTCTCCATTATCTGTTTTAATAAAAGTAATTATCTGTTCTATAAAATCAGACATTTTAAACTGTTCCAACATATTACCTATTGTACCATACCAACGATATGCTCTCAAACCATATACAATAAAAATAACCACTACAGCTGCAATCATTGCAAAAAAAATAGTTTTAATTTTAATTCTTCTAATTTTAAAAAGTACTAGTGCAATTATCCCAGTAAGAATCGGAAGCACTGCCATTCTGTCCCTTCCAATCAATACTACTACAAGTATACAAAAAAATGTAAATGCCGTTTTTGCTTTTTTTCCATTAACTAATGCACAACAAAAGAGACCCCCTAATGCAAAATACAATATATTAAAAATAAAATGTATATTCACATAGCTTTCATTCAATCCGATCTCTCTTCCGGAACTCCATGACGTATTCATTACTCCACCAGCTCTTATTATCAACCTTAATGATATACCGATTGATGTCAGAAAAAAAATCAGATAATATATACTATATTTTTCATCCACCTCTTTATTTTTACTAATTTCTTCAAATGTTTTTCTATTAAAACAGCAAATCTTTCGTGATAATATAAGCCGTGTTGCAAAATACAAGAGTGAAAACACTATTGCAAACAAAGAAGCCTTCCATAATATTTTTTCAGAATAACTCCCCCCTGCCACTAAAACAGAAATTAAATGCATAATTCCAAACATTATCATTAATGTCGCCCATAAAAAAGACGCAGATGATTTTTGTTTTACTTCCCATATACAAATAATTCCTATTACTATAAATTGCAAAATTCCCAACACTAAATTAAGCATCTAAATCTAGTCTCCTTAGCAATTCCTTAATATGTTGTATTAACATAGCATTATTATTTTCTATTTCTTTAGGCTTAAAATACTTTTCCACATTATATTTTAATTCCTCAATATTATCTATTGTTTTTTTAATTGCGGTAACAAACGCATCATCAGAATATCCAATTTCAAATTCTACACACATATTTTTTAAAGGTGGGTTTGTTGTTGTAACCACAGGTTTTCCCTCATATAAAAATTCATAAATTTTACCTGATGCACAGTACTTGTTATTTGCATCTACCTGACTATAACTAACTACTCCTATATCACTTTTCGAAATTAGATATTTCAATTCGCCCTCAGCAACTTGTGGAAGAATAAACACATTATTTATTCTATTATCACGCATAAGTTTATTAATAATATTTATATCTTCTTCATTACTTTTACCAACAAGAAGCAGTATAGCCGTCTCCTTATACTCTCTCATTGCGAGAACCAGCTTATCCGTCATTCTCGATATATCGCAACCGGCAGTTGAAATCAATACTTTACTATTGTTTGGAAATAACTGCTCATATTTTTGAGCATATTCATCATCACAAGCATTTTTCTCCAACATATGCATATTTAAAAAAGCATATGGTTCGGAGGAAAGATGATATATTTTTTTCATAATAGCTGCACGTTCTTTATTTGCACATAATATTATATCAGCTTTTTTAATTAGTTTTTCTTCAAAAAAGCAACCTATCTTTCCTCTTATTCGCTTGATTTCTTTTTTAATATACAATTCTCTAACATCTTGTATTATTAAAATTTTTTTTCTAATAGCCCATATTGCCAGCGCCGGAACACACGCAAGCCGATTATCCACAAACAATATATTCACTTTCTTTGATAACTTTATGCTTAAAAGAATAAATCTAATATACGAAAAAAAACCTTTATCTTTTATTGTTATCTTTTTCCCCTCAGTGCGATTTACCTCTGCTGCCGTAATGCATATGGTATCTCCTATTTCATTTGATACTTTTAGCAATTCTCTCAATCTACCATCATATTTTAAATTACTTCTGGACAATAACAATATCTTCATATTTTTTCATAGACCGCGTTTTTACACAGTTCTCCTTTCCACATACTTCTTTCCTTATAAACGATTCCGATAAATCATGAAAATTTACATTCAGACAATCTAAAATTCACCTTCCATATCCGTACTTGCAAACTCCATCATTGGAAACTTCACAACCTCTCCGGTCTTCTGGCTTTTATAAACTGCCAAAACCATTTCCAGAGCTCTTCTTCCCGCGTAAGCGTCCACATATGGCTTTCTGTCCTCCCGGATTGCGGAAATCACGTCGGCAAACAAACTTGTGTGGCCGTTGCCGTATACATTGCTCGTTTCTTCCTCCAACCCTTTGTTTTTCCCGTCCGCCTCGGTCTCATCCGCGAAATTCCATACGTCGATGTTATTACAGGACGTTCCCCCTAGTTTCACGGTTCCGGTTTCCCCAAACAAATACAGAGTTTCTTCCAGATTTCGTGGATACACATTTGTTGTCCCCTCTATTGTAGCCACGACACCGTTTTTAAACTTTACCACCGCTATACCGACGTCTTCCGCTTCCAGATAAGAATGAAACTGCTGCCTTGTTACGCCGTATACACTCTCCACTTCATCTCCCAGCATCCACCGGAGAAGGTCAATGCCGTGAATACACTGGTTCATCAGTGCGCCGCCGTCTTGCGCCCACGTCCCTCGCCAAGGTGCCTGTATATAATACTCCTGATTTCTGTTCCACCTTACATGAACCGAGCCGTGTGAAAGCCTGCCAAAGCGCCCCGCTTCCAATGCCCTGCGTGTTTCCTGTACCGCAATATTAAAACGGTTTTGATGGCATGCTGACACCTTAACTTTATGCTTTTGGGAAAGTTCAATTATTTTGTCAGCCTCTTTTAGAGACATTGCCATTGGTTTCTCTATAATGACATTTATCCCATGTTTGATACAATAAATCGCCACCTCTCCGTGAAGTCCGCTCTCCGTCGCTATGCTAATAAGATCCGGTTTTACTTCTTCCACCAGTTTTTTATAATCCGTATAACGCTTAATCCCTGCATCATCTTTCAGACCATGCTTGCCCAAAACGGCTTCCATATGCTCCGGAACTACGTCGCAAACCGCCGCGATTTCAAGGTTGTTATTTACCGCCGCTTTTATATGATTCGTGGAAATTCTTCCACAGCCAATGAGTGCGTATTTCATATTTTTCTCCAAATCCTTAAATTTTATAGCCTAGCAACCTTTTAATATTCGGTTTGATATAATCAAAAAATGATAGTAAAAAGTTTTGTTTTGTCACTCTATAATAAACCTGCGGCGTCCCGCCAAATCCCCTGTCAAATCTCTCAATACTCTCCACCATAGAACCTTCAAAATCAAAAATTTCAGAAACCTCTGCTGCAAATTTTATTCCTTCCCACACTAGCAGTGACATTGCTCCAGAATTACGGTACTTTTCATCTGTTCCTCCTTTAAAATAATAACAACGCCTATTGTCATAGATAAAATAAGCAACAGCATGTATATTTCCTTGAGCATCAACAGCACATAAGAGTTTCCTTGCTCTCTTTTCCGTTAATATACCATCTAATTTTTTCATCAGTTCAATATCCCAGGGCAACTTACGGTCTTGCCTTTTATAAGTCTTCCTACATATATCAACAAGAACATCAATATCTCTATCATCATAAACTTTTACATTTTTCTGTGCTTTTCTAATGTCTGTTTTTATATTCTCTTTAAATCCCTTCCAAACTGTGTCCAAATCGGAAAGATTTTCTATTTGATAAGAAATTAAAGGTGTTATTTTATACCCCTTCCAATAAAATGGCAGAAAGTAATCATTATTGATATCAAGGCGGAAATCATGATTATATTTATTCGGCAGCTGTTTCAGTATCTCGTAAATCATATCTTTTGTTTTTTCAAGTCTTTTAGATTGTTTTGCTCCGGTCTTTTCAAAATAAATACCACATGTTGGCGAGAGAGGAGGAGTTTCCAATACCTTAAAGCCAAACTTCTTTGTTTTATAAATCGGAAAAGCCGCTGCAATTTCTCCGTTGCTTTTTTTCACTATAATACGTTCCCATTGGTTCCCGGCAACTGTATCCAACCACCAATTCTCTTCGTAAATAGAGTTTGTAATTCTTGTCTCCTCCATGTTTATAAATTCCCTTCTTTAATCTCTAAGATTTTCACCAGATTTTGTTTTCTAATCAAATCTCTTAATAACCTTATTACAGACTCTGTCTATCTCCAAATAAGCAAATTTAAGAAAATATATGTAATACTGTCCGTATTACCTTTTCCTGCTCCTCTTTTGTTAAATACGGCGAAAACGGAAGCCCTAAATTACATACCGCATACCGCTCCGCATTCGGAAAACCTCCATACGCGCCCCCTGCCTCCATATACCGGAATACTTTCTGTTCATGCATACACTTCGGATAATAAATCAGGCTCGGAATGTCATTTTCTTTTAATCCCTGTATCAGTCTGCTACGTTGTTCCTCCGACTTTGTCAGAACGCAGTACTGTGCATAGGAAGACTTTCCGCAGGCTTCAATATACGGAATCTGTAATTTCCCGCGAAACGCTTCATCATATCGCTTTGCCACAGCCTGTCGCAGTTCCAGTTCTTCTTCCAGAACCGACAGCTTCGGGAGAAGTACGGCTGCCTGTATATGATCCAATCTGGCGTTCAGACCGACTCGGACATTGTCATACTTGTCCTTTCCCTTTCCGTGTACTTTCATGGAACGAATTACTTCCGCTACCTCATCATCATCGGTAAAGCACGCTCCTCCGTCCCCGTAGCCCCCTAACGGTTTTGACGGAAAAAAGGAAGTACAGGAAATTTCACCAAAAGAACCGCATTTTTTTCCTTTATATTCCGCGCTCATCGACTGTGCCGCATCCTCAATTAAAATCATATTGTATTTCTTACAAATATCCGCTATTTGTTCCATATCCGCCGGATTTCCCAAAAAATCAACGGCTACTACTGCCTTCGGAACATACTTTCCCTCCGACAACACTCTTAAAATCTGCTTTTCAAGGTGTCCCGGATCTAAATTATAGGTATCCGGTTTGATATCACAGAAAACCACCTGAATCCCAAGCATATATGCCGGTTCTGCCGAGGCAATAAAGGTCATGTCGGGACAGAATACCACATCCCTTTCACCTAACCCGTATGCCATATATGCTAATTGCAGCGCCGTCGTTCCGTTATCACAGGAAATACAATGTTTTCTTCCTACATAGGCAGCCAGCTTTTCTTCCAGTTCATTGATAAACCTGCCTCCGATAAATGCCGATTGAGTAATTACTTCCCGAATATTTTTATCAATCTGTGTCTTTAAACGCTCATACTGCCTCTTTAGATTTATAAATTCCATACGCTGTTTTCTCTTTCTTTACGTCTTATATTTTCGTACTCTTCTCCCCATTTTAACTTTGTCCGGATTTCCATAAGGATGTTTTCTCAAATTTGTATTCCTTACTTAACTTTTCAATACTTCCTTCTGGATAAGGATACAAATAATCCTTTAATTCCTGCTCAATATATCTGATATCGTTTTCATATCCTTTTACTCGCCGGAATATCTGCGTGTTATTGATAGAAAATTCTGGCCGAAAAATCTTCCGTTTCCGCGAATGCTTTGTTAATCCTAAAAACGCCTCTATTTTGGCCACTGTTTCCTCATAATGATAAATTAAATCTTCAAACTGTATATAAAGCACACACGCCGAATCCCTGTATGTTTCTTGGGATTCCCACCACTGCTTATGATATTCCACAAATTCCTTTGCCGTAAGCGGCACACAGTTACAATCCCTCCCCATATGCAGATTCAGATACATATCTCTAGGATCGCGATCCACAATAATTGCTTTTCCATTATTTACATATTTCAAATACTTTTCTGTATTTACCGGCGGTATCAACTGATCCATTACCGTTACTTTATTTAAATCGCCTCCAAATGCACAAATTAATTTATCCATATACTCTCTGGTAACGTCATAAAAGTCCTGCCCCGCAGCTTTCATTCTCATCTGACGGTTTGTAAAACCAACTCTCTTTTTTGTTCCCGAATAAATAATTTTTTCAAATAATCTTCTGAGATACCACAGATACTTTTCTGCCGTATCGTGATAGATATAATCATAAACAGAACGCCCCTGCCACTGTACCGCGGTCAGTTTATCCAGATATTGTTCGGTTATAGCATCTGCCTTTCTCCCGGAGTACTTTTGTATATAACGATGATTGTGTACCATTTTTCGGAAGCGCAACATTGCTCTGTCCTCCCGAAAATATCCCCCTCCGGCATGCAGACAGTAATCCAAATCCCGGATTCCATCCGGCAAATCCAAAATCATACATTCAAAATCAATAATTTTCGTTTCGTCATATTCTTTCAATAAATGAATTACCGCACTGCTGCCGCTGCAATTAAATCCGCAGATGCTTACTATCATATTGACAACCTCCGTTAAAAGTAATGTTTTTTCAAGGCGTTAAAGCAGTAACCGATAAAATAGAAAAGGCATTTAAAAAACGGAAGTTTCTCCACCTTACGGCAATTCTCCCAATGGTTCACAGCCGCTTTCCATTTATCATTGGATATTGAAGTCTCCACCTTGCGGTAATAGACCAGACTTTTATCCAAACCATACGCAGTATATCCGCTTCTGAGCAGCTTCGCCCAAGTCATGGAATCTAAATCTTTTCTCAAATTTACCATTCTGAAATCATGTCCGATTTTATCTAGATTCAACATCGCAGCAGAGGTTCCAATTACCGTATTTCTCATATACTGACTATAATTTTGTGATTTCGGGGCATGTACCACTTTATTCCCCTTTTCACGAATAATTTCATACGCGGAAAAAGTAAAGGCATAGTCATTTTTCAAAGTAAACGCTACATGCTTTTGTAACTTTTCCGGTTTCCATAAATCGTCCGCATCCAAAAAAGCCAGCAGCGAACCATGTGCTGATTCAATCGCGGTATTCATTGCCACGGCTACTCCGGAATTTTTTTCCAACCTGTGATAAATAATCCGGGAGTCATTCGTATATCTTTTTACAATTTCACCTGTTGTGTCCCCCGAACCATCGTCCACAATAATCATTTCCCAGTTCGTATAGGTCTGACGAAGAACGCTTTCGATTGCGTCCGCAATGTACTTTTCCGCGTTATACGCCGGCGTAATGACCGAAACCAATTTTTTTTCCATAAATTCTCTTTCTGTCCTTTTATTATTTTTTCCATTTCCCTAGGCTTGTCCCGCTAATCCCGGCGAAACAGATCTCTTGTATATACTTTCTCTGCCACATCATCTAAACAACTGTCATAGCGATTCGCAATAATAGCATCCGACATCTCTTTAAACTTAGCTAAATCGTTGACTACTCTGCTGTAAAAGAATGTCGTGCCGTCCTCTAAAGCCGGCTCGTAGATAATTACCTCTACCCCTTTTCCCTTGATTCGTTTCATAACTCCCTGTATCGAAGATTGGCGGAAATTATCCGAATTGCTTTTCATGGTCAGACGGTATATCCCAATCGTAACCTTTCTTCCTTCATTGATGTCATACTCGCTGTCTTCCTCGCATACGCCCGCCATCGCAAGTACACGACCCGCAATAAAGTCCTTACGGGTGCGGTTTGACTCCACGATTGCTTCAATTAAGTTTTCCGGCACGTCCGCATAATTCGCTAAAAGCTGTTTTGTATCTTTCGGAAGGCAATACCCTCCGTAACCGAAACTCGGATTATTATAATGGCTTCCGATACGGGGGTCCAAACATACTCCGTTTATAATGGATTTGCTGTCCAGACCTTTCATTTCGGCATAGGTATCCAATTCATTAAAGTAAGAAACCCTCAACGCAAGATATGTGTTTGCAAACAGCTTAACTGCCTCCGCTTCGGTCATCCCCATATATAACGTGTCAATGTCTTTTTTTAACGCGCCCTCCTGCAGTAATGCGGTAAACTCATGCGCGACATTGACAAGCCGTTCATCCTCCATGTCCGTCCCGACAATAATACGGGACGGGTACAAATTATCGTAAAGTGCCTTTGACTCCCTTAAAAACTCCGGACTGAACAAAATATTGTTACTTCCCGTTTTCTTCCTTATACCTGCGGTATATCCAACTGGAACGGTACTTTTTATCACCATAATCGCATTGGAATTGCATCTTATCACCTGCTCTATCACAGCTTCCACCGCGGACGTATCAAAATAATTCTTTTGGCTGTCATAATTCGTCGGAGCCGCAATTATAACAAACTCGGCAGACGTATACGCGGCAGACGCATCTAAAGTAGCAGTCAGATGCAGTTCTTTTTCTGCCAGATATTTTTCTATATACTCATCCCGAATAGGTGACTTTTTATGGTTAATCATCTCTACCTTTTCCGGAACAATATCAACCGCAGTCACTTCATTATGCTGTGCCAGAAGCACTGCCAAAGAAAGTCCGACATAACCGGTTCCCGCTACCGCTATTTTCTTCATCCGAGTGTCCCCTTCAAATCATTCTTTGTTTTTTCCTGTATCAGCCTCTCGGCTTCCCTGTTTTTTTCCGCATAAACGTCTTTTTCTACCTTCCCTTCCCGCAGCAGATAGTCTCCCAAATCTTCCGCAGTCGCCTTTCCTTCCTCGGTAATTCCGTCACGCTGAAATACTTTGACAATCGTTTTCAGAATTATCTCTGCGTCTTTCCGGAAGGTGATTCCTTCGTTTATGTACTGTAAGTCATATGCAAACTTTTTTTCCCATGTCATATGGTTGCGTCCGCTGCATTGTGCCAGTCCGGTAAGACCGGGACGCACGTTATGACGTTTTCTTTGTTCCGGTGTCATAAACACCATGTCGCGGACAAGCTGCGGCCGCGGACCCACAATCGCCATATCCCCTTTTAAGATATTGATAAGGGACGGCAGTTCGTCCGCTGAAGTAGATCTTAAAAACCTGCCATAAGCATTGAGTCTGACTTCATCCGATAAAAGTTTTCCGTTTTTGTCTTTTGCATTTGACATTGTCCTCAGCTTGAATAAATAGAAAATCCGCTCTTTTCCGTTTCTGTCTTTCTTTCCGGGACGGGGCTGTACAAAAACCGGATTCCCTTTCATCGCCGCCGCACCTGTGATAAGCAGAATTAACAGAAACGGCGATAACACAAGCAACGCAACGAAAGACAAAGTAAAATCCAAAACTCTTTTAAAAAATTTTGCGTACATACGGTTTCCTTTCTTTTCGTTTTACCCTGTTTTATTCTGTTTCGCTTTGGCTGGTTCTGTTTTTCTGTTCTGCCTTATTCCGTTTTAACTCTGTTACCCAAAACAGGAACGAATTATTTTAATAACTCTGTCCTGCTGCTCTTTTGTCATCTTAATATCGCTTGGCAGGCATACCCCCCTTGCAAAGATATCCGCACCTACGTCCGTGCAGTCTCCTGCAGTGAATGTGTCCGCTCCTGCACGGCTTTTTCCGTCTTTGGTAACAAACGGATTCATACGGTACTTGGGCTGCATATGCATCGGCTTCCAAATAGGTCTTCCCTCCGCGTTATGCGCCGCCAGAGTTTCTAAAATCTCGGTCGGACAGCTTTTTCCCGGTTCGCTGAGGTACAGCGCCTCTTTTTCACTTCTCACCTGTCTGCACATGGCTTCCCTGTCAATCAACATACAGGAGAGCCAGAAATTCGGCTCCATGCAATCCTCCATGTAAGGATTCATGCTGATCGGAAGGTCTTTCAAACCTTCTTTGTAGCGCAGATATACTGCCTTCTTTGCCTCGATATGTTCTTCAAGGTGAAGAAGCTGCCCCCTTCCGATACCGGCAAGAATATTGGACATACGGTAGTTATAGCCGAACTCCTCATGCTGGTACCAAGGTGCGTTCTCTCTTGCCTGCGTAGACCATTTACGTGCTTTTTCCGCCGCTTCCTTTTCAGCCGTAAGCAGCATCCCGCCGCCGGATGTGGTAATAATCTTATTCCCGTTAAAACTAACCGCGTTATACGCACCAAAGGTTCCGGTCTGTATTCCTTTGTAGGAAGCGCCGAGAGATTCCGCCGCGTCTTCAATCAGAACCGCGTTGTGCTTTTTGCAGATTTCCTGTATTTCGTCCAGCTTTGCAGGCGTCCCGTAAAGGTTTGCCACAATCACGGCTTTCGCGTCCGGATAAAGATTAAACGCCCTTTCCAGTGCCGCCGGATCCATATTCCAAGTATCGTATTCGCTGTCAATAAAAATCTGTTCTCCCTTTTCGTAGGCAACCGGATTTACCGTTGCCGCAAAGGTCATGTCGGAACAAAATACTTTGTCGCCCGGCTGTATGCCCGCAAGTTTTACTGCAAGATGCAGTGCCGCGGTTCCGGAAGAAAGCGCTACCGCATATCCGCAGCCCACTTTTTCGGAGATTCCTTTTTCCAAAGCATCCAGATTAGCACCCACCGTAGATACCCAGTTTGTATCAAATGCTTCTTTTACATAGGCCTGTTCCTCACCGTGTATCGTGGGAGTAGCAAGCCAAAGCCTGTTTTCAAAAGGCTTATTCATTATTACACGCCTCCGCTTTTTCACATATCATTTCATTTCCGGTCTGTCAGAGAGCCGCCTGATAAGGCCGCAGTCCCAGGGACTCCAGCTTTTTCACCTGCACCGGCGTAAGTGTTTTTGCCGCTTTCGCACCGGATTCCCCTGCGGATTTTTCCGTTTGGTTCATCCTCGCGCTCTGTTCGCTTAACCAGCGCGCAAGCCAGACGCCTTCCACAATGCAGTTGCTTTTCATATCTAAACTTCCGTGTTCTTCGTAATACCGCTTTGCGAGGTCGAATTTGCTCTCCCACGGGTCTTTCGGCTCCCAAACCATTCCGAGTGCATCCAGCTTCTTTTTTCGTTCCTCCGGCAGTCCAGTCTTATATGCTTCTCTTTGGTGGCGGAGCCATTTCCCCAGACGGCAGCCGTTTTCTGTGACGTAGGCCGCCGGGATATCCAGATTTCCGTATTCTTTTTGGTAACGGCAGGCTTCTTCATATGACTTTTCCCATGCCGCGTCCTGCTTGGAGCCCCATGCCATACCAAGTTCGTCTAATTTTGCAATCTGCTCTTTTGTCAGTGCCGCTCCGCGGTAATTCGTGTTCCGTCTTGCCATGCGCATTTTGCTGACCCATGCGCCTAACCTGACTCCGTTTTCGTCAACATAATCGTGCGCTATATCAAGATTTCCATGGTTTCGATAATAACTGAGTGCCGCGCGGTAATGCCGCTCCCAGCAGTAGTCCGGCACATCCCATATCATTCCGATTTTCTCTAACGCCGCGATTCTTTCCGGCGATAAATACACGCACCGGTTTCCGCTTTTTTTATATGCACGAAGCCGGGCAATCCATTTTCCGAGCGCTACGTTGTCCGTATTGTCGGAAGTATCTTCGTTAATGTTTACCAAAAGGTTTCCGTGCTCCCGGTAATACTTTTTTGCGGCTGCAAAGTTTTTCTCCCAGACGAGATCCTTTGCCCCCTGCCACCGCATTTCGATGGCATCCAGTTTTTCTATCTGTTCTTTTGTCAGAATACCGTTCTCCTTATTGGCATAAACGCGGCGCTGCGTGGCAACCCACGCCCCGAGAGAAAGCCCTTCTTCTGTCACATGGCGTTTCGGCACTTCCAGATTTCCGTGTTCGCCGTAATATCGTCTTGCTGCCTCATACATCAGATTCCACGAAGCGTTCAGTGTTTCGTTCAGGCTGTTAAAAAGCCGCATGCAGTCCCGCACCTCATCAATTATCCGAAAATGCTCGTTGACGATTTCCCCGTCTTTCCCAAGCCTCCGGTAGTACATCATAGCCGTCTGCATTTCTTCTTCAATTACCCCGACACTGTACAGGTTTTCGATGTTGAGGACAATGTCAAATATGACCGCCTCTTTTTTCCCGTTTGCAGACAGGGCACGCCCAATCTGCTGTTTATAAATAATAGGGGAAATTGTAGGGCGCAGCAAAATTACTCCGTTTACGCCGTCAACATGAATCCCCTCATTCAGCATATCAATGCAGAACAGAAATTTCAGATGTTCGCTCTCATCTGCCCGGAACTGCGCAAATGCTCTGCTCGTTTCGGGATCCTCCGAGTACACCGGGTACATATGAGGCTCCGTATCCATCCCCGCAAACCACTCCGCTGTTTTTTTCATCATTTCCTGCATATGTTCAAAGTTCGCGCAGAACACAATATATTTTCCGGTCCGGTCGGGTATGTGTTTCCGGAAAATTTCATCCAGACCGTCCGCTTTTTCCAAAGCTCTCCGCAGCGCTTCAAGACACGCGCCCGCTTCTTCCCTGACTGCTTTATTTTTCGCGGACCGTATCCGCGCTTCGTATCTTTCCAAATCTTTTTGGTAGGAGAAAACCGACAGTACATATTTCGGAGGATTGAGAATTCCCCGCATCAGGGCTTCTCCCAGCGTCATTTCCGAAGCGATATTTCTGTCAAACAGCTCCTTTGCCATATCACGCCGGTTATCCAGATAGCGCACGTTTGTAGCGGAAAGACCGAGTACAGGCACTGCGGGATACATCCTTAACAGAATCTGTACTCCCTGTCCCCACATCCTCGCTCCGCAGCGGTGAAATTCGTCAAGAATGATGTAGTCCGGTTTTATTTCGGAAAGCTCCTCCCGGTTCATAAGCATCAGCTTGGCATATGTGATAAACCGTATATTTTCAGGGACGCTGCCTCCGGCAGAAAGCCAGTTTTCTTTCTGCGTCTGAAAGATATATTCCGAGGGCGAAAGCCAGCAGACCAAAGATTCCGGATGTTGTTCGCACAAATGGAACGCGATAAATGATTTCCCTGTCCCGGTCGGATGAATTACGGCGGCCTTCCCTGTCTTTTTCATCAGTGCAAGAGCCGCTTCATATGCGGTACTGTTATGCTCAAATAGTGTCATATTCTTCTGCGGCCCCCTTTCCCGGTTGTATCATAATCCGTCATGCAGCTATGTAATGAAGTATGTTACTTCATTACCAAAACGGGCGGATTCCCTTTCTGTCAGGGAATCCGCCCTCTGCCGCATAACTTATTTGACTGCAAATACCGCCGGATTTTATTTTTTATTTATGCTTTTTCACCGCGTAGAAGGATGTAGAATAACAAAATATGCCGCTAATGACACGAAATGACGCAAAGCTCTTTTTTTCTTGTAATTCTGACACCGAATCTGACTGCAAATAAATAATAATTTTAAAAGATTCTACCACATGATTTTAGGCATAAAAAATACCGGAGCTTCCTCCGGTACTGCTTTATGTCCGCCTTCAAACCCGAATGGGGGACTTTATCCCGTATTGGCTAGCACTTTCTGTCAGCCAATATTTACGCCAAGCCTTAAATAAAGGGAAATCAAGGCAGAATCATTGACAAAGCCATGGCAGTGTGATACAATTTGAAAGGTTAGTAGTTGCTACTGACACGATTTTTGCATAATTCATGTAATGAAGTAACATACTTCATTACATATATCATCAGACCATATTTTTTCACTCATCGCCAACCTCTATCAGTTCATGCGGTGTCCCTTTACCGGAGCGAAGTTCCTGAACCGATTTTTTCACATATGCCATATTAGTTTTGGAAAAAAACGAATCGGAAGTATTTAATCCAATATTAGAGCAAAGTGCACTAAATTTGGCTTTGTCATGTTTATCCACCCGTGCAGTTAAAGTTACCTGTGCCATAGTAACACTCCTTTCTTTTGGTTCTTATAATCGATAGCCTCCAGCATTCCGCCAATAGATATGCTATTATTCCTCCGCATCAGGCAAAGTATATCTGCGTGACCGTCCATTACTATAAGGTTTAATCTTTTCAGCATCAACGAGCTCCGAGAGCAACACCCTTGTTCGTGCTTGGCTAAGCCCTATATGCTTTGCGAGATCGGCAGAATTTGCACTACCGTTATCAGCGATAAAAGTAAGGATGGACTGTTTGTTGTCAATCGTCTTTGCTGCCTGAGCATTTCCGCTTGTTTTTTCCGCTTGTTTTTTCCGCTTGTTTTTTCCGCTTGTTTTTT
>JAFLSZ010000007.1:23555-52152 GCA_022510665.1 Lachnospiraceae bacterium
TTTCCGCTTGTTTTTTCCGCTTGTTTTTTCCGCTTGTTTTTTCCGCTTGTTTTTTGACAAAAGCAAGCGTTAAGATTGTCCGATCAGGTCCGTATTGCTCCTCGACAATAGGGTCATCCCAACCCTTCTCGGCCCATACCGAATATATATCCGGAACACCGCTCCCTGCTCGCTCACCAATAGAAATCAGGTTCAGCATCTTCATGATTGCCTTATTTCGCGGATCTGAGATTCCTCCGCGCAGCATCTGCGCTTTACCCGTCCGGATTCCTCCCGGATTTTGCATGATAATCCGATCTCTTTCTTTGAGGATTACAATTCCTCTGGGGAGATAGAAATCGGCATTCACGATACAGTTCGCAAATGCTTCTCTGACTGCTTTATGCACCGAAGTATCCTCGACGCGTGTCACACCATTCAATGCGAAAGGCTTTTCAAAATCTCTCGAAATCTTATTATACACCCGGAAGAAAAAGTCAAACAGATTCCCTGTCCAATCACCGGAACTTGATTGTATCCGGTCTGTCCAACGTATTGTCGGTTCAAGAATCTCTCGGTAATCTAAAAAGTACTCCGGAAAGTGCCTGACAATACGGTATTCTTCACCAAACATCAAAAGTCCGGCAGCAGTTGGACGAAGCTCTCCATCTTCTTTCAGTCGTCCCACAGCACCGATTTTCTCCAGATATTCATCCTTCGAGAGCTTCTCCCACACATGACCGGGTCTTACAGTAGAGTGATAATTTCGGTATCCCTGTACAGCTTCATCATTTAGGTCAGCAAGCGTGAACTCTTCTAGAACCATCATGTCCATCGTATTTTCCGGCTCGTCACGGAGCATTGCCTTGATTTCTGACTGCGTGCAATGGTAGTCACCTTCCCAATTTCTACGGAAAGTACCATTCCACATATCGCCATTAATGTAAACAGGTTTTTGTTCCCGCTCTGCCTTTGGCACACGAATAACCATGATAACATCGCCATTCACATCATAAGTCGTAACATCATTATCTGTGAGAAGATTGACGCTGGCTTTGTTACGATTATTAATACAGTCCCAGAATTCCCTTTTTATTTTAGGAGCATCCTGCAACCCCGTAGTATAGAAGCTGCCATCAAGATTCTCAATAACGCCAAGAATAATGATACCTCCACAACAGTTTGCCATAGCCGAATAACTCTCCCACAAACTGTTTGGAAGACCGCCTTTGGCTTTCTTTACCTCCAGCCGATTATCTTCTTTATATTTATCAAATTCTTTAATATCAAAATCCATCAGTCCATCCGCTTCCTTTCTGACTACTGATTTTCTTTAACCTTGCTTTTTCACAACTTCAAATAAAAATATAATAACCAAAACTTTCATAATCCAGTATATCAGATTATCAAATTTTTGGCTATAACTTACAGTAAATTATCCATTAATGAAGACACCGATAAAATGCAAGCGCTTCATCCAGCAAAGGCCCTGTCTGCCTTGCGGTCCCCTTCCTACGCACCCATACTTCCCAGAACCTCATACAGTTCCCTTACATTCTCCGCAAAAAACTCCGCCTTGTATTCCTCCAATACTTCCCTTTCACGAAATCCCCATGTCACGGAAACGCAGACTATCCCTGTATTCCGCGCGGTTACAATGTCTACCTCGGAGTCTCCCACATAGGCGGCGTCGCTTTTTTCTACACCTAACCGACGAAGTACCTCCTCCACCATATCCGGCGCGGGCTTTCTCGCAAGTCCTTCCGTTTCGCCAAGTGCCGCGTCAAAACAATCCGGAAAATACCGATTTACCAGTTCCTGCACCGCAAAGTCCGCCTTGTTTGACACGACAGCCAGAAGAACGCCTTCTTTTTGCAGACGCTTCAAAAGCTCCGTCACACCGTCATAAGGCGCCGTCGTATCGCTGCAGTGAAGCTTATATTCTTCCCGAAAACGGGCAAAAACCCGTTCTTCGGTTTCCGGTAAGGTTCCCGCGGGAACCGAACGGGAAATCAACGTCCGGATTCCGTTTCCTACCGCCTGCCGGACTTGTAACAGCGTCCGCTCCGGACAGTCGTTTGCACAAAGGGCTAAATTCACTGCCGTGCGCAAATCCCCCAGCGTATCTAATAATGTCCCATCCAGGTCAAAAATTACCGCCTTTTTCACAATACCAAAATCCTTTCAAATCCGGACTATTCCTCTGTCCGCTCATGCTTTTTTAAGATATTATAACACTCAAGCAATTCTTTTGCATCCTCTAATGAAAACATTACAAGTTTTCCGTTCGTTTTTTCCACCAGAACAAAGTATTCCGCCTCCCGGTACACCATCGACCTCCCGGAACCGTACCCTTTAAAATGATAGCTTCCGAGCGCCACTTTCTTCATACCGGAACCAAAAATTCTCGAAAGCCCCGGCGACTGATCTAACAGCGTCACCGTCTTTATCTCGTCAAAGGCAATCGTTTCTTTATAGTACAAACAGCCTTTTAATTCAATTCCGCTGTCGTTTTTCCGTGCCGTAATCGTACCAAAGTCAAGCGGAAGCATAGCAATTCCGCTTCCGATACAAAAAATCAGGCTTCCGAGCAGCACCCACTTCGTAATCTTTCCCCAGGCCGTTGCCATGTTGGTGGTAAAACCGCTGCTACGGTTTTCCACAAAAGTATTGGTATCATAAGGATTATAATAATACCCGTTTTTCCAATAGATGTCCGCATCTTCCGGTAAAAACTCCTCCCACCCGACGGCCAGTTCCTTCCTTGCTCTTTTTACTCTTGATAATGCTCCGAAAAAAACACAAACAAATGACACTATTTCCAAAAGATTAAGCCCGATAAAAACTCCCCAAAGTCCCCATCTGCCCGAAACGACGCCGTCCTCTGCAATATCTTTCATATAGGAATACATCCACAACATCAGAAAAAACTGATACGCACAAAGCAACACCGACTCCCAAACGACAGCCCCCGTCCACGCCCGTTTCGCGGCCCTGTTTAATGCATAATTGACATCCGAATCCTCACTGTATACTTTCAGTTTTCCGTGCGAAGCGTGATGAAATATATAGAAGGCCAGCACTAACACTACTATATCCATCACCGGAAACAGAAGCAGTATCGTATACTCCGTCCCACGCAAAAACCACCATAGAAAAGACGCTATGCAAATCCAAACCGGAATAAACATCCAAAACTCCGAAACAGGAAGCGTTTTCTTCATACGGCTCACTGCCGTATCCACGTTACAGCTTACCTGCCTGGACGGCAGGCACCATCCTTTTTCTTTCTTTAAATCATACATCTTTCCGGCATATTTTTTTACAAGCTTATAATCACCCATAATTGCGACAACGAACCATGCGCACATATACCAGAGCTGTATTGAGACATATTCACCGCACAGAAAGAAACCGAACGAACTGACAAACAAAACCGCTATAAACTTCCAAAGCGCCGTTTTATATTCCTTTACAAGCTGTACCACATCGGCATCTTCCCGCTGTTCTGCGCTGATTGCCATATAAAGCAGATATTCCGACTTTTTCCGTATTGCCATCCAGTTTGCCAACAATAGACATCCTCCGCAAAACCAGATACAAAGCATATTTGCAACTGCTAACAGCATTCCGGCTCACCCCCTATTCCGTTTTCCCCTTCTGCCGCCCCCATCTTTTGGTACACCTTTTCACAAAGCTCCATAAACTCCTGTTTCTCCACGCCTCGTACCGTTGCCTCCGCAATCAAAAGCAAAAGCTCCTCCTCCGCTTTTTCGCGGAATACGCCAAACTTATCTTTTTTAGGGTTTACCCGCGCTCCGTGCCTGCGGTCAATCTCAATAAAGCCCTCGTTTTTTAAAATAGTATAGGCTTTATTGACCGTCATGGAGTTTACTCCCAAATCCTCCGCCATCTGCCGCACGGTCGGCAGTCCTTCCCCCGGCAAAAGCTCTCCTTTTCCGATGCCGACTACAATCGCATTCCGTAACTGTACATAAATCGGCACTTCACTTGCCATATCCAATCGAATAATCATAATATCCTGCCTCCAGACATCTTTTCCCGACTTATCAGGTTTCGTTCCGCCCTTTTGTCTTGTTTGACCTATTTGTATTACTTATTATAATACAAATAGGTCAAACTGTCAAGATGTTTTTGATATCACCTCTTAGAACCGGTTAGCCGCGAGGACGCACCCAAACGGCATTTATTTGTCAAAATACCCACGTATGAAACCCAATATCACCGCGTGCGGAACAATCTTTGTAAAAACCCGAAAGAGCTTCATGGCAGTCCCCGGCGTTACAACCTCCTGTTTCTGCTTAGACGCGCGGATTGCTTCCGCTACTACGTCTTTCGCGGACATCATAAAATACTTTTTAAACCTATACGATTCCCCGTACTGTTCCGCCCGTTCAAAAAATTCGGTGTCTACCGGCCCCGGACAAACGGCTGTTACATAAATTTCCCGTTCTCTCAATTCTTCCGAGAGCGCTCTGGAAAAGCTCAATACATAGGACTTGCTTGCGGCATATACCGCAAAACCCGGCTGCGGCAGATAGGCCGCGCTGCTTGCTATTTGAATAATTCTCGCGTTTCTATTCATATACGGAAGGCAGAGTACGGTCAGCGCGGTCAATGCTTTGCAATTTACATCCAGTATTCCCAGAAGTTCTTCTTTGGAGCGGTCGGCAGCCTTCCCGACAATGCCGTATCCGGCACAGTTTACCAGCATCTTTACGTCCGCCTGACATTCCTTCATCTGCTGTTCCAGTTCTTCATAAAATGACTGATTCCTGATATCCGCCGCAAAAATCCGTACCGGATGTCTTAACTCCCATAGGAGCCCCTTCATACGCTCTTTTCTTCTGGCAACCAGCCAAAACTCATCCACACCGGGAACTTCCCGGTCCAACTGTCTTACAAATTCCGCACCGATACCGGAAGATGCTCCCGTAATTATTACAATTTTCATGTCGTCCTCCTTTTGAATAAAAAGCCGCTTGCGGCAAATTTCCTTTTGTGCAGGTGCGCCTCCTGCCTTTTATCTTACAAAAACGGGACCGGCCGCACAAATTTCTTCGTGCGGCAGCCCCGCTTATTCTGTTTCCCCGTTAATTTGTCTCTTATGCCAGTGCCATCAGTGCATCCGTCAGCTCTTTTAACTTTGCGTCTGCATCCGCCGCGTCACTGCCGTTTACACCGATATAGAACTTGATTTTCGGCTCCGTACCGGACGGACGAACACATACCCATGCGTCGTCATTCAAATCAAAGTACAATACATTCGACTTAGGCAGCCCCGTCGGAGTAACCGCGCCGGTCTCCAGATTCGTTACGGTATCTTTCTCATAATCACGGAAGGAAAGCACCGTGTAGCTTCCGAGGCTCTTCGGCGGATTTGCGCGGAAACCGTCCATCATAGCCTGAATTTTGGTTACACCGTCCGCGCCCTTTAACGTCATTGTCTGCAGGCCTTCTTTAAAATATCCGTACTTTTTGTAAATATTCTGCATCTGATCCCAGAGCGTCATACCGTACTTTCTGTAATATGCCGCGGCTTCACAGAGCATCATTACCGCTACAATCGCGTCCTTGTCTCTTGCATGGGTGCCGACAAGACAGCCGTAACTTTCCTCAAAACCAAACTCATAATGACCTTTTCCGCTCTGCTCAAACAGCTTAATCTGCTCGCCGATATACTTAAATCCGGTCAGCACTTCAATTAACTTTACTCCGTATTCCTGTGCTACCTTGTCGGTCATATTGGTCGTAACGATAGTCTTGATAATCGCACCGTCCTTCGCGATTCTGTCCAGTTCCTTTCTCTGGCTCATCAGGTATTCGCAAATCAAAATACCGGACATATTACCGGTAAAGGACATATACTCTCCGGTCTTCGAATCCTTCGCATATACACCGAGACGGTCCGCATCCGGGTCGGTTGCCATAACCACATCCGCATCTACTTTCTTTGCAAGCGCGAGTGCGAGCGCAAACGCCTTTTCGTCTTCCGGATTCGGATAGCTCACGGTGGAGAAATTGCCGTCCGGCATCTCCTGCTCCGGAACCACATACACATTCTTAAAGCCAAGCTCTTTAAGCACACGCTGTACCGGAAGATTGCCGGTTCCGTGCAACGGCGTATACACAATCTTTAAATCCGCACCCTGCTCGCTGATAATATCCGGATGTATAATCTGTTTCTTTAAAGCCGCAACATACTTATCATCGATATCTTTTCCGATGACCTTTAACAGCCCCTTTGCCTCGGCCTCGGAACGAACCATTGTCTTTACGGAACGATAATCCGTAACCGCGTTCACTTCTTTGATAATTTCCTTGTCCTTAGGAGCCGTAATCTGGGCGCCGTCCTCCCAGTACACCTTATAGCCGTTATACTCCGCCGGATTATGGCTTGCGGTTATTACGATACCCGCAGTACAGCCAAGCTCACGCACCGCAAAAGAAAGCTCCGGCGTCGGCCGCAGTGAGTCAAATAAATAGGTTTTGATTCCGTTTGCACAAAGACAAAGCGCCGCCGCTTCCGCAAACTCCGGCGACATATTTCTGGAATCATATGCGATGGCAACACCCTTATTGACAGCACCCTCGTCAATAATAAAATTGGCCAGTCCCTGTGTCGCTTTCCGCACCGTGTAATAATTCATGCGGTTCGTACCCGCTCCAATCACGCCGCGCAATCCCGCCGTACCAAATTCCAATTCACGGTAAAAACGGTCTTTGATTTCCGCTTCATTTTCCCGGATTGACCTTAATTCTTCTTTTGTTGCCTCATCAAAATATGGATTATTGCACCAATCTTCATATACTTTTTTGTAATCCATGGGAAAACCTCCTTCTGTCCTATTGTGTTCCCAATTAGGCGAACATATCACAGAACATATCATTTTATTAATTTCTATTACAATTATATAACCAATCTGAAAATTTTGCAAGGAGATATTATGAAAAAAAGAGGAGTCTTGCCATTTTTTCCGACAAAAGACTCCTTTTCCACTTTTTTACATATTACGACAACTACAGTTCCTTTATAATCTCACCCATCATATTCGGAGCTGCGCCGACTGCGTTGGACTCGTCCGTATCAATATGCATTGCATCGGCAAAGTTTTCACTGACACGAACCACAACGTCTCCAAGTACCGCTTTTCTTCCGTCGGTTTCCATCTTTACCCATATCACGTCTTTATTCTTTAACCCAAGTTTTTCCGCGGTTTCCGGAACCATATGTATATGGCGCTTTGCCACAATTACACCTTCTGAAATCTCAATTTCGCCGCACGGACCTACAACCTTACAGCCCGGAGTACCCGCGATATCTCCGCTCTCTCTTACCACAACCGGCACTCCGATGGAACGTGCGTCCGTTGCGGAAAGCTCTACCTGAGTTGCCGGTCTTTCCGGTCCGAGAATGGAAACATTGGCAATTGACTTCTTCGGCCCTACAATCGTTACGCGCTCTTCACAGGCATACTGTCCCGGCTGGGAAAGATCCTTCTTTTTGGTAAGAGTTGCTCCCGCGCCGAACAAAATCTCCAGATGCTCCTTCGTCACATGAATGTGACGGGCAGACGTTTCTACTAAAATCTCAGCCATACTCTAATCCTCCATAACGATAGAATTTATTTTAAAATATTTTCTTCATTATACATCAGAGAGCGAAAAAAATCCAGCTATTCTTTGCTCGAGTTTCCGCATTTGTTTAGTTGCTTTAATTTTCCCTGTCTTTTCCCCGTACCCCGAATGTCACCGCATATTCTTTCGGCACATAGATTCCGTTCACGCGCTCCTGTACGGTTACCGTACCCTGAGTACCGCCGCGGATATAGCTCAGTGCTTCGCCTAACTGCTCCTTCGTCTTTACGGTAATTCCGTTTACTTCCGTAATAACCGCATACAACGGAAGCCCTGCCTGTTTGGCAGGCGAACCTTCTTCTATTTCCGAAATATAAATTCCAACCGGGATATTCAGTAATTCCGAGAAAGTTTCCGTAACGTCCTGCCCTACAATACCGAGAAACGCGGACTCCTCATAATCAATTTCCTCACGGTTTAACATTCGGTTGACAATCGAAACCACTTCGGAAATCGGGATTGCGTATCCGATGCCCTCCACGTCACTGGCAACCAGTTTCGCATTGTTAATACCAATCAATTCGCCCTTCGCATTAAGCAGCGCACCGCCGCTGTTCCCCGGATTGATTGCTGCATCCATCTGAATGAGCCTCATTTTAATTCCTTCAATCTCTACTTCACGGTCAACCGCGCTCACATAACCCACCGTAAGCGACTGCCCGCTTCCCGCCGCGTTTCCGATGGCAATTACCATCTCTCCGCCGGAAAGTCCCGTTGAATCTCCAATCGTCGCAATTTTGATATTCCTCATCGTATCCTCGGATAAATCGGAAAAATTTATTGCTAACACCGCGATATCTCCTTCGACATCGGTTCCCTTTACTTCTGCCTGTGCGGCAGTTCCGTCTACAAAGGACACTGTAATTTCGGTTGCGCCGTCTACCACATGATTATTGGTAACGATAAACAACTCCTCTGCCTGTGAGATAATAACACCCGTGCCGCTCCCTCTGCTCTCCTGTTCGTACTCACGTCCGAAAAAGCGGTAGGAAACTACGCTTTTTGTCTCTATTTCCACAATCGCCGGTATGACGTTGTCCCAGACAACCGAAACATCATAAACCGAAGATACTCTTTCTTCCGCATTTTCCGCGGTCTGTTTGAATGCCTCATTATTCTCCTGATTAGAGATTGATTCGCTCTCCTGCTTTTTTCCTGTTTCTTCCGCCTCTTTCCCGGCATGCTGCCGCACGTAAGTATATGCCGCCAGCGTCCCTGCCCCCACACCTCCGCAAAGCAGGCCGCAGATTGAAACAAGTATTATTTTTTTCCAAAAACGTTTCTCTTTCTTCTTGCCCATGACAAACCTCCTGTCAATCAACAGCTATCTTCCTATTGATAGTTTTTATTTTATTCGTAAAGTTTGTCTAATTTGTGATGATTCCTTTAAGAAATATTGTCTTACACAAACGCTTTATAACAGCCGAGCACTTTTAAACGGGAAGCTTCTTCTTTAATTCCCGTTAAAGCATTTTGCACCGCGGGGTCGGAAAGCCTGCCGTCAAAGTCTATAAAAAAGCGGTATTCAAACTGTCTGCCCGGAATCGGCCTCGATTCAATCTTTGTCATGTTCAGATTATTGTAAATCAGATGGCTTAAAATCCGGTACAAAGAGCCGGCCTCATGCAGCAATTCAAAGCAGATGCTTACCTTGTCCGCCGTCTGCGTAAAGACCGCTTTTCTGGAAAGTACAAGAAATCTTGTCGAATTTACATTTTCGTTGTTTAACCCGCGGCGGAGTATTGTCAGTCCGTAAAGCTCTGCCGCCGCTTCGGAGGCAATCGCCGCCTTTGTGACATCGCCCGACTTGGCTACTTCCATGGCACAGCCGGATGTACTGGAACAGGCCCTCTGTAAAAGTTCCGGACGTTCCGCAAAATAGCCGCTGCACTGCATCAGAGCCTGCGGATGGGAATAAACCTCTTTGATTCCTTCCTCGGTCGCGCCGGACGGAGCAGCCAGAGTATGTTCGATTTTAATTACCTGCTCGGCCACCGGATACACCGAATGTACCGCAAGCAAATCATATAAATCCGAAATGTCACCTGTCGTCGTATTTTCTATAGGAACTACACCGTACTTTACCGTACCGTCTTCCACAGCCTCCACCACTTTTTCAAAACTCTTGCAGGAAATTCTTTTGCACTTTCCTCCAAGAGACTGTAACAGCGCCTGTTCCGTATAAGAACCCTGCTCGCCGAAATACGCCGCGGCTTCCCCCTCTGCACAGCTCAATGCCTCAATCGGTTCAAACCCGCTCTCCCCTCCGTTCGCCAGCATTGTATACTGATATTTCCGGCTCAGTGACATAATCTGCACAAACAGTTCCCGCAGGCCTCTGGCAAAATAGTCGTTGGAAGCCATTCCTTCGATTACGGCAAGCTTCTGAGACTCCCGCTCCTTATCGAATACCTTCTTGCCCAAAGCCTTTTTATATGCCGCGACATCCGCGGCCACCTGCATTCTTTTCTCAAACAGCACGGTCATTTCCCGGTCGATTTCGTCAATTTCTTTTCTGCATTGCTCCAAATCCTTCATACTGCTTCTCCTTTCGTATCTCCTCCTGATTATACTTTGTTGCCTCAAAAAATGCAATGTATTTCTTGACATTCTTCTACATCATGCTAAAATAAAATTATCAAAGAATAAAGGAGTTTTTTATGAACCAAAAAGTAAAAACCGTCCTGATTTTTATCATTGTACTTTCCGTATTTACAAGCCTGGTTTTGCTTGGCAAGATCAATTCCCGTCTGCCGGAAAATCCTTCGGATTATGCCGGAAACACTGCCGGGAATCTTTATAACCGCGGACTTTTTGCGCAGGACGATACCTATATTTATTTCGCGAATCTTTCGGATCGGTTCCGTCTGTACCGCATGGACAGTTCTTTGGAGCGGGTAGAACGTATTAATACAGACTCTGTAGAGTACATAAATTTAGACGCTTCTTCCACATTTTTATATTATTCCAGAATCAATTACCGTCAAAACACTTTAGGCAGTACGGTATTTGATATTTTAGGCACCGGAATTTACCGCTGCAGTCTGAAATCCCGAAATATCACGCGTCTCTATCCGAACAGCTGCGGAACGGTACTGCTTGCCGGAAACCGCCTCTTCTATCAGGCACACGGCGAAGACGGCTCCTTTGATTTGTATGAGCGTTTCGTCAACACAAAAAAAACCGAAGACACTCTTATTACCGCCGAATATATCAATCCGGCCTGTTATCACGACGGTCTGCTCTATTATTCCGGCGTAACAAAGGACCACTGTCTTTACACATACCAGCCGGAAACCGGAAGAACTTCCCTTTTTGCGGAACTCGACTGTTACCAGCCGATAGCAACGGATACGGGCGTTTACTTTCTTTCCCAGCCACACAATTACGCACTGTTTCATCTGCCGTATACAAGCGACACGGCTACTCTGATTACGGAAAACAGGCTTTCCTCCTATAACCTGTCTGCCGATGGCAGAACGCTGTTCTATCAGGTTGACAACGGAAAAAACAACCGTATCTGCCGTTACGATATCGCTTCCAAAGAAGAAACCACCCTTTTGGAAGGGGATTACAAGAACCTGAATACGGTGTTCGGCTATCTGTTTTTCACGGATTTTTTGGAACATACATGTTACTGTTACGATATTAACGCGGATATCTTATTTGTGTTCGCACCGGAGGCAGCGGACTAACGAGTCGCCGCCTTCTTTATCTCCCCAGCCAGATACAGAGAGCCAACCGCCGCGATTACTTCGTCCGGGGCTTCCTCTGCCGAGGCGGCTAACGCCGATTCTACCGTGGGACAAAGTACAAACTCCGTCCGCCCCGGCTCCGGTACAAGCCGCTCGCACAGCGCCAGCAGTTCTTCCGCTTTCATGGCGCGCGGCACCGCCGGTGCGGTCACATATACTTTTTTGGCAAGGGGCAGAAAAAGCTCTGCCAGCGCTTCCGGCTCTTTATCCGCCATTACCCCGAAAATAAACTGCAGTTTTCTTTCCGGAAAATACTGCCGCAGACTTTCCACGGTTGCCCGCATCCCCTGCGGGTTATGCGAACCGTCAACCAACAGAAGCGGATTGTTTCTTAATACCTCTAATCTCGCCTGCCAGTGCACCGTCCGCAGGCCTTTTCTCATGGCTTCCGAAGAAATACCGAGTCCTTTTGTCCGAAGCAGTTCTGCCGCCTCTAATACAAGCGCCGCGTTTTTCTGCTGATAAAGCCCGCACAGCGCCAGCGTAATATGCTGC
Organism: Lachnospiraceae bacterium; assembly: GCA_022510665.1. GTDB lineage: Bacteria > Bacillota > Clostridia > Lachnospirales > Lachnospiraceae > SIG307. Next base: position 35,444 of record JAFLSZ010000007.1, read on the forward strand.
CACTGTTTGTAGGAAAACTGCTGGCAGTTTTCCTCTTTTCCCTGCTCTCCCGGCATCGCCGGTGTTCCGATGCGCTCCGGTACAATTTCTTTAAAATCCGGCAGAACCAGCGGTACGGACAATTCTTCACAACGGCTTCGAATAACCGCTTCGCCTTCCTTTGTTTCGCCGTAAAACACGACAGGCGCACCTCTTTTAATAATCCCGGCTTTTGCCTGCGCAATTTCCGTTATAGTGTTTCCGAGCTGTTTCGTATGGTCTAAGCCCAGCGTAGTTATTATACAAAGCAGCGGATTTTGTATTACGTTTGTGGAATCAAACGTCCCTCCGAGCCCCGTTTCCAGAATAACGATATCGCACTGCTGTTCCTGAAAATAAAGAAATGCCAAAACGGTTCCGAACTCAAATTCACTCGGAGGCACTTCCATTTTTTCGACAAACTCCGCCAGATACTCTGTGAGCGCCGCCAGCCGCCCGTCCGGTATTTCCTCACCGTTTACCAGAATCCGCTCGTTATAACGGACAATATACGGAGAAGTATACAATCCCGTCTTTAAGCCCGCGCTCTGACAGACGGAAGCCAGCATCGCGGCACAGCTTCCCTTTCCGTTCGTTCCCGCAATATGTACAAACCGCAGACCGTTTTCCGGATGTCCGCAAAGTTCCAAAAGCTCCTTCGTCTTTTCCAGACCGTTCTTTTTTCCCCGCCAATAAAGTCCATGAATGTACTCTAACGCTTCTTTATAAGTCACGTCCCTGTTCGCCTCGCTTCGCATAATCCCGCAGGAGCGGCACGCGCCGTACTGCCGTAAGCAACAGATAAACTCCCACTACATTTACCGGATACAGACAGGCATTTTTGATTGCTCTGCCTGCAAAAATTGCCTGAAATTTTTTGAAGAAACTCTGCCATGCCGCAGCGCTGTTACTGAAAAACAAACTAAAATCTTTTACGCCGTACTGAATGCTAATCCAGCTTGTCGTCATACAGAGGTTGACTAAGACCGTTACCGCGGCAAGCGTCAGAGCCACTCTTACCGGCGTTATTTTTTCTCTCTTATAAAAGCTGTACCCGTAGATAAAACCTGCCACCATAGAATCCAGTGTGTAACCCGGAAAAAAAGCTCCGGTCGGTTTTAAAACAAATCCGAGCAAATCCGCCGCCCCTCCCATGACCGCACCCGGTATCGGACCAAACATCATACAGGCAAGCGTGGTCGGGAAAATGGTAAAACCGATTTTTAAATTTTCCGTCACCTGAATGGTCGTCACAAATCCGAGCGCCAGACGCAATGCCAACAACATTGCCATGGCAACCAATGATTTAAGGCTGCTAAATTCCTTTGCCGATTCCTTCAACCGCATAAAAAAATCCCCTTTCGCTGTATTTGTCGCAATCGCAGAAAAGAACACCGCACGCAGCGCAATCCTGCCCTGCGTGCCGGTCGTCTCTCGCAACTAGCTACAACAATAGGGGAACCTATTTGTAGCAGCGGGATGCGGAATTTGCACCGCAAGATTTCTCTTTTCGTTCCGCCGGCAACTCCCCGTCCGACAGACACTTAACGCGCAAATTCCTACTCTGCTTCTCTTTTGATTTTTGACGTTCCAATTTTAGCACATTCCCGATACTTTGTAAAGCACTTTTTGCTCTATTACTTTTCTACCTTGAACCCGGCATCCACATAGGCCTGTAACACTCTGTAATAGGCTTTCTTCGGCTGCGTCAAGGTAGAGAATAATAACGGCGAATCGTCTTTCCTCCATGAAACATTGTCGGCAAGGCCCCAGTAAGTAATACCGGTTATTTTTCCGCCTGCCTTTTTAATTTCCAAGAGATACTTCATTAACTCATAAAGATACAGTGCCTGTACCTCTTCTCCTTTGTTGCCGACATCCATCTCCGTAATCTGTACTTCATAACCTTCGTTCAAAAACGTCTGTACCGTAGACTTAAACTGGAACTCGGTCGGATAAGAGGTTGATAAGTGCGCCTGCATACCCACGCCGTCACAAATCTTTCCTTCTGCGTTAATAAACTGCATAACAGACTTAATCTTTGCTGTATCAAGGTATGTATTAAAGTCGTTAAAAATCAGGGTAACCTCATCACGGATTCCGTAATCCTTTAAAACGTCGTCAGCGATTTCATACGCAAGCTTTACAAACGACGGCGTCAGGCCTTGGTTGCCGTACACGGCCTCCCAGCCGGAGTTTGTCGCATGGACATACTCATTGACAACATCCCATGAATATACCACATAACCGTATTCGTTGTCGTACACATGCGTCATTACGGTACGGATATAAAACTCCATGCGCGCGTCCATCTGCTCTTTACTTACATAAGCGCCGGAACCGTTGTAACCCTGCCGGAAAAACCACGACGGCGTCTGGCTGTGCCATACAAGCGTATGGGCGCGAAGTCCGATTCCGTTCTTTGCGCAGATTCTCATCACATTGTCAACCGTACCGAAATTAATTTTAGGAACCGTGGTTTCCTTGTAGTTGTCCGGAATTACATATCCAAGCGCTTTCGCCTCGCTTACCGAAATCAGGGACGGCGACCAGCCGAGAAGAAAATCCGGCTTCATTTCATTTTCCAGTGTGATACTGTTATACTGTGTCTTAAGCTGCGCAAGCGTTGTCGGATTCTGCAGCTGGGAATAATTGATACAGGTACCGATACGGCCGAAAGCGCTTCCGTATGTATTAAGGAGCGTCGCTCCGTCCGTGGAATCCGGTACAAACGGGGTCGGCGTCGGTGCCGGTTTGTAACCGGCATCCATATGGAACGTAATTTCATAAACGGTAACTTTATAACGACTGAAATCGTCTACTACATCCAACGCCATCAAACCTATGCCTGTAACCCGGTCTGTAATATCCGGTGACAGTGTAAACTCCGTTACCGTGTCACCCTTACAATGATACTCTACAAAAACCTGATTTATCCCTTCGTCATAAAGCTTCACGGAAAGATTTGCATAAGAACTCAATGCCTTTACCGTCACTTTATGACAATACGACATATCAATCTCTTCCGGGAGCCTTAGCTTAATTTCCTGATACTGATTTTCAAACCGCAGCTCTATTGAACCGTCGGACTGCACTTCATATACGGTTCCGTAAGAGCCGATATAGGAAAGATCATGGAAATCATAAGTAATCTTCCTTCCCGTTTCCGGCGCCTTGGTCGGCGCAGGAGCAGCCGTCGGTGTAGGAGTCGCCATTGGTGCAGAAGTGGCCGTCGGTACAGGAGTGGCGGTTGCCGCAGGAGCTGCCGTTACCGCAGGCTCCTTGGTTGCCTCCGGGGTTTTCGTTACCACCACTACAAACCCTCCGAGCCCCCCTGTCGGTGCAGGAGCTTCCGTTGCCGCAGGCTCCTCGGTTACTTCCGGGACTTTTGTCGGCAGCACTACTAAAGGACCCCCTAATCCCCCGGTCGGTACAGGAACCTCCGTTGCTTCCGGCATTTCGGTCGGCCGGGCATCTCCGGTCGGTTCCGGCGTGTCAGTCGGATCAAGCGGCACAGTCAGTTCCGGTGTTGCGGTCGGTTCAGGCGTTACGGTCGGTTCCGTAGCCGCCGGCTTTGCTTTGCAGGCGGAAAAAAGAACCGTCACAACAGAAGCGATTGCCAAATAAGAACGTAATTTTCTCATAAATTTTCCTTCCTTTTTTATTGAAACTGCCAGTAATCTACCTGATAACCTTCTCCGCAGAACACGAAAATCAAATTATGCTCTCCGGTCACTTTTTTCAGCAAATCAACCGTTACCTCATGGTACGTTCCGTCCGCGCCCTCTCCGACGTCAAGATAACCGACTACTTCGCCGTCCAGACCGTCCAAACGAATCTGAATCGCTCCGGTCTTTCCCGCCGGTGTCTTTACCGCCGCCATAAACTTCGTTGCGCCTTCCGTGCCGAAATCCACACCATATAACGCAAGCCAGTCACCGGAGTCAATTCCCGTCAGCGCCATATTGCCGGAACCGCACGCTTTACTTTCCTCGCCTTCCTGCGTCGTATCAAGACCGCCCATGGTTGCCATTGTCTCCGCCTCTACCTTTTCATAAGGATTCAGACTCTTTGTCTGATTAAGGGCATCACGGGTCGCGCGCTGTACCAGATCAATCGTTCCGTCATCGTTTACGTTGATTTTTGTAATATGCGTGCAGCGGTAACCGCCGGAAATACCGAGCGGACTCTCTAAAATCTGCGTATGGTAAGTAATATACCAGTCTCCGTTAAACTGGAACATACAGTGATGGTTGTTGCCGTAGCAGCCGAAATAATTTCCCGGATTTTTCAAAATTACTCCGCCGAGGGTAAACGGCCCCATCGGGTTGTCAGACGTCATATAAACAATCTCCGCACTGTGGAAGCCGAATTCATTCGTCGCCTGCTGCGTTACATTCCAGTTGGAGCAGTAGGAATAATAATAAGTATCACCGATTTTGTTAATACCGGAATCCTCAAACAGATACGGTATATCCAACTTAACCGGGTCACCTGCAAGGCTGATCATGTCATCTCCAAGCTTCGCGACACGGCCCGTTCCCGGGTCCGCAAACCTTCCCGCCGGAATACCGCCGCCGAAATAGATATACGCACTGCCGTCATCGTCTACAAACACCGCCGGGTCAAACAGCCATTCAACATTCGCGCAGTTCGGGGTCGAACGGGAAATCAACGCTTTTCCAATCGGGTCCGTAAACGGTCCGGTCGGGCTGTCGGACGTCAGCACACCGATTCCGTTGCCGCCGTTCGCAAAATAAACAAAAAACTTCATCTTTCCGTCGATTTCCTTATAAGCAACAGCCGGCGCCCATGAATTGCTGCCCCATGTCGCGGCACCCTTTCTTCCCGCCGCGTAAATGGTTCCGTGATCCGTCCAGTTTACAAGGTCATCGGAGGAAATAACATTCAACTTATCAATCTTTGAGTAACTGTTATTCTTTGAGGTTACGCCGTCCGCCTCGTACTCTACCACGTCGCCGGTCATGTATAAGTATACTCTGCCGTCATACACAATCGCATACGGGTCCGCACCGAGGCGCTGCGTCATTACCGGCGCGTCGTAGCCGATTTTCTTTAACGTATCTGCCAGGGTTAAACCGGCAAACTCTTCTTTCCATTTTGCTTCCAATTCCAGATTCGTCCCGTCCGTAACAACCGGAGAATAGGTGTCTTCTGCTTTCGGTTCTTCCTGTCCTGCCGAAAGATAATCCTCATCCATATGGAACGTAATGCTGTAAACCGTTACTTTATACTGGCTGGGATCAGCCGGTACCGCGATCGCCATTAAACCGATTCCGGTAACCGTGTCCGCAATGTTCGGCGTAAGCTTAAATTCCGTTACCGTATTGCTTTTGCAGTTATACTCTACAAAAACCTGCGTCCCGGATTCGTCATAAAGTTTTACGCAAAGCGGCTCGTAAGCGCTCAATGCCTTTACCGTTACCTGATAACAGTATGACATATCAATATCTTTCGGTACGGACAATTTAATCTCCTGATATTGCCCCTCATACTGTAATTCAATCGAGCCGTCGTCCTGTACCTCATATACCGTACCATAAGACCCCATATATGCAAGGTCATGGAAATCATAGGTAAGATCCGTTTCCGCCGGCTTCTGTGTCGGAATCGGAATCGGAATAAGAAAACCACCCGGTGCTTTGGTCGGCTCCGGTGTCGGCGTATCCGTCGGCGCCTGAGTCGGTTCTTTCGTCGGCTCTTTGGTTGGTTCCTTCGTCGGTTCTTCCGGCGCATCTGTCGGTTCTTCTGTCGGTGTTCCTGTCAGAGCTTCCGTTACGGTTGCATCCGGCGTATCCGTCGGCGTTGTACTTGCCGGCTTTTTGCCGCAGGCGGTCAAAAGAAGCGCACCCATTGCGGCAACTGTAAGATAAGAACATAATTTTTTCATAAGATTTCCTTCCTTTTTTAAATTACTTCATTTTTACACACAAAGAAACTACACTGCACGGCGGAAGCTCCAAAGAGAATCCTTTTTCGTTCATTGTCACACCTGTAAGCTGTGTTGTTTTAACCGCGTCCGGATGTTCAAACGTATTGTATTCCGTTATCTTTCCGGTCAGCAGTTCTCCGGTTACCGAAGCCGCGCTTCCTTCCGCGAATACTATTTCCATCGACTCCGCTTCATCCGCCGAAAGATTTGCAAGCGTTACCGTTATTTCTCCGGCTTCATTTACCGAAGCGGACTCGTATACTTTCCGTACCTTTTCGTTTCCGTTTTCAATCCACTCAAGCTCCATACGGCTGTCCAAAAGCTGTGCGTTCTGGTGCGGCGCATACATTTTGAACACATGATAGGTCGGTGTGAGGAGCATTTTCTCGCCCTCCGTCAGAATCACCGCCTGTAATACATTCACCAACTGCGCAATGTTCGCCATCTTCACACGGTCACAGTGCTTATTGAAAATATTCAGCGTAAGCGCCGCTACCATTGCGTCACGCATCGTATTCTGCTGGTACAAAAAGCCCGGATTCGTACCCGGTTCACAATCAAACCATGTGCCCCATTCGTCTACAATCAGGCCGACTTTCTTGTCCGCGTCATACTTATCCATAATCGCACCGTGGCGGTTAATCAGCGTTTCCATGTAGGAAGCCCTTCCGAGCGTACGGTAATACGTCGGCACATCAAACTCCGTCGCGGATCCCTTGTGTGTCCAGTCATCCGTAATCGTGTAATAATGCAGCGAAAGTCCGTCCATATACCTTCCCGCAATCTTCATTACCTGTTCCGTCCAGTTAAAGTCATCCACATTCGCTCCGCAGGCAATTTTATATATCGGCTTCTTATCCGGATTCTTTTCACTCGGATAGTTACGCACATAGGTCTGATAGCGGCGGTATTCATTCGCATAATGCTCCGGCGTCATATTCCCGCCGCAGCCCCAGTTCTCATTACCGACACCGAGGTAATTTACCGTAAACGGCTCCTCACTGCCGTTTGCGCGGCGCAAATCCGCCATCGGAGATACGCCGTCAAAGGTCATATATTCTACCCATTCGGACATCTCCCGCACGGTTCCGCTGCCGACATTCGCATTTACATACGTTTCACAGCCAAGCTGCCGGCACAGCTCCATAAACTCATGCGTACCGAAGCTGTTGTCCTCCAAAACGCCGCCCCAGTGCGTATTAATCATCTTTTTCCGGCTTTCTTTCGGACCGACTCCGTCTTCCCAATGGTACTCGTCCGCAAAGCAGCCGCCCGGCCAGCGCAGTACCGGAAGCTTCATTTCTTTCAGGGCGTTGACTACATCATTCCGCATTCCGTTCGTATTCGGAATCGGAGAATCTTCGCCTACATAAAGTCCCTCATAAATACAGCGACCCAAATGCTCGGAAAAGTTTCCGTATAATTCCTTGTTGATTTTCCCAAGCTTCATCGCCGGGTTAATGTACAATTTTGCCATAATCTTCCTCCTTTTATAATGAACTACTGAAACTGCCAGTAATCCACATTGTACTCCTCTCCGTAGAATACGAAAATTAAATTATGCACACCGGTTACGGTCTTTAATAAATCTACGGTAATTTCACGGTATTCTCCGTTCGTGCTTCCCGATACTTCAAGATAACCGACTACTTCGCCGTTCAGGCTGTCCAAACGAATCTGGATTGCCCCGGTCTGTCCGCCTGCCGCCTTAACCGCCGCGGTAAACTGCTTTGCGCCGGTATCTCCAAAGTCTACGCCGTACAATGCCAGCCAGTCTCCGGAATTGATTTCGGATAAGGTCATATTACCGGAACCGTAGTACTTACTCTTCATTCCTTCCTGCGTGGTACTAAGACCACCCATCGTCGCCATGGTTTCCGCCTCTACCTTCTCATACGGATTCAGATACTTTGCCTGTTTTAACGACTGGCGGTCAACGCTCGGAATCGTCGGAATCGTTCCGTCTGCATTGACCGGAACCTTCGTAATGCTGGTACAGCGGTATCCGCCGGAAATTCCCATCTGTCTTTCCAGAATCTGTGTATGGTAAGCGATATACCATTCCCCGTTAAACTCAAACATACAGTGGTGGTTGTTGCCGTAGCAGCCGTAATAGGTGCCCGGATTCTTTAAGATTACTCCTTCAAACGTAAACGGTCCCATCGGGTTATCGGAAACCATGTAAGCAATCTGTGCATTGGTAAAGCCATACTTCTTGGTTCCTTCCTCCGATACGTTCCAGTTGGTGCAGTAGGAATAATAATACTTTCCGTTGATTTTATTGATACCGGAATCCTCAAACAGATACGGTATCTCAAACGCTATCGGGTCCCCGTCAAGGCTGATCATGTCATCGCCGAGCTTCGCCACGCGGCCCGTACCCGGATTTTCCTCTTTTCCTGCCGGAACGCCGCCGCCGAAATAAATATACGCGCTGCCGTCATCATCTACCAGCACCGCCGGGTCAAACAGCCAGTCAACATTCGCGCAGTTCGGAGTCGAACGGGAAATCAGCGCCCTCTTAATCGGGTCGGTAAACGGCCCTGTCGGACTGTCTGACGTAAGTACGCCGATTCCGTTGCCGCCGTTTGCAAAATAAACGAAAAACTTCATCTCTCCGTCAATTTCTTTATATGCAACCGCCGGCGCCCACGAATTATTTCCCCATGTTGCCGCACCGTTTCTTCCGGCTGCATAAATCGTTCCGTGGTCCGTCCAGTTCACAAGGTCATCCGAAGAAATTACGTTTAAGGTATTGATCTTACTGTAACTGTTATTCTTTACGGTTACGCCGTCCGCCTCGTACTCTACTACGTCGCCGGTCATATAAAGATAAACTCTTCCTTCATACACAATGGCATACGGGTCCGCGCCCAGACGCTGCGTCATCACCGGCGTGTCATAACCGATGTTCTTTAATGTCTCCGCCAACTCCAGTCCGTCAAACTTTTCCTTCCACTTTGCTTCCAATTCCTGACTTGTCATTTTTTGATCCTCCATTTCCGTATTGTTTTCCCCGTCATTTTCGCCGGGGTTGTTTCCCTGCGGGGTATTTGTTGCTTCCGGCATATTCGTCACAACTTCCGCGGAAAGAGTCGGAGTCAAATCTTTTGCTCCGTTTTCTCCGCCGCAGGCACCGAGCGATAATGCCGCAAGCATTGCACCCGTAATAAAAATTCCTTTCTTTTTCATAAATACCTCCTGCGTTTCTTCTCTTTTCACCTACTTTGGCTTTTCTCTATTCCGTCTGAAACTCAAACTTGGAAAACTCCGCCGTACCACCTGTCTCTTTTGTGGAGAACAAAAACAGCCCGAAACGGCAGCCAACAAAGTGATCCAAATTAAAATGCAGTTTTTTCGTAATGCCAAGTTTCTTAAATCCTTCCGCCGTCTTCCAAAAGAACTCCGCCGTATCTTTCCCCGGAGCAAAATCACATTCCACGCGCAGGGTTATCCGGTTCGAATCCGCAGGAATACTCTCTGCAACTTCCCCCGGTTCCGCGTCAAAGCTTCCCATGGCGGCGGGCTTTTCTGTCTTTTTCTTTTCCGTCATAACAAGACGGTACTCTCCCGCTTCTTTTGTCAGGGCAATAAAACCGTAATCCCCCTGTAATGCGCAGATTCCCGCATAATCGCCTTCCCGCAGTCCGCTGCCGTCAAGCGTTACCTCCGCCGCGCAGCGTTCTCCGACGGTACGCTGTGTAAGAGTATTGACTGCCTGACATACATTCACGCTCAGTTTCCCGGAGCGGATGCAAAGCGTTCCCGGCTTTTGCGTTACCGACCAAAGAGCAGGGTCCGGCGTATGATTCCACTGCCAGGGCTTTTTTAACTGCACTCTGCCGTCGGCCCCCGGCGTATATACAAAATCGTCGCTGCACCAAAGCGGCTCATAAGAATAAGCGTCTTTTTCCGTTTTTACCGTAATTTCTTTCGGCGCTCTGCCGTTCTCCCCAAACACCGGAAAATCATCCTGCCATGTTACCGGAACCAGCACCGGAATACGTCCGACCGCCCCGTGATCCTGAAACAGCACCGCGTACCAGTCTCCGTCCGGCGTATCAACAATGCCGCCCTGTGCCACACCGCTGTGCCTTTCGTCCAAATCGGAAGACAGCACGTCCTTTCCGGTAAACTCGCCAAGCAGCGAATCCGCACAAAAACACGCCTCGGTACGCAGACCGCCTGCCGGCCAGTGAATGAAGAACAGATAATACTTTCCGTTAATCTTATAAAAATGTGCCCCTTCATAGCCAAGCCATACGTCTCCGGTATCTTTTACCGCCAGCCGGTGCAGGCCGCCCTCTTTCGGTGCCGTTAAATCCCCGTTCAGCTCCGTTATGTAGATTTCCCTGTTGCCGTAAGCAATGTAAACCCTGCCGTCATCATCAAACAAAAGGGAATTGTCATGGAAAAAGCCTTCAATATAACTTTTCTTCCACGGACCCGTAACATCTTTTGCCGTATAAAGATAGGTTTTTCCGGTATCGTTTGCCACAAAGCAGACATAAAACAGTCCGTTGTGATACCGGATGGACGCCGCCCACATTCCTTTTCCGTAGACACCTTTTCCGTCTGCAAGGCACTGCCCCGGCGTATCGTCCAGACTTTCATACACATAGGACGCAATTTCCCAGTGAATCAAATCATAGGAACGCAAAATAACGCAGCCGGGCATAAAGTGCATAGTGGTACTCACCATATAATAGGTGTCTCCCACCCGGATTACATCCGCGTCTGGATAATCCGAATAGATTATCGGATTTTGCCCCGTCACCTGTTTCATTTCCTTCTCCTCTCTTTTTATATTGTACTTTCTGTATCTTATATCTCCTATATTATATTACCAAGCCCTGTAATTTCCCGAAAGCGCCAGCAGCGCGAAAAGATACAGACAGTTATCGTAATAACGTCTGTCGCCGGTGCGAAGCGGAGTGTTCCAAAACTTCATTACAAAATCCTTCGCATACGGTCCTTTTGCTGCCAAAGAAGCCTGTGCGTTGGTTGCCAAAAGCCCCACCGGATGAAGCGCCGGCTGTTCCAGTACCGTGCCGTCAATAAGGTAGGTCTGCTCCGGACAGTCTTTTACGGTTTCCGCGAAAAACTTTTGTATCTTATCCGCCGTTTCGCGCAATGCCTCGTCTTTTCCGTACCACTCGTAATCCAGCGCAATATTGGCAATCGTGCGGTACGCATCGCTGTAAAACCAGTCATGCCTTGTACCATACATTTTTATCCGCTGCTCGTCCAACACTTTCGGTGAGCCGTCATATTCCGCGTACTCCGCGGAAAGCCCCGTTACCGGATGACACGCCTTCAACAGATACTCTCTGGACGCTTTTGCCGCTTCCTTCCAAAACTCTCTGTCTTCTTCGTTTGCATACTCCGCAAACAGTTCATAAAAATGCGGACAATGGTAAGACGGGTCCGAGAAACCGCATCCGACCACAAACTCAATCAGTTTGTTCTTCGGGTTCCACATCGGACCTCCGGAATTTTCTTCTTCGCCCTTATGTACACAATTGTGAAGCAGCTGTCTTGCCTGCTCCGAATAATTGAAAATACCTTCGCCGTCCCCAAAACGTTTGGAAGCGAAAAACAGCGACATCGCAAAAAACTCCTCGCCGTCCGGCGCAGGTCCGTTAGAATTCTTAGAACCGTCCGTATGACAGGACCACGCAAAATAGCCCTTGTTCCAGCCGGAATCCAGATACATATAAGTCTTTGCCCACTTCCAAAGACGGTCAAACTCCTCTTTCTTGTTCAGCTGCACGCACATCATCATACCGTAGGACATTCCCTCCGTTCTGACATCGTGATTGCCGGTATCCTCCATATACCCCATATCATCGCCGCACGGATGATAAATTCTCTCGTCCTCACTGCCATAAAACAGCGTCTGAAACACGGCTTCCAACTTCTTATCAATTTCCTCCTGCGAAATCCCGCACTCCGCAAACAAATTGCGGTAATTTCCTGTGCTTGCAGCACCTGCCATAGTTCATTCCTCCTCCAATAGGTTTTAAAAAAATTCGTGTAAACTTTCATTTACGCCATATATCAATCATAACACATATAAAAAGAATTTTCCAGCAAAATTATAACGTCAACCCCCTAAACAAGTTCCCGGAATGTAACGCCGGATTCCGTCAAAATCAAATAGCCGCGCGCCGTGCCCTCTTTCGGTATCGAAACGGAGCCCGGATTAAGGTATCTATAAGAATATTTACCTTTCGGACCCTGCGCGGTACAAATTTCATCCGCCGTGACATGGGTATGCCCGTGCAGCAGCACGTCCCCCTCTTTCAGACAGGGCGGTGTTTCTTTATTGAATTTATGCCCGTGCGTCGCAAAATACATCGTCTCTCCCACATAAAACACCGCGTACTCCGCCATTACCGGAAAATTCAGTACCATCTGGTCTACTTCCGCCTCGCAGTTGCCCCTCACACATAAAAGTTCATCCGAAACCTCATTTAACATGGCAATGACTTTCTTGGGCGCATACTCCCTCGGCAGATCGTTCCGGGGCCCGTGATACAGCAAATCCCCCAAAAGCACAAGTTTTTCCGCACCTTCCTTACGATACGCCTCCAACAGCTTCTCACAATAATATGCCGAACCGTGAATATCAGACGCTGCCATCCATTTCATTAAACTTCCCTCCGTTCCAAACCTTCTTCCTTTTCTGTCTGTTCCCTGCCGCCAAAGTCCCACGAAGTAAAGAAGCAGGCGTCACCAAACGAGAAAAAGCGATAGCGTTCTTTTACTGCTTCCTCGTAAACCTTCAGTACATTCTCCCGTCCGGCAAATGCCGATACCAGCATAAGCAGCGTAGACTCCGGCAGATGAAAATTCGTAATCAGACCGTCTGCCAGTTTAAAACGGTATCCAGGATAAATAAAAATATCCGTATCTCCCTCGCCCGCGTGCAGCACCCCGTTTTCATCCGCGGCGGACTCTATCGTGCGGCAGCTTGTCGTGCCGACGCAGATTACCCTGCCGCCCGCCTGTCTGGCACGGTTTATCTTTTCCGCCTCCTCCGAAAGCACCCGGTAGGCCTCCGTATGCATATGGTGTTCCAGTATGTTTTCCTCTTTTACCGGACGAAACGTTCCGAGACCGACATGCAGCGTCACATTGGCAATCGTAACTCCCATGTCTTTGATTTTTTGCAGCAATTCCGGTGTAAAATGCAGTCCCGCCGTCGGCGCGGCAGCCGAACCGTCGTACTTTGCGTAAACGGTCTGATACCGATTTTTATCCTCTAATTTGTGTGTAATATAGGGCGGCAGCGGCATCTGCCCCAGCTCGTCCAAAATCTCCTCAAAAATTCCCTGATAAGAAAAGCGCACCAGACGATTCCCGTCCGGCAGCACACCGACAACGGTGCCGGTCAGCTTCCCGCCGCCAAAGGAAATCCGTGTTCCCTCCTTTGCCTTTTTTCCCGGTTTCGCGAGGGTTTCCCAAATATCGTTTTCCCGCCGTTTTAAAAGCAGAATCTCAATCTGCGCGCCCTCCGCCCCCGGTACGGTTCCCGGCTTTACGGCGGAATAGTCAATCTGCCGCTCACCGATTAAGCGTGCCGGAATGACCCGTGTATCGTTTAACACAAGGCAGTCACCCGGCCGCAGATATTGCGTAATATCCCGAAAAAAGCGGTGACAGAACCTGCCCGTATGCCTGTCCGCTACCAGAAGCCTTGATGAAGAACGGTCTTCCAACGGGTCCTGTGCAATCAGTTCTTCCGGCAGTTTAAAATAATAATCACTCTTTTTTAGTGCTTCCATCTCTCTTTCCTTCCTGCTTCTAACGTATCGAAATTCCGGTAAAATAGTGTTTCAAAATTTCCGTATAAGTAAATCCATGCTCCGCCATGGATCTCGCGCCTGACTGGCTCATGCCTACGCCATGCCCCGAACCCATCCCGGCAAACAGATATTCTCCTTCTTCCGGCGCAAAACGCGGAAAATTCGTAAGATTATCGGCGCTTAACACGACATACTGATCCGTCAGTCCGTCCGCGCTCTGCACTTTTCCCGTTCCGTCCATAATATAACAGCCGTGTATGGCAGCCTGCCGCGAAGCATTCGCTCCCTGTACCGATACTAAATCCGGTATATCCGCGGAACCGACTACCTTAAACTTCGTCGCCGCAAGCTGCAGTATGTTCCGCAAAGCATCGGTATTCAGACTCACCGTAGCAAGGCTTCCCTTTACTCTCAGCGAATATACTCTGCCGGACGCCGTCGTAATCTCCTGTGTTACTTTCTGTACCGTCCCTACTCTCTTCCCGCCGGAGAGCAGCACATCCGCAAGTTCTTTTGCACTCAGCGTAACACTCCACGGCTTTTTTGAAGGGTTTGTTTCGTAAATATCCGGCACGCCGCGCAGATACGGCAGAGAAAATCCCCAGACATCCTCGGAATTTTCGGTATGTCCGCCGCTCGCCGCGAAATAATAGCCTGCCACGGTACGGTTTCCGTAACAAAGCGTTTCGCCGCGGGTTGCCCTTACTGCCGCCGTACTTCTCGCGTTTTCAAACACAATCCCTCCGTATACCTGACTCTGCTCCGTATCTCCCATCCGGTATCCCCGCTTAATGTCGGTTTCCGCGTGATATCCCGCCTTAATCAATGCGTAGCTCCTCGCGCAGACCGCCTGTGCTTTTAATGCCTCCGTATGCCATGACGCAGGCATTTCACAGGGTACGACACCATACAAATACTCTTCTAACGGCACGACATTTACCGCCGTCACGGTTGTTCTGCCGCCGTATCTGCCGATTTCAATCCGCCCGCGGTAACTTCTTGCGCCGAGATTAACCGCTAAAATCCCTTCTTCATTTTCCTCCAAAGGAACAAACTGCGGATAATATCCCTCCGCGCCGTCCGCAAGGAAAATCCGTTCTCCCGCGTCCAGCCGGATTAAATAATTGCTCTCTCTTTGGCCGTCTTCTAACAAAACCCCGCATTCCGCCGCTGCCTGTTCACAGCGCAGACGCGCGCCTGTTTTCGTTTCTCCGTTTTCTTCTACCGGCAGATATACTCCTGCATTTTCCGCGGAAAACAGGACCGGATACGCCGCCGCTCCCGCTTCCCGCAGCCGCTTTGCAAGTGCCTCTGCCCGTTCCGCCGTTCCCCGGTAGTTTCGTACCTCAAAAAAAGGGGCGCGCTCCGCGCTCACGGTAAGACCATCCCCGCACTGCAGCGCCACCTCGACAGCATATTCCCTGTCCGTACTGAATCCGATACCCAGACGTGTATTGTACAGGGTAATACTTGCTTTCTGCGCATATCTGCTTTCCAGCCCTACGCGGATATCCTCACTTGTATCGTTTCCCGCGCCCCATACGGTAAGGTGTGCCATAAAAAACAACACGGCAAAGAAAAAAAATCCTGCTTTTGCGGCAATATGCGCCGTTTTATTTTTTTTACGCATCGTTATCCTCTGCTTTCTTTCGGTGCTTCTTTCTCTCCTGTTTTAGTGTACCATATTCCGTGAAAGGCTTCAATCCCGCTTTTTGCTTTTTTGCCTCGTTTACTCCTCCGTTTCGTTATCGTCCCGCTCACGCCTTACCGGTATCTGCAGTTTGGAACCCGTCTGAAGCATAATTCCGTTTAAATTGTTGTATTTTAACAAATCTTCCAGTTCAATGCCGAAACGGTTCAGCACATCAAGTATTGTCTCTTCTTCTTTTACCATGTAGGACATAAGATAGAATGGATTGCAGTCCGGACACTTAGGAATGCAAATCTGCTCTCCGATTTGCAGATTGTAAATGTCAATATACGGATTTGCGCGGAGTATTTTGGCAAGAGGAACACGGAAACGCCTGCTTAAAGAGTATAAGGTATCCCCTCGCTTTATCGTATAAATAATACCGTTACAATTATCAAACATTGCCATAATATTCTCCTGTACGCTTTTTTTACCTACAAAATATGCCATACCGCCACGTCCCGTTCGGTTTATTATATTTTTTTAAGAATTCTCTATACGAAAATTTCTTGCAACCTGCCGAACGGTGTCGTATAATAAATAGGTATGCTTCACTAAAAAAATGTTTAACGATACTTTCGTTTTGAAATATTACTTGATTCAGAAAGGATTTTATTATGGCTGTAAAGAACAATTTTTACTCTCTTGGTATTGATATCGGTTCCACTACCGTAAAAATCGCAATTTTAGATCCTTCCGGTCTTGTTGTTTTCTCCGACTATACAAGGCATTTTGCAGATATTCAGGGCACGCTCGCAACCCTTTTGGAAAAAGCGAAAGAAGAACTCGGAGAGCTTATCCTTCACCCTGTCATTACGGGCTCGGGCGGTTTAACAATCGCAAAACACCTCGATGTTTTGTTTGTACAGGAAGTTGTCGCGGTTGCCGCTTCGTTGGGTGATTATGCCCCGCAGACCGACGTTGCCATTGAACTCGGCGGCGAAGACGCGAAAATTATTTATTTTACCGGCGGCGTCGAACAGCGTATGAACGGAATCTGCGCAGGCGGTACGGGTTCTTTTATTGACCAGATGGCATCTTTATTAAAGACCGACGCCTCTGGTCTGAATGAGTATGCAAAAGATTATCAGGCTCTTTATCCGATTGCGGCACGCTGCGGTGTTTTCGCAAAATCCGACATTCAGCCGTTAATTAATGAAGGGGCAACCAAGCAGGATCTTGCCGCTTCCATTTTTCAGGCAGTAGTCAACCAGACCATCAGCGGTCTTGCCTGCGG
>JAFLSZ010000070.1 GCA_022510665.1 Lachnospiraceae bacterium
TCTAAGAGGTGATTCCGGCTCCGCTAAAAACGCGGTCCTTCGGACAAATGCAAAATACGACAGAGTGCAGTCTACGGAATATAAAAAGTATACAAAATGCGGAAACTCTAGAAATATTATAAGTTCTTTTATTAAAGATGTAAAGCAATGATATAAGTTCAAATGTAAAACAATCTAAAAATTAAGATGTAACGCCTATTCAATTGTCAAAGTTCTTTTCCATATCCTTTTAAACACTGTTCACATGGAATTGCTCCGTCTTCCGCGCTTGCTTTCTGCGTCGCATAGCGCGCAATCACTACTCCTGTTTTACACCGCTCGCATGAAGGCAGATGACAATAATTATCTTCCGTTACAAAGTATGCTTCCTTCACCCGCTGTGCTGCCGCGTATAAGAAAATTCCCTGTTCTTTTTGCGCTGTCTCCGAAAGTCTTGGCGCATACACCGCAAATACGCACGCTCTTGATAAACTCCGCTCCCAAACTCCCTCCTTGGCCTTTTCCATTCGGTACTTTTTTGTGGAAGTATAGTGCAGACTATGGTACTGTGAGAGTATTTCTTCCGTTTCGGAAAAAAAGCTTTCCGGGATTCCATCTTCCTGATATACGGTTATTTCTGACCATAGATACCCCTGTCCCGGCTCATAACCATACCGGTAATATCCTTTCTCATCAAAGACAACCAGGCACGGAACATACGTCTGCCACGCGCTTCTTCCTGCCTGATCCGGTATTCCGTCATGCAGGACGGAAAGCGTCTGAAAGAAAGCCTCCTCTGCCTGTTGTAACCCGGAAACCGTAACTACGCTTTCCTCTCCGGTAAATGCCGCGCTTACTGCTGCGTTCACCGCTGCCACCAGACAGTCATATTCCGTCCTCCGGATTTCCTCCTCCTTCATGGCTGTAACCGAACAAATCTGTGCAGTCACTAAAAAACCCGCGGCAATTACCGTAAAAATCAATCCAAAATGATACAGTTTCATGGATATGCTTCTCCTGTTCTCACCGCCGTAAAATATACCGCCGGTATATCATTTACATAAATCGTCAGCCACAATTCGTCTCCATTTTGTAACTTACTGGCTCCCTTTGTCATAATATTCTCGCGAAGCATTTCCATGTCTGCCGTATATTCTCTCTCTATTATCCCGCCTGTCATATTTTCCGGTTCATACAAAGTACGGATACGGCAGAGTTTATATTCCGTGCAGCCGAATTGAAACAAAGCCCGTTCCAGTTCTTCCCACACCGGCAGCGTAATCTCTCCGGCGGTACTGACACGTTTTAAAAAAGTTTCTCCTGCCTGTCCCGCAAGAACTGCCTGTGAGACCCGGTTTCTTCCGGCATAATACAAAAGCGGAATCAAAAACAGCAGCGCGCATGCCGCGACAAAATCCACGACTTTTTCCAATGCGTTCATGGCACCCGTCCTCCCGTAACAATCGTACATCCGTCCCCATAAAGAAAGGTTTCCAGCGTACCTTTCTCTTCTTCGGCAACAAACAGCCGTAAATAACTCCCGGAAGAAAGCACTTTTCTTTCCTCTGTACCGTTCCATTCTTTGTAAAGGTACACACGTCCCGCGTCTCCTTCAAAACGCCGTCTTTCATACACCGTAAGCTCTACACGATAATTTCCGAACCTGCTTAATTCTTTTTCAAAGTTCTCCCGCTCCGTTTGAGAGATGACTCCGCTTTTCAGCATTCTCATCGCATATCTCAAAGCTATACTGTGTACTGTTTCATTTTTCTGCCAATGCACCGGCGCCATTTTAAAAACGATAAGCAGAAACACCATGCAGAATGCGGCCGTAAGAACCGTAATCACTCTTCCGAATGCTTCCACGTTTCCTTTGCCTCCTCAAACAGAATCAGCTGCTCCGGCATCTTCCCGATGATTTCCGATTGTCTGTAAAATCCCGTATGTAACAATAACAACATTGCAACCGCAATGCAGAACAACACACCGGAAGCAGTCATTTCAACCGCCTGTTCTATTTCTTCTGTCATCTTCCCCTCCGTTTTTTCCTATTGCTGTTCAAACACGATTTGTACGATAATTCCATTCTCATCTTTCACGATACTGCCTAAAAATACCGCACGCGAATTAATATATCCGTCACTTGCTTTCTCATTTGACGGCAGACTTTCGCTTGCTTTACTTAACTTTTTCTTCTCCTCGTCAAAACTTTCATACACATAGCCGCGTTCCGTTCCGTCCCCGGTAACTACTTTAATCTGCATATACTCTTTTGCCGCAATACTGTTTTCAATCAGGCGCCTTACTTCCGCTCCGGACACTAAAAGTCCGTCGTACATGGATTTCCCCAAGTCCTGATATTCGCTCATCGTCGTATTAAACTGTGCGAACGCGCTGCTTGCCTGTGCCTTTCCTTCCCGCGTATTCTGAAACGCAAGTCCTGCTACAATACAGGTAATAATAATTCCCGCCGCAATTAATAATGCCTTTAATCCGTTATTCATCTTCATTCCTCCCATTATTCTTTTTTGGTAAATACAATCTCTACGATTACTCCGTTTTTATTTCTTACTACCTTCCCGGCATACTTTGACGTCGGAACAATATATTCCGCGTGCTTTGCATCTTCTGTCTTTTCCACTCCGCTTCTGTCTTCATACGAGTAACTGCTCTTATTTCCTTTTACCGTAACAACAAATCCGCCTGCGGTTTCCGACAGCTCTTTTTTCATCAGATTGACAACATCACTTCCGTATACAACTGCCCCGTCATATTTCATAAAGTCTCTTTCTTCCACCGCACTCCTGTATTGATAAAGCTCTTCTACCACATGATTTCCGATTGCTCCCGCCTCTTTTGCCATCCGGAACCCAAGACTTACAATAATACAGGTAATAATTGTTGACGCGGCAATCAACAATGCTTTTAATCCGTTGTTCATTTCTTCTCCTTTCCCGCATGATTTACTTAAAAATACTTCATCTGATCCATTTCCGTAAAAATTTCCGCCATCTGTCCGACGCTTGCCACAAGAAACGGTAAAATCAAATAGAAAAACAACAAAAATACCATCGGGGCAAATGCCAATATTTGTGCGTTTGCCGCCTTCTTTTTCAATTCCTGCTCCATATCCAGACGCTGCTGTTCTCTAAAAAACTGCCTGTCTGACGCTATTTCGGAAAATGCATGGGACAGTCCAACCCGTTCACTAATGGCAATCCTGCCCGCAAGCTGCTTAAACGCGGGGTATGATTCTTCCTCATAGAGCAGTTCCAACGCTTCGTTTTCTTCCGCGGCGTAACGGTCGGTACAGCGGACTATCGTTTTTCGAAACAGTTCCGCATAATCTTCCAAGGTCGCCAATAATTTCATAACCGTCATATTCGGCACGTCATACAGCATCAGTATAACGGACTGAAGCCCCAAAACTTCGCCTCCCATTCCGATTCTTCTCAAATACTCCAGGTAACGGTAAAAAATTTTAACCGCTGCCACCCCGAGAAGAGCGCTGATAAAAACCGCTGTTGTAATCCGGCCAATACTTTCTTTTTGCATAACCCATGCGGCGCACAGCGGCAGACACGCCGCCGCCATACGGACAAGTTTCGGATTTTGGTAAACCGTCCAATTTTCCTTTCTCAATATTATTAAAAGCGCGTAACTGCACGCTGTAAGCACAAAAACCGCTGCTACCGTGATTTGTCCGGCAGTACCTTCGTAAAAATCAGCCAGTTCCCTCATATTCGCAATTCCGAACTGACGAATTAACGGCACGAATACAATAGGCACCGCCGCAACCAATCCCAGTCCCGCAAACAAAAAAACTGCCTGCGACCTTTTGTAGCACTCATTTTGAACATCCCTGCGAAGCTCTGTCATATTTTTGACAAATACCGATTCTGTACCTATCTTTCCGCTTCCGTACTGTACCGCATTTTGACACTGAATCAAAAACAGCTTTAAATACTTTAAATGCTTCGGATACTGATATTCAGCCACCGCACTCTCCATATCCTCGCCTTCCAGCAGAAAACAGATTTCCTCTAGCCTCCTTTTCAGACTTCCGGGCACAGATTCTGCCGCCCGGAAAATAGACTCTGTAATACTTTTACAGATGTAGAACTCATAGTTTAGATTTATCAGAAACTCCGCAAAATGTTCTAACTCCCTATACTCCCTCTTTCGCTTTTGAAAGCCCTTATATTCCAATAAGCATACTGCAATAAAATACAGCATCGGTATTATATAGTCCGCTATTCTCCTGCACCCCCGTCAAAAAATATCCGCATCCTTTCTTTCTCTTCTCCCGCGTGTTCAAGCATACGGGCTAACAGCCGCCCTGTCGGAATATTTATTCTATAATATTTTCCGTTTTGATACCTGTACAGCATACGCACCTTTCCCCCGTCCTCCGGAACAATTTCCGAAACCTCTTTAATATAACGTTCTCCACTTAAATTTCTTTCGCAGAGTACATGAATATGAAATGCCTGTGCTACCTGTTCCTGCGCCATATACGCGTCCGAATAAGCACCGGTACGCAGCAGGGCATTTCGGAAATAATCCAGCAATTTTTCCGTTGTCATCGCGTGATGCGTAAATAACTGCTGTTCCGATACCTGACTCAGTTCAATAATCAATGCAGCCGCTTTGATATTTCCTATCTCTCCCATCATCAGACAATTCCCGTCCGTTTTTCGAAAAGCATCAAGTCCCTCTACGGAATCGACGCTTTCCGTTTCCCGAAAGGTCAGGATATTCCTCTGCGGAAACTCTTTCCGCATCCACAATTCGAAAACAGACTCCTCAATCCGCAGATTGTATTTCGGGTTAATATAACGCACCAACGCCTTAAGCAGTGTCGTTTTTCCGCTGCCCTGTGCTCCGGTAATCGCAATATGAAATCCGCTGCCCACAAAATATTTCAGCGCCTGTATCAGATTTTCTGCCCCCTCTCCCACCACCAGTTCTTCCGGTTTTTTTTCCTCCGTCGAGTCAAACTTTCGCACAAAAAACGCCCACGACTCCGAAAACGGCGGCCTGCACGCAAATACACGGCTTCCGTCTTTCATATCATTTACCATATACGGGCGATAGTAGGACAGCTCACCCGGCGCTTCATAACGCAGCAGTGACTTTGTTACCCTGCGCAGTTCCCTTTCGCTTTCAAAACTAAGAAACGACAGACGCACCGTATTTCCCCGGACCATTACAAATACACTGTCAAAAGAATGCTGCCCGTCAAACCCGCCATGCAGCTCCTCCTCATACCGAAAAAACTGTTCCGGCATCCCGGATACACCGCCCGAAACTCCATCCAGCCTGCAGTCCCGCAGTCTGTCAATCACTCCGTGACCAAAGCCTTCATAAACGGCATCACAAATCAATTCTAAAACTTCCTGCCCGCTTAACCACGGCTGCTCCTTCTCATAAATCCGCTCAATATCCTCCGGCGTAATTTCAAAATACACGCCGTCCTCCCGCCGTATCTCGCCGGGCAGTCCCCACCGGTCGCAAAATTTTAAAAATCCGTCCTTTCCATATTGCTTCATAGAGCGGTACAATAAAATATCAAACTTTCTCGCGGGAGGAAGCCGTTCCGGCGCATGAACCGGTAAAAGCCGTTCCGTCTCTTTTACTGTCAGACCGATTTCGGTCAATTCGCTCATAATATAGCGTTTTATGTAATCTTTCTCACCTCCTTCACCGTAAACACAGGCACGGAGTGCCTTGCGAAGCTGTCTTATCTGTACGCGGTACTTTTCCCGTTCCGCCGCGGGAAGTCCGGACGGAACTCCTTCCTCCATACGTTTTCGCAGCCTTGTCCGTACATATTCCCTAAGCTCGGCAATGCTTCCAAACTCAGACCTTACGGCCTTTTTCTTTCTTTTTCGCTTATAGAACATCTCCTTCCTCCTGACACCGTTTTAAACCGAGATACGCTTTTTTTACTTCTTTGAAAAACGGATACAGAACATCCGTCTCTCCCGAGTGGCTTTCTCTTTCCCAAAACTGTTCCGCCTCACCGGCACAGCAGGCCGCCAGATACCTGACCTGATACGGTATTGCCGCGCACTTCCCATAGAGACGCGGATACAAAAGCGTCATATTATGCCGGGTATAGGTACACCTTTTCTCATGCGCGCCAATCAGAAAAAATTCTTTTTCATAAACCGGAATCTGCACGATTTTTGCTGCTTCACTGGGACTTTGCGCCAAATTAACTACCACCAGATCCGCCGTGCGGCAAAGTTCTTCGGCAAGCACGGACTTTCCCGCCGGAGCCTCTACCCAGACATTTTGGAAACACTCCGCCGCACGCTTTATAATTCCCGCCACTGCCTGCGCCGCCTTTTCTTCTCTTTCCTGATAAAAAAAACTGCTTCCGGCAGGAAGAATATGCATTTTCCCTCCGGCAAAAGTATATGAGGCATTGACTGCCAGTTCTTTATCAAATCGTTCGCAGTGAAGCGTTTTATCTAAAAGTTCCACCCCAAACTCCCTCTGCTCCATCATCCGGATACGGTATCTGCCTGATAGCAGGAAATGCTCCGGCCCGCTGCCGCCTTCGTCCGCATGTATCACAAACTGTTCCCCGCCCTCTTCCGCGACCGCCTGAAATGCCATTAAAAGAAGATTGGAAGACTTTCTGCCCGAAAACGGGGTCGGACTCCAGAATACGATTTTCAAAAATATCTCCTCCCTTCCTGATGCCGGACTCTGCGCAAAAGTTCTTTTTTGGGTATATCCGGGCAAAACCGTTCTGCCGTGCTATAAATAAATTCCTGCAGTTCCGGCGAGGCATTTTTCACCTGATATTCATGCAGACTTTCGCATACATAACGGTTTTTGACGTCTCTCTTATCGGGCGGCAGAAAACTCTCTTTCCGATTCGGAAACCTCTGCAGGAACTCCCGCAGTTCTTTCTCTTTTGACTGTGCCCCGTAAATCACGTCCCGAACCAACACCTGACTCACAAGCTCTTTGGGCAGTTCCAGCCCGCTTAACTGCCGAATACGGTGCGGCAGGGCATCCGTTACAAGAAAAATTTCCGTACAGTTCATATCCCCATAGATGTCCTGCATCCCGAAATCAATCAGCAAAACATCGTACTCCCGTAACATCTCTCCACTCACGGTTCGTTGTGTGTAATACATCCCATCGTACGCGATAATATCTTCCCTTACAGATATACCGCCCGGTATCGGAACCGACACTCCAAGCGTATGCCGCATATTCCGGTCGCACAGCAAAACCTTCTTCTCGGCACTGCTCATTACCTTTGCAAGCATTAAAATCACGTCATGACTGTAACATCCGACAAATCCTATTACTGTTTCCTTCACCTTCTCCTCCTTTAAAAACCGTTTCCTAAGCGCTGTTCCAAAGCCTCCCGCATCCCGTACCACTGCACGGATACCTTAGGCTCCTCTATCTCCAGCTCCTGCAGCTGCAAAATTACCTGACGGGGCGGGATATAGAAACTATCCGCCTCTTTCTGCAATCGTTCCTCAACAAACGCAACTACATAAAGCTTTGCACCCTCGTATACCTGCGTATCATACTGGGCCGCGCTTATTAATATCTGTTCTGCCTCCGTCAGAAAGAATCTGCATTCTTCCGCGTTCTCCTCATTCCGCCGCAGTCGTTTCTTTTTCAGTACACAGTAATTTTCCCCGTTCGGATAACGGAGCCTGACATCTACCATTTCATAATCCGAAAAACAATCCGAACGCATAATATTGTCAAAGACACATTCCCTCTCGGTTCCCAAAAACTCCTGCCGGCTGCAGAGCGCCGTACTGACAATACTTCCCGCCGGCAGGTCGGCACAGGCAGTCATTCCAAACACTTCCCCGGCAATTCCTTCCGGTGTCTGTTCCGAAAGCAGATACTTTTGCTCGGTATTTTCGGGGGTAAACTTCTCTCCGGCTCTTATTTCCTTTACCGTCACATACGCAAGACGCGTCGCATGCTCAATCAGGGCATCTCGTTCCGTCAACAGCACGTCATACCTTTTTGCAGTCCGGTAAGACGCAAGTATACTGCCTGACAAAAAAACTCCAACTCCTCCCACCGCTAAAAAACACAAAACCCAAAACCTTCTCCTTACACTTTTTCGCAGTCTCCACACACATGATTCCTCCTCTCCATTACATAGTTTCTCAAATTAATTGCCGTTTTCTTTGTATAATGAATAAAATGATATGCCCCGTTTCGTCTTGAACAATTTATATTGCCGCCGATATAGGCCGCCGTGCTTCCTTCTTCCATTGCCTGTTCAAACGCCGAATCATACGGAATCATGCCGACCCGTTCTTTCGGTATCTTATATTTGTGGCACAGATAAGACGGATAACAGGAGGCCTCGCTCCTATAATTTCCAAGAATAAAAAAACTTTTCTGGCGCAGAAATGTATCCGAGTGAAAAAAAGCATCCACTATATTTTTTTCCGGAGGAAGCGCAATCACCGTAAGTTCCGCTTCCTGTAAAATTTTCTGGGAACTGTTTCCGTATCCGCACGCCGCGTCAATCATAAGATACTCTCCTATTCCAAGCTGTTTTTTCACTCCTTTCAGCCCGCTTCCCGAAAACATCTGTACCTCCTCGTTTCCCGTCATCGAAATATAACGCATACCGCCGTTTAACTGTACCATACACCCTTTTTCTTTTTCATACAGCATGCGAAAATACTCCGGTTCTCCAAAATTATAACAATACTCTCTTTTTGCAAACTTTTCCCTGTGCTCCGTTCCGCCCCGCAGGCGTTCCAAAAGACCTCCGTTACAAATATGATTTGATGTAACGGTAATCCTGTCTTTAAAAAGTTCAGCCCATAATAGACTGATTGCAGCCACACCAGAGGTTACACCGCTCTGATGCCTGACACTGCTCCAAAATGCAATATCCATACGTTCTCCTTCACCCTAAAATTTTGTATTGGAACCCTTCGGGATCTCCGAATGAAATCAGATATGTATATCAGATAAATAAATAGTACTATACATTGCCTCTTTTGTAAATATCGGTAAAATCCACATATTTTTTGTCGATTTTTGTCTAATGTTCACAATAAATTTTTTCTCTAAAATCCCCTCAAAGGCTTGAAATAAAAGGGTTGTCATAACTTTTCCACTTGTAACATATATTTTTTCAATAAGTCTTACAGGAGTTTTTATGAAGCTTTATTCTCTTTCTTCCGAAGAAGCATTGCGCGCTCTGCAAAGCAAAGAAAGCGGACTTTCCGAGAAAGAAGCCGGACAACGCCTCCATCGTTACGGCTATAATGAACTTTCCGGAAAAAAGCCGCGAAGTCTCCTCTCCCGTTTTGCGGAGCAGTTCAGCGATTTTATGATACTGATTCTGCTCGGTGCCGCATTCGTTTCTTTTCTCAGTTCCATATTTGAAGGAAACGTAGATTTTGCCGAACCGTTGATTATTCTTATTATCGTTGTAATCAACGCAATTCTCGGCGTCGTTCAGGAAACAAAAGCAGAGCATTCCCTTGCCATGCTCCGCAGGCTTTCCGCCCCGGAGGCGCAGGTAATCCGGGAAGGCAGACGAAAACTGATTCCTGCCAGAGAGCTTGTACCGGGAGATATCATTTTTCTTTCGGCGGGTTCTATGATTCCCGCCGACGCAAGGCTGTTAAACTCCGAACAGTTAAGCGTAGACGAATCTTCCTTAACAGGCGAATCCGAACCCGTTAAAAAGCGCGCCGATTGTAAACTACCGGAAGGCACTCCAATCGGAGATTTGATTAATATGGTAAATTCCGGTTCCGTCGTTTTATCCGGCCATGCCACCGCGCTCGTTACCCATACCGGAATGCAGACACAGGTCGGTAAAATTGCCGATTTAATCCAACAGGATACCGCACCTGAAACACCGTTAAAAAAACACCTCGCCCACACGGGCAAAGTGCTTGGTATTACGGTGCTTGCCATCTGCCTGCTTGTATTTCTTCTCGGCGCCATTCAGGGACGTCCGCTGTTTACCATGTTTATGACTGCGGTCAGTCTCGGTGTCGCGGCCATTCCGGAAGGACTGCCTGCCATTGTTACTATCGTTTTGTCCCTCGGCGTACAGCGTATGGCAAAAAAGAATGCCATTATCCGGCACTTACCCGCCGTAGAAACATTAGGAAGCGCTACATATATCTGTTCCGACAAAACAGGAACGCTCACGCAGAACCGCATGACTGTTACAGAAATCTCCGACGGCAGAAGAAAACTTCCGCAGGATTCTTCCGCCGCAAAAACCATCCTGTTATGCGGCGCGCTCTGCAACAATGCCCTTTTTGAAAAGGACGGCAGGGGAAACGGCG
This sequence comes from Lachnospiraceae bacterium, assembly GCA_022510665.1. Taxonomy (GTDB): domain Bacteria; phylum Bacillota; class Clostridia; order Lachnospirales; family Lachnospiraceae; genus SIG307. The sequence continues at coordinate 10,308 of JAFLSZ010000070.1, forward strand.
AACCGACGGAACTCGCGCTGTTAAACGCGGCAAAGGAGGCTTCTCTTTGTTCCCCTATGCCGAATACCCGTTACAAAAGACTGGCGGAATATGCCTTTGATTCCACACGAAAATGTATGTCAACCATACATCTTCTTTCCGGAACGCCCACTGCGCCGCTTCCTGTCATGCCGCGGGATACTTACGCTTTTCTTGTATGTAAAGGCGCGCCGGAAGTAGTTTTATCCCGCTGTGATTCATGGTATGACGACGGAGCGATTCTGCCGCTTACGGCACCTGTTCACCAGAAGCTGACCGATTACTGCAACCATTGTGCAAACCGCGCGCTCCGGGTACTTGCCGTTGCCTACCGCCCGCTTTCCGACTCTGCCTGCCGTAAATTTTTAGATAAAGAGCATCCCGCAAGAAACGCGGAAAGCGATTTAATTCTTCTCGGTTTCCTCTGCCTCATGGACCCGCCGCGCCCGGAAGTACGGGACTGCGTGCGTATTTGTAAAGAAGCCGGAATTACTCCGGTGATGATTACCGGCGACCACGCGCTTACGGCGCGCGCCATCGCGGCAGACCTCGGTATCTGTTCTTACAAGGACCGCCCTGTTACCGGCGCGGAACTCTCCGTAATGAGTGAAGAGGAATTGATTGAATGCGTAGGGTACTGCCGCGTTTTCGCCAGAGTTGCCCCGGAACATAAGGTTGCCATTATACGAGCCTTGCAGGCCCGCGGAGAAGTCGTTGCCATGACCGGTGACGGTATCAATGACGCACCTGCGTTAAAAGCTGCCGATATCGGCTGCGCAATGGGCCGCAGCGGTACCGATGTAGCAAAGGAAGCCGCCGATATGGTACTGCTTGACGACAATTTTGCGACCATTGTCGCGGCGGTACGGGAAGGACGCAGTATTTATGCCAATATACGCCGTTCGGTTCACTTTTTGCTCTCCTGCAATATCGGCGAAATTATTACGATTCTTTTCGCGCTGTTATTCGGTATGCCGTCCCCTCTGCTTGCGGTGCAGCTGTTATGGGTAAACCTGATTACGGATTCCCTTCCTGCCGCGGCACTCGGCGTAGAGCCACCGGAAAAGGACGTGATGCAGAGACCTCCTTGTAACACTTCAAAGAGTTTGTTTTCTGACGGACTTGGTTTTAAAATTGCCTTTGAAGGCGCTATGATCGGAGCACTCGCTCTTATGGCATATGTAATCGGCAATCACTATTTCGGTGCCGGTTCTACTATGACATTTGCCGTACTGAGCCTTTCCCAGCTCGTACACGCCTTCCATATGCGCAGCGACCATACGCTTTCCCAGATCGGCTTTTTTACAAACCCGAAACTCCTGTTTGCGTTTGTAATTTGTTCTTTTTTGCAGATCAGCGTTATTATGCTTCCGTTTGCGAGGGAAATCTTTTCCGTTGTTCCGCTATCCGTCAGCGCATGGTGCGTTGTAGCGCTCCTTTCCCTGCTGCCGCTGCCGATTGTGGAACTTCAGAAACGCTCACGCTCCGCATAAAATTTCTTGATTTTTTGCTGTCTGCATGCTATACTAGAAAAAAAAGGAGGGATTTTTATGGCTGAACCGAATTATACACCGCTGCTGCCTTTTGATTCCACGCTAGCAGATAATTTTGTCATATACTATCCCACTGCTTATGTACGGGACATTAGCTTAATTCCGCCCGAGAAAATCGCTATGGAAAGCGGAAATCTTATAAAATATTACCGCTGCAACATTACAGACCCGAAACCGATTGGCGGAAGCCAATCCAAACGGGATAAAGAATAACAGATACGCAAAAGGCTGCACGGAATTGCCGGTTTAACAATTCCATGCAGTCTTTTTTGCCGATACACTAACGTATCCCTCTCAGCTCGGCCTCTATCCGAAGCAGACGGTTGTATTTGGCGGTTCTCTCCGCTCTGCACGGCGCGCCGGTCTTGATAAATCCGGTATTTAAAGCTACCGCAAGATCCGCAATCGTCGTATCCTCCGTTTCTCCGCTCCGGTGCGACATAATCGCGCGGTATCCGTTTTCCGCCGCAATTCTGACCGCTTCCATTGTTTCCGACAGGGAACCTATCTGATTCGGTTTAATTAAAATCGCGTTGGCGGCCTCATTCTTGATTCCATAACTCAGACGCTTTGGATTCGTTACAAACAAATCGTCGCCGACCAAAAGCACCTTATCGCCGATTTTCTTTGTCAGCATCCGCCAGCCGTCCCAGTCTTCTTCGTCCAACGGGTCTTCCAGTGAAAAAATCGGATACTTTTTCGTCAGGGTATCCCAATGTTCAATTAACCCCTCCGAGGTAAAAACCGTTCCCTGTTTCGGCAGACGGTAAGAAAACTGTCCACTGTTTTTCTTTTCTTCTTTCCACTCGGACGCCGCCACGTCAAGAGATATCATAAAATCTTTTCCGCAGCCTGCCGTATATCCGGCGCGTTCAATCGCAAGAAGAATCAGCTCAATTGCCTCTTCCTCGCTCACTAAATCCGGCGCAAAACCGCCTTCGTCTCCGATTCCGCTTGAAAGTCCCTTTTCTTTCAGGATTTTCTCCAACGCGTGGTATACCTCGCAGCACTGCCGCAGCCCTACACAAAAACGCTCCGCTCCTACCGGAAGTATCATAAACTCCTGCACATCGAGATTATTCCCGGCATGCCGCCCTCCGTTCAAAATATTCATCATCGGAAGTGGAAGCTTTTTCCCGTTTAATCCGCCGATGTAACGATATAACGGAATGTCAAGCCCGTCCGCCTCTGCCCGTGCAAGAGCTAAGGAAACCGCCAAAATCGCATTGGCGCCAAGCCTTCCCTTATTTTCCGTACCGTCCAACACTCTCATTGTCTCATCTAACTGTTCCTGCAAAAAAGCATCTTTTCCGACCAACAAATTCGCAATATCTTCATTTATATGCGCTACCGCGGTTTTTACGCCTTTTCCGTCATAGCGTTCTTTATCGCCGTCCCGCAGTTCCATCGCCTCAAACGCACCGGTGGAAGCACCGGAAGGAACCGCCGCGGTTCCGCGTCCGCCGTTTTCTAACACTACTGTGGCTTCTACGGTCGGGTTGGCACGGGAATCCAAGATTTCTCTTCCGGTAATACGTACTATTTTACTCATTTCCATTTCCTCCTTGTTATTTTCCATTATTCCCCGACCTGAATATTTTATTCCGTTTTGCGGTATAATTGTTCCATTGCGGTTCTGATTTTTTCCTCTTAAAGTTTCCGCATTTTTTAGCTGCTTTAAAAAGTTCTGCAGATTGCACGCTATCTGATTTTTGTATTTGTCCGAAGGACTTACGTTTAGCGGAG
>JAFLSZ010000071.1 GCA_022510665.1 Lachnospiraceae bacterium
TTTGCATGCGCAACGCTGCACCGGACTTCCTCTAAGAACCGTTAAGCCGCTCGGGTGTGTCCTCGCGTCTAACCGGCTCTAAGAGGTGATTCCGGTTCCGCTAAAAACGCGCTCCTTCGGACAAATGCATAAATAAGATAGCGTGTCATCTACGGAACTTTTTAAAACGACTAAAAAATGCGGAAACTCAAGGAAAAGAAATGCTTCACAGCTAAGGAAAAATGTGGTATACTATTCGCAAAGGGCGTGAACCCTTTGCGGCTGGGAAGCATAATTTACTTTAAATAAAAAAGGGAGAACAGCATGAAACAAAGAATAAAATTAAAAGGGGTACTCCGGCTTTATCTGAACTGGCCGGTTATTCTTACGCTCCTTTTGGTTTGTATGAATTTAAGTATACTTACGGTAGACCGGAAAGCGGCTGCGGTGATGTCGTTTTTTGTTGTCATTTATGCGGCGATTGCGGTCATGTTGTATTTTGTGAAGAAACCGCTGATTGTAAATGAACTGGTGCGTTTCGCGGCCGGATACAGTCAGGTGCAGAGGCGGCTGTTAAAAGAACTGGCGATTCCTTATGCGGTGATGGATTCCGACGGAATCATTCTTTGGGCAAACGATGAGTTTATGGATCTGGCAGAGATGCTGCCTAAGCGTAAGCAGATTCGGGACATTATTCCGGAAGTTACCGCTGAGAATATGCCGTCAGTGGAAAGCGACGTCAGTCTTCATGTGGAAATCAAGGGACGTAATTATGAAGTCTGCCTGCGCGTAATGAATACGCCCAGTTTTGACGAGGACATGTTATGGCAGGAAACGCATATTCACTCGAATGAACTGGTTGCGTTGTATTTGTACGATGAAACCGAAATTGTGGCGCTGCAGAGAGAAAACGAAAATCAGAGACTGATTACGGGACTTTTGTATATTGACAATTATGAAGAAGTATTCGAGAGTATTGACGAAGTAAGACGTTCGCTTCTCACTGCTCTGGTTGACCGTAAAATAAATAAATATATGGTGAATATTGATGCCATTATTAAAAAGCTGGAGAAGGACAAGTATATGTTTGTGTTCCAGCATAAGTATCTTGAGCAGCTGGAAGCGAGTAAGTTTTCGCTTTTGGAGGAAGTGCGGGGAGCCAGCATCGGAAACGACGCGCCGGTAGTCACAATCAGTATGGGACTTGGCGTGAACGCGGAGTCTTTCCTCGGGGGTTATGAACTGGCGCGCGGCGCAATCGATCTTGCGCTCGGACGGGGCGGCAATCAGGCGGTCGTAAAGGACGGCAATAAAATCTCATATTACGGCGGCACGAATGTTCAGGTGGAAAAGACAACGCGTGTTAAGGCCAGAGTAAAGGCACATGCATTAAAAGAGTTTGTGGAAGGAAAAGATAAGGTCGTTATTATGGGACATTCCATCGGCGATATCGATTCCCTCGGTTCGGCAATCGGTGTTTACCGGATTGCAAAGACTTTGAACAAAAAGGCACACATTGTCATTAACGAGGTGACAAGCTCTATTCGCCCGATGTTAATAAAGTTTCAGGAAAACTCTGATTATGAGGACGATATGTTTGTCGGCAGTGCGCGTGCGCAGGAGATTGTGGATAAAAATACGCTGTTGGTTGTGGTAGATGTAAACCGTCCGAGTTATACGGAATGTGAGGCACTGCTTTCCATGACGCGTACCATTGTAATTTTGGACCACCACCGGCAGACTGAGGAGGCGATTCCGAATGCGGTGCTTTCGTATATTGAACCGTATGCGTCTTCCGCGTGCGAGATGGTTGCGGAAATTCTGCAGTACATCGGCGAGGGCTTAAAGTTAAAGTCTTTGGAAGCAGACGCGATGTATGCGGGTATAATGATTGATACCAATAATTTTCTTACAAAGACCGGTGTTCGTACTTTTGAAGCAGCGGCATATTTGAGAAGAAACGGCGCCGATGTAACCCGGATTCGTAAGATGTTCCGGACCGATTTGCCGGAGTACCACGCGAAGGCGAAAACAGTCGCGGCGGCGGAGATTTTTGAAGGAAAGTTCGCTTTTTCCGTAACGGAAAGCAATGGCGTTGACAGCCCTACGGTAATTGCCGCACAGGCAGCAAATGAACTTTTAAATATCAACGGTGTTATGGCGTCGTTTGTATTTACGCAGTTCGGCAGCAAGATTTATGTCAGTGCGCGTTCCATTGATGAAGTAAATGTACAGGTTGTCATGGAGAAGCTCGGCGGCGGCGGCCATATCAGCGTAGCGGGCGCCCAGTTTGAGAATTGCGATATAATGACGGCAGTGGAGCAGGTAAAGGATGTTCTTCGTCAGATGATAACGGAAGGTGAAATTAAATTATAACGGAAAGGAAGAATGGCAATGGAAGTTATTTTACTGCAGGATGTAAAGAACCTTGGGAAAAAGGGAGATATTGTAAAGGTAAGCGACGGGTATGCGAGAAATTTTATTTTCCCGAAAAAGCTCGGTGTAGAAAAAAACGCGAAGACATTAAATGATTTAAAGCTGCAAAAGGCGGCAGAGGAAAAGCGCAGACAGGAGATTTTAGCCGAGGCAAAGGCGCTTGGCGAAGAAATCGGAAAGAAAAGCATTACGTTGAAAATAAAGTCGGGTGAGGGCGGCAGGACGTTCGGTTCCGTTTCCACGAAGGAAATCGCAGCGGCATTGAAAGAGCAGTTAAAGCTTGACATTGATAAGAAGAAGCTGGTTTTGCCGGAACCGATTCGTACCCTTGGTACGACGATAGTACCGGTGAAACTTCATCCGGAAGTAACGGCAGAGCTTACCGTAAAGGTAGTAGAAGCCTAAGATACCGCCAAGATGAAAGGATTTCAAAATGGATGAGGCACTGATTAAACGGGTGATGCCGCATAGTACGGAGGCGGAACAGTCGGTCATCGGTTCCATGCTGTTGGACCGGGAAGCCATTATAACGGCGGCCGGGATGTTAAGCCGGGAAGATTTCTATAACCCGGTGTACGGGCTTTTGTACGAAATAATTTCAGAGCTGTTTAACGAAGGAAAGCCGGCGGATATTCTCACGGTGCAGAACCGTTTAAAGGAGAAGGACGCTCCGCCGGAAGTTTATGAGTTAAAGTATTTTACCGAGCTGATCGGAGCGGTTCCGACTTCCGCGAATGTGCGTTTTTACGCCGAGATTGTAAAGAATGAAGCGGTGAAACGCAGAATTATTAAAGTGACGGAAGCGATTGGGAACGACTGTTATATGGGAAAGAAGAGTACCGGCGAGATTCTGGAAGATACGGAAAAGCAGATTTTTGACCTGGTACAGCGTCAGGGGAGCAGTGACACGGAAGATATCCGCAGCATCGTTCTGAAAGCGATTGAAAACATTGAAAAAGCGGCGAAAAACCGCGGCGCGGTAACAGGAGTTGCGACCGGTTTTTATGATTTGGATTATAAAACCGCAGGTCTGCAGAAGGCGGATTTGATTCTGATTGCGGCAAGACCGTCCGTGGGAAAAACGGCATTCGCGCTGAATATCGCGGAGTTTGTCGCGCTGCGCAGTAAGGTCACGACGGCGATTTTTAGTTTGGAAATGTCGCGCACCCAGCTGGTAAACCGTATTCTGGCAATGAATTCCAAGGTGGATTCGCAGGCAATCCGTACCGGTGATTTGAAAGACGACGACTGGGTAAAATTGATGGAAAGCGCGAGGATAACCGGAGAATCTCCGCTTATTATCGACGATACGCCGGGAATTTCCGTTGCGGAGCTGCGTTCCAAGTGCAGAAAGTTTAAGCTGGAGAAAAATCTCGGACTGGTGATTATCGATTATTTACAGCTGATGTCCGGCGGAAAAAAGGCGGAGTCCAGACAGCAGGAGATTTCGGAAATTTCCCGTTCTTTAAAGGCATTGGCAAGAGAGATTGACTGTCCGGTGGTTGCGCTGTCACAGCTCAGCCGTGCGGTAGAGCAGAGAGAAGACAAGCGACCGCAGCTTGCCGACCTTCGTGAGTCCGGCGCGATTGAGCAGGACGCGGACGTGGTAATGTTTATCTACCGTGATGAGTATTACAATAAAGAAAATTCAAAGGACCCGGGAGTTGCGGAGATTATTATCGGAAAGCAGAGAAACGGTCCGACCGGAGTGGTAAAGTTAGCGTATCTGGCAAATTATACGAAGTTTGCGAATTTAGAGAACCGGAGGCAGTAAGCGGCTTTGGAGTAAAGTCGGAATTTGTTTACGTTTTGCCGAATTACGGCGAACGCTTTTGTAAAAAAACGGGAACAGGTACTTGCGTACCTGTTCTTTTTTTCGGTATACTGTTCGTGCGGACAAGCAAAGAAAACACCGGACGGAACAAATGTCGGAGATTTGGAAGGGGATTGGCTATGAGTAAAATATATCAGGTATCGGAAGCGGCAGAGGAACTCGGAATGGAAGTATATACGCTCCGTTATTGGGAAAATCAGCTCGGCATCGAAGTACCGCGCAACACGGCAGGACATCGTTATTATGAAGAACAGCAGCTGGAGCTGTTTCGCGGGGTAAAGCGTTTAAAAGATGCGGGATTTGGTTTGCGCCAGATTAAGGCAATGGCGGAACGTATGCCGGCGGTGGCGGCGCTTCCGGATGAAAAACTGGAGGATTTGAGAAAACGGATTGCCGGAATCGAAGCGGAACAGGAAGAAGCGGTTATGATACATAAAAATGAACATTTCAAAGAAAGGGAAAAGTTCAGTTTATGTGTCGGAGGGGCTTCGGCCTGCGTAACTCCGGAGGTGGAAGAGCATACGGACGGCGTGAGGATGCTTCAGGAAGGAATGACAAAGTGGCTCGGAGAGATGTTAAAGCGCAACAACGAACAACTGACACAGAAAATCGAAGAAGGGGTATCGGAGCGCATGGCAAGGGAACTCAAATTTTTGTTCCGGCAGCAGGAGGAACGGGAAGAGGAACGTTACAGACGGCTTGACCGGACAATCAGAGAGTACCAGCAGGCGCGTGCAAACGCGAGACAGCAGCAAAACGGCAGGGATAACTTTTTACTGACGAGAAAAGTCCGTCCGCTGCACTGATACAAAGATTCCGCAGGGAAGCGGAGCCAAAGCGGTACATAAACAGAATGGAAAACTATCAAATTGTTGTAAGGAAATGACAGTTTGATAGTTTTTCTTTTTGCGAAAGTTTATAAATTTAAAAAAAATTTTAGCGATATTCTATTGATTTCAAATTACGCTGCCTATATAATAAGCATAGGATAATTGATGGAATGGGTAGTATATGACATTTCCCGAAGCCCGGAAGGGGTGCTTTTGGGAAATGGAAAAAAGAAAGGAAATCATATGGGAGAGAATAGTAATAATAACGGAAAGAAAGGCAAAGGAACACAGAGCAATCGAACCGGTATGATTTTTTGTTTGATTGTTGCGCTGATTATGGTAATGATGTTTTTCTATATGATGAATCAGATTGAAGACAGTACCAATCAGGCGGTGTCCTATGATGTCTTCCTTGAAATGTTAGAGGGCGGAAAGGTATCAGAGGTTAAAGTAGATTCGGACAGCGGAAGGATTATTATTATTCCTAAGAAGGATTCGCAGGCGCTTTCCGATTTCAAAATAACTTATTATACCGGTATCCTGGAAGACGGTAATAAGATTCAGGAGCGCTGTGAGGCAGCGGGAGTTACCTATGCGCGTGTCACGGTGGATAAAACAAATTCGGTATTGCAGTCGATTTTGAGTTATATTGTAATGTTTGCCGTTATTTACGGCGTGATGTTTCTGGTGTTCCGTATGCTTAGCCGGAGCGGCGGCGGTATGATGGGCGTCGGCAAGAGCAATGCAAAAGTGTATGTGGAAAAAGAAACCGGCGTGACATTTAAAGATGTCGCGGGGCAGGAAGAAGCGAAAGAGTCTTTGACCGAAATGGTAGATTTCCTTCACAATCCGGGGAAATATACCCGCATCGGCGCGAAGCTGCCGAAGGGCGCTTTGCTGGTAGGTCCTCCGGGAACCGGTAAAACGCTGCTCGCAAAGGCAGTAGCCGGAGAAGCAAAAGTTCCGTTCTTTTCGCTGTCCGGTTCGGATTTTGTTGAGATGTTTGTCGGCGTGGGCGCGTCCCGTGTGCGTGATTTGTTTAAGCAGGCACAGGCACAGGCACCTTGTATTATCTTTATTGACGAGGTAGACGCCATCGGTAAGAGCCGTGATTCCCACTACGGCGGCGGAAACGACGAGCGTGAGCAGACGTTAAACCAGCTCCTTTCGGAGATGGATGGTTTTGATACTTCCAAAGGTCTGGTGATTCTTGCGGCAACGAACCGTCCGGAGGTACTGGATAAGGCATTGCTTCGTCCGGGACGTTTTGACCGGAGAATTATCGTGGATAAGCCGGACTTAAAGGGACGTATTGATATTTTAAAAGTGCATGCAAAGCATGTTTTAATGCATGATTCCGTTAATTTGGAAGAAATCGCGATGGCAACTTCGGGGGCGGTAGGTTCCGACCTTGCCAACATTATTAACGAAGCGGCGATTCTCGCGGTAAAGCAGGGAAGAACCGTTGTAACGCAGGCGGATTTGTTTGAATCGGTGGAAGTCGTTATTGCGGGTAAGGAAAAGAAGGACTGTATCCTCGGCAAGGAAGAAAAGCAGATTGTGGCATACCATGAAGTGGGCCACGCCCTGATTGCGTGCCTTGACAAGAACGCGGAACCGGTGCAGAAGATTACGATTGTACCGCGTACGATGGGGGCGCTCGGATATGTAATGCAGGTGCCGGAAGAAGAGAAATATTTAATGAAGAAAGACGAATTGCTGGCCCGTCTTGTTACTTTGTGTGGCGGACGCGCGGCGGAGGAACTGGTGTTTGGCAAAGTGACGACCGGCGCGGCAAACGATATCGAGAAAGCGACTTCACTGGCACGTGCCATGATAACGCAGTACGGTATGTCGGAACGGTTTGGTCTGATAGGGCTTGAGTCCGTTCAGAACCGTTATCTGGACGGCAGACCGGTGCAGAATTGTGCGGACGAGACTGCGGCGTTGGTTGACAACGAAGTAATGGAGCTGTTAAAATCCTGTTATGATAAGGCATACAAACAGCTTTCCGAGAATCGTGAGGTACTTGATAAGATTGCGGAATTCCTGGTGGAAAAAGAAACAATTACCGGTAAGGAGTTTATGAAGATTTACCGTGAGATAAAGGGCATTCCGGAACCGGAGGAAGAAAAGAAAGAGGACGACAAGGAGAAGGAACAAAAAGATTCCGACGAGATGAAACACAGCCTTGAAACCGACGGTTATGCGGCAGCGGAAGAGAACGTAACGGAAGAACCGCAGCCGGACGGACATGCGGAAACATCAGAAGATATGAAGAAAGAGGAGGGTGACAGTGTTTCACATTGAAGATGAGTTAAAAAAACTCCCGGCAAAGCCGGGAGTTTATATTATGCACGATAAGAATGACGCGATTTTATATGTGGGAAAAGCGGTTAGTTTAAAAAATCGTGTGCGGCAGTATTTTCAAAGCAGCCGGAATTTGTCCCCAAAGATACAAAAAATGGTGTCGAAGGTGGCGCGCTTTGAGTATATTGTTGTGGATTCCGAGATGGAAGCGTTGGTTTTGGAGTGTAATTTAATTAAAGAACATCGTCCTAAGTACAATACAATGCTAAAGGACGATAAGCATTATCCTTATATTCGGGTTACGGTAAATGAGCCGTTTCCGCGGGTGCTGCTCGCGCGCACGCGGGGAAAGGATAAAGCGAAGTATTTCGGCCCGTACACCAGCGGACAGGCGGTCAAGGATACTCTTGACCTTTTAAAGAAGACCTATCAGATTCGTAACTGCAATTTAAGTATTCCGAAAGAAAAGAGCAGCCGCCCCTGCCTCTACTATCACATGGGACAGTGTAAGGCGCCGTGTCAGGGAGGAATCTCGCAGGAGGAGTACAAAAAGGCGATAGAACAGGTACTGGCCTTTCTCGGCGGTAATTTTCTGCCGATTACAAAGCGGCTGGAGCAGTTAATGAAAGAGGCTTCGGAAAGTCTGGAGTTTGAACGCGCCGCGGAGTATCGGGATTTATTAAACAGTGTAAAGCGGATGGCGGAACGCCAGAAAGCGGATGACGATCTTACCGTGGACCGTGATATTGCTGCCATTGCCACGGCCGGAGAAGAAGCGGTGGTGCAGGTCTTCTTTGTGCGGGAAGGAAAAATGATTGGCAGGGAGCATTATTATCTGACCGGCGTGGAAGGAGAAGAACGTGCCGCGGTGCTGCAGGAGTTTATTAAGCAGTATTACGGCGGAACGCCGCATATCCCGAAGGAGCTGCTTTTGTCGGAAGAAATTGAAGAACGGGAGTTGTTGGAAGCGTATTTATCGGAACGTTCCGGGCGCAGGGTTAAAATATTGACGCCGAAAAAGGGAGAGAAGGAGCGTTTGGTGGAACTGGCGGAGAAAAACGCTTCTATGGTGCTGCAAAAAGACGCGGAGAAAATTGCCGCGGAAGAAAAGAAAACCCGTGGGGCAGCGGATGAAATCGCGGAACTTTTGGGGCTTTCCGAACTGGGGAGAACCGAATCTTACGATATTTCCAATACGGCAGGATATGCCTCGGTTGCCTCTATGGTAGTGTTTGACAACGGAAGGCCGAATAAGGCGGAATACCGGAAATTCCGGATTAAAACGGTACAGGGGCCGGATGATTACGCCAGTATGCGGGAAGTGCTGACCAGACGTTTTTCCCACGGACTGCGGGAAAGAGAGGAAGGGGACGAGGACGGCTTTTCCAAGTTTCCGGATTTGATTTTAATGGACGGCGGAAAGGGACAGGTGAATATCGCCGAGGAAGTTTTGGAAGAATTGCGCATCAATATCCCGGTGTGCGGTATGGTAAAGGATGATAAACACCGTACCCGCGGTCTGTATTTTCATAATGAAGAACTGCCGATGAACCAGCACAGCGAGGGATTCCGTCTGCTTACCCGGATTCAGGACGAGACGCACCGCTTCGCGATTGAGTATCATCGTTCCCTGCGGGGAAAGGAACAGGTACGTTCTGTTTTGGACGAAATCGAGGGAATCGGTCCGACAAGACGCCGGGCGTTAATGAAAGCGTTTCCGTCTCAGGAGGCAATCCGCGCGGCAAGCGAAGAAGAACTGGCTGCGGTGCCGTCCATGAACGCGGCGGCGGCGCATGCGGTGTATACGTTCTTTCGGAAACAGTGAAATATGGAGGATAACATATGAGCAAGGCAATTCTGATTATTGAGGATGATGTTGAGATTAACGATATGCTTCGGATTCTGCTCTGTCAGAACGGCTATCAGACAATCAGCGCCTATTCCGGAACGGAAGGCGTACTTGTCCACGGTAAGGAGATCAGCCTGATTCTTCTTGACCTTATGCTGCCCGGACGAAGCGGAGAGGAAATCATCCGCGAGCTGAAACAGAAGCACAATGTTCCGGTGATTGTGATGAGCGCAATCCATGATGTGAACAAAAAAGTGGATTTGTTTTCTTTGGGAGCGGATGACTATGTTACAAAGCCGTTTCATCACGAGGAACTGCTTGCCAGAATTGCCGCCAGACTCAGAACGGGCGCAGATATGAAATCGGAGGAAATATATACTTATAAGGATATTGTTCTGAACAGGAGCAGTTTTTTGGCGCAGTGCGGCGGGACGGAGCTGGAGCTGTCAAGGCATGAATTTGCGCTGCTGCAGATGCTTATGGAAAATCCGAACCGGACATGTACCAAGAGTATGATTTACGATACGGTATGGGATTACGAAAACTCCGCGGATGACAACACATTGAACGTACATATCAGCAAGCTCCGGAAAAAACTGAAAGAGTGCAATCCGTCGGAAGAATATATTGAAACCGTATGGGGCATCGGTTATCGCCTGAAAAAGTAATTTAAGACTTTTTAAGAGTTGATTTAAGAGTTTTTTTATACTTTCATGCTATGATAATTACTATCAGCTGAGAACATAGAATTACAGGAGGATAGTGTTATGCGTGAAATTGTATTGCAGACAAAGCAGCTGTCGAAACGCTATAAAGACTTTACGGCGCTTGATTCTGTCAATATGACGGTCTGCCGTGAGGATATTTACGGTCTCATTGGACGCAACGGAGCGGGCAAGACTACCATTATGAAAATCATCACAGGACTTACGGAGAAGTCCGGAGGCGAGTTTGAGATTTTTTCGAAAAAGGGAGCGGATGCCGCCAAAGAAAAAAGACGTATAGGATGTCTGATTGAGAATCCGGCATTCTTTGAAAATCTGACTGCTTACCAGAATCTGAAGTACTATGCCCTTCAGAAAGGCATTACGGACGAGGCGCAGATTGACGAGGCGCTTGCGCTTGTGAATCTGACCGAGGTCAGAAATAAAAAGTTCCGGAAGTTTTCCCTCGGAATGAAACAGCGGCTCGGCATTGCCCTGGCTGTAATGGATAATCCCGACCTTATTATTCTTGATGAGCCGATTAACGGTCTTGACCCAATCGGCATCAGCGAACTGCGGAATACTTTTAAGAAACTCAGCAGCGAACGGGGCGTAACGCTTATTATTTCCAGCCACATTCTGTCAGAACTGTACATGGTAGCAAACCGGTTTCTGTTTATTGAAAAGGGCAGGGTACTTAAAGAAATCACGAAAGAGGAACTTGACTTTGAGTGTATGCGCTGTCATGTTGTGAAGACAGACGATACCAAACGTACGGCGGCTTTACTGGAACAAAAGCTCGGCATCACAAATTATAAAGTAATCGACAGCAGAGAACTTCGGGTGTACGATGAAAATGTGAAGCCGGACGAGATGAACAGGCTTTTGGTTCAGAATGATGTGAATATATCCGGAATTTTTGAAACGGGTATTTCGCTGGAAGATTATTTCAAGTCGCTGGTGGAGGAGGTACGGCCATGATCAATATGATAAAAGCTGATTTTTTCAGACTAATGAGAAGCAAGGGAATTGTTATTGCATTTGTCTTTATAATGGCGATGATTGCAACGGACATTTATACGGTACAGCCGGGAAGTATCGGTGTGCATGTTAATACGGGGAACTCCGTTGAAAATGAGATAAGCGATATGAGCTATGAAGAAATTCAGGCATTGAGTATCAGCGAATATAGGAAAATTATGCTGGAAACAAAAGGATATGCACTTGACAGAGCTGTTCTTTCCGCTAACATAAATCTCTATTATGCTTTTATTTTTGTTGCGGTAATTGTTATTACCGCCGACTTTTCGGCCAGCACGGTCAAAAATACATTGTCCTCTGCAATCAGCCGGAATAAATATTTCTTTTCAAAGATTGCGGTTGTCAATATCTGCTGTCTGGGATTGCTTTTCCTGAATACCTACATTATGTATTTTTCCAATCTCATATTTAATAATAGAAACCTTGCATCGAGTCTTGGAACGGTTACGAAAATCACATTACTCCAGCTGCCGCCGATTTTAGCGTTAGTAAGCGTCCTGACAGGGTTTGCGTTTCTGTTGAAAAAGACTGCGGTTTTTAATACGGTTGCCATTCCGTTCATTATGGTTTTTCAACTTCTGTTATCCGTGTTGACAATGGTGTTTAAAATTAAGGAAGAGACGTTATATTATGTGCCGCATATGATGTTTATTAAATTGTCTCAAAATCCGTCGGGACACTATATTTTTTACAGTTATCTGGTATGTGCGGCTATGATTGTTATGTTCAATCTGCTCGGACTGCTGTCGTTTAAAAAGACGGAAATCAAATAAAAAAGAGGAGGAATGGCAGAATGTTGAATGCGTTGATAATACTGGGAATTGTATCAATTATTCTGCTGTTCCTTTTGCTTTTGCAGATACATCAAATCAGAGGCATTTCCGGGCAGCTGAAAGAAATTAAGACAAAGGACACCAACACACTGCTGTATTCTTACGGAAGCGGCAAAGCGTCTGCGGAACTGATTGGGGAAATCAATTCTCTGATCTCGGAGATGCAGCGGATCAGAATGCGTTACCGGCAGAAACACCATGCCCTTGATCAGATGATGATAAACATTTCCCATGACCTGCGTACACCGCTGACTTCCGCGATGGGATATATTCATATTATACGGAATTCTGACCTTGCGGAAGAGGAGAAGAACCGTGAGCTCGCTATTATTGAAAAACGTCTGCTTCGCCTTGAAGAACTGATTAATTCCTTTTTTGAGTTTTCGCAGATAATTTCAAGCGAAAAACAGCCGGAAAGAGAAGTTATCAATATTGTCGCTGTTTTAGAGGAATCGATAGTCCACTATTATGACGATTACTGCGATAAGGGCAGAAAGATTATTTTTATGTGCCGGGAGCGTAAGCTGCCGGTAAATTCCAACAAAAATATGCTACTCCGGATTTTCGATAACCTCATAGGCAATTCCTTAAAACATGGTATCGGCGACCTGACGGTTTCGATAGACGCCGCCGCGGGTATTCGTATCTGCTTTAAAAATGAATTGTGCAGTACGGATATAGATATCAGTCATATCTTCGATGAATTTTATACTACGGATATTTCGCGCACGAAAGGAAATACAGGACTGGGACTGGCAATCGTGAAGCAGTTTACGGAAATGCTGGGTGGGACGGTTTCGGCCCAATACGCGGACCGCTGTTTTGAATTGACAGTTTCGTTTCCGGTAAAATGAAAATTCCCCTGTTTTGTCGAAACTTAGCCGTTTTTGCGGTGCGGTGATAAAAAAAGATTACACCGGATACAATAGAATGGAATAGTGTAAAAAAATGAGAAAAATTTGATGGAAAGTGCTTGACACGAAAAAAGTTCTGTGGTAGAATAATCAAGCACTGTTTCGGAGAGTTGCCCGAGTGGTTTAAGGGGCTGGTCTTGAAAACCAGTGATTCCGAAAGGGACCGTGGGTTCGAATCCCACATTCTCCGCTAGGAAGATGGTTCATAAGACTTCTTCCCGAAAATAAAAGTAAAGATTGATTTTGCGTCAGCATTTTGGAGAAATACCCAAGCGGCTGAAGGGGCTCCCCTGGAAAGGGAGTAGGTCGTTAATAGCGGCGCGAGGGTTCAAATCCCTCTTTCTCCGTTCTTTTTTCGGTTTTGAAAAAAGTCGAAAAAAGGGTTGACAGGAAAGCACTCCGGTGTTATACTGTCAAAGCTGTCAAACAGAAGCGACTGAGTGAAAAGTTTTAAAAATAAGATTTTTAAAATAATTCAAAAAAGTGCTTGACAAACACAGACAGATGTGTTAAGATGGTTAAGCTGCTTCGGTAAAACGACAGCAAATAACAAGAACCTTGATAATTAAACAGTAAAACAACCCTGAAAATTCAATGAATTTTCATTC
>JAFLSZ010000072.1 GCA_022510665.1 Lachnospiraceae bacterium
GCAGCGTTGCGTATGCAAAAATAAGACAGCGTGCAATCTACGGAATATAAAAAAACAAAAGGCAAAAACTCAAGAAAGATAAAATTTTCTTGCATAACCTTGCTTTGCGTGGTAAGATATCTGATGTAACACCTGAAAATAAAAAACAAATCAAAGAGGAGATACAAACATGAAGTGGGGAATTATACTACTGATTATACTCGGCGTCGTATTAGTCGGATTAATCGTACTTTCATTAATCGGGAGAAAACTGCAGAAAAAGTCGGATGCCGCACAGGAAAACATTATGGCGGGCGCGCAGTATTACTCGATTATGGTTATTGACAAAAAACGCATGAAACTCTCACAGGCAGGTTTTCCGCAAATCATTATCGACCAGACGCCTAAGTGGCTCCGCGGTCGTAAGATTCCGGTAGTAAAGGCGAAAATCGGACCGAAAATCGCAAGCCTGATGTGCGACGACAAAGTATTTGACAAAGTACCGGTAAAGAAAGAAGTTAAGGCGTTGATGAACGGTATTTATATTATTGACGTCAAGGGACTCCGCTCCGGACTTGATACCGCTCCGGTTAAGAAAGGCTTCTTCTCAAAACTCCGCACCAAGGCGCAAAACGTTCTGGATGAAGAAAAAAAGCAGAAGAAGGCCAAAGAAACCGCCGAAACCAAAAAAGGAAAGAAAAAATAAACAGAACAAAACACAGAAAGCAGCCGCGCCGACTCATTTGTGCGGCTGTTTTTTTATCCGTAATTTTTTATCTGCAATTCCTCTTATCCGCAATTTTTATCAATTCTTTATTTCCCACTTATGCTATACTATGTATGAAAATATCTGCAGGTATTTATAATTACACCATGAAAGAGAGGCGAAACTCATCAATTATCAGGAACATATTTCCCGCGCCTTGGAATATATCGAAGAAAACCTTTCACAAGAGCTTGATAATGCGGTTCTGGCCCGTATTGCCGGATATTCCGAATATCATTTTCTGCGTGTTTTTAAGGATACGGTGAAATTAACTCCCGCCGATTATATCAGAAAGCGCCGGTTGACGGAAGTCGTCCGCCATATGGCAGACGAAAACCGCCCCCTTTCGGACATTGCTTTTGCATACGGTTTTAATTCCAGGGAAAACTTTACCCGCGCCTTTAAAGCGGAACACGGAATCCTGCCTACCGAGTACAAAGCCGCCGGAAACAGTCTGAAACTTTATCACCGTCCCGACTTTAAGGCACAGCCTTTTTCGCCGGAAGCCGCCATTGTCACCCGCGGCCCTTTCTGCCTTATCGCGTACAAATCCGATGAGAAGCAGCATTCCAGTTTTTGGAATAAATACAACGCAAAAAAATGGTCGCAAAAACTTTCGGGCGGCAGCGTTGTGGAGGATTTCGGGGCATGTATATGGAACCCACAGCAGAACAGACTTGACTATTACATCGGGATTCCAAAGCAGGACGCAAAAGGCGACCTTACCGGAACAACAGAACTTGCTATCGCGGGAGGGCGCTATGCCCTGTTTGACACCCCGCCTTCTACGCATCTTGATTTTGTAAACACGATTCATAGAACGTGGGATTATATCGGTAACGTATGGCTGCCGGAAAACGGTTTTCAAAGAACCGGCGGATTCGAGCTTGAGAGTTATGTTGAAAAAAGCCGGAAGTTTTCGGAAAGAATCTATATTCCGATAAAGGAAAAGTAAAAGAAAAAAAGAGAATAGAAGAAAAAACAAAGAAAAAGATTAAAAAGAAAAGAGGAAAACACATGAAAAAATTACAGGTAACATTTGACGGAATCACCGACACCACAGGATACTTATTCTCCCTCGCGAAATGTTTTGCCGCGGCATTAAACAGCGGCAGCTATAAAGAATACGCCGAAGACATTATTGCGGCCAGCGGCTTCGCTTTCCGTATGTGGGCGGATAAAAAGGAGCTGTGTCCAAGCGCAACAAGCATATGGGAGTTTAAAAAGCAAAAAGAGTGGTTTGAAAACAGCGGCCTTCTCTGCGGTTATGCGGAACGCCTCTGGGGGGAAGACGCCGTGCAGGAGGAACGCCGCCTTGCTGCAATAGAATTAATTAAAAAAACCATTCAGCAGGGAACTGCGGCTATCGCATGGGACATCAGCGGATGCGAATGGGGGCTTATTACCGGCTATGATGATGACAGTCACAGTCTTTCAACCTTAAAAATCAACGGTCAGGAAGACAGCATTGCCTACGAAAAGCTCGGTCTGCTTGAAATTCCGATTTTATCTGTCCTTACCGTTTCCGGAAAAGAACCGAAGGAAACGGCGCAGATAATTTCCGATACAAAAAAGCTTGCTGCCGCCCACCTGACCGGTAAGGAATGGTGCGACAGTGACAACACAATCGGCCTTGCGGCTTATGACACAATCATTGCCTTTATAAAAGAAACACTCTCCGCGGATACCGCGTGGAATCTGGAATACTATCTGGGAACCTACGCGGCCTTAAAGTGGTATGCATGGAAATTCTTTGAGAAATACAACGAGCCTGCCCTTTCAAAGCTATACAAAACGGTGTATGAGGCATGGCAAAACGCGTTTCATTTAAAGCGCGCGCAGGACGTAACAGAACAGGCGGCAAAAACAGAACTGGCCGCTCTCCTTTCCGCAGCAAAAGACGCGGAAGAAAAAGCGGCCGAACTCATGCGTTAGCAGAGTCTTCGGAACGTTGTGTTTCCTGCCTGCATGACTGCACTTTTAAAATAAGGGTACAATCTGCGGTGCGCTCATTGTTAATTTCAAGGTCGTACCGCAGCTTTGCCCGTAAAAACTCCTCTTCCTCCAAAAACTCCAGAGACTGGGTAGCAACGCCCACCAGAAGGCTTCCGTAAGGGGTCTCGTAGTTCGTAAAATACTTCTCCCCCGGCATAAAGAGCAGCCTCGTACTTAAACGGTCCCTTTTCTGCAATTCCAGTTCATCTCTCGATACCTTAATCCGGCACTTTACCGATGTGCCGTTCTCTCCCGTATCTTCGTAAAACAGATAATGCGTTTCTCCTTTTTTATAATACTGACCGAAATTAATTACCTCAATCGGTGCCTCCGCTTCTTCTACCGCGTATTGTAATCCCGTCAGGGAAATAATCACATTCTTTGTCACAGACTGCCTCCTTGGTACTACTCAAATTTTTCCACGCCGACGCTTTCCGGCCGCAGAATCGCGGACGGCAGAATACTTGCCGCAAACTGCTTAAACTTCTCCGCTCTGTCGCTTACAAAAAACTCATGCTGCGGCAATAACGTCCCACCGGCTACGGCATAGGTTTCCCCGGCTTTTTCACATTCATTCAGCAGCCGTCTCTCCTCCAAAAGATACTTTAACTCCCGCGCGGTCTCGACCGCCGGATTCACCAACTGCACCTTATCGCCCACTACCTTCTGAATAACGGAGCGCAGCAGCGGATAATGGGTACAGCCCAAAACAAGCGTGTCAATATCCTGCTCGGAAAGCTCCGCGAGATAGCGCCTCGCGACCTGCTCCGTAATCTCATCTTCCTCTACCCATCCTTCTTCCGCGAGCGGCACAAACAACGGACATGCCTTTCCGTACACCGTCACATGGGGGTTGGTCTTTTGCAAAAACTCGTTATAAATTCCGCTTCGTATGGTAGCCTCCGTCCCGATTACCCCGATTCTTCCGTTCCTCGTCACCTTAGCGGCTGCCTTCGCACCCGGTTCCACCACACCGATAATCGGCACCTCAAACTCCTTTTTCATCTTTTCCAACGCCACCGCACTGGCCGTATTGCAGGCAATGACAATTGTCTTCGCGCCTTTGGAAAGCAAAAACTTGATAATCTGCGAAGAATACCGTACTACGGTCTCCTCCGACTTATTTCCGTAAGGCACGCGCGCCGTATCGCCAAAATATAATATCGCTTCCCCCGGAAGCTGTTCCATAATCTCCCTGACCACCGTCAAACCGCCCACGCCCGAATCAAATACGCCAATCGGTACATTCTTATTCTTCATAATAAGAAAATCCTCTTTTCCTAATTTGTTTTTATTTTACTATGCCGCTTCCGATAATTCAAGTATTTTCTGGTTTTCTGTGTATAGCCGCCCGGTGTGCGTCAATACTTCCTGTATCTACACAAAAAAACTACACAGAAACGGAGCGTTATCATTGATTATGTATTATTTTGACAATTATTTTAACAGAAAATTTGTCCTGATATCTTTCCTGCGCCGGTCTGCCGCCGCAATACTTGTTATGATTTCCGTCTTACTCCTTTTACCGGAACGCGGATTCACTGCCGGACGGACGGATTTTTCTCCCGCTTTAACAGACCGCATCCTGCGTCTACATATTCTTGCCGCGGGCAACGACACTGCTTCACAGGAAATCAAACTGCATGTCAGGGACGCCGTGCTTTCCGTCATAAGAGAAGCCCTGGCGGACGTTACGACCGCCGCCGAGGCAGAAGCCGCCCTTCTGCCGCTTTTTGACGAGATTACGGCTGCCGCCGAGCGCGTCCTTGCGGATTCCGGAGTTTCCTACCGTGCCACCGTGGAGATTACAACCGAATTTTTTCCGATTAAACAATACGGTTCCCTTCTGCTCCCGCCGGGCGAATACCGGGCGCTTCGCATTTTACTCGGCGAAGGCAGGGGCAAAAACTGGTGGTGTATGCTTTACCCTTCTCTCTGCTTTACGGAAGGCATCACCGCCACCATCGCGGAAGAAGAAAAGGAAGAACTCCGCGGACTTTTGACGGAAGACGAATTTCATACCCTCTTTTCCGAGGAAGATAAAAAACCTCTCTTTCGTTTCCGGTTCGCGGACTTATTCCGAAAACTGAAAAAATTCTTTTCCTGACGCAGCGTTGCATATGCAAAAACCCAAGGCGTACTATGCTTGCGAAACAGGCGGTTTCGGTGTATAATCTGCCTAGAAAGCATTTTAAGGAGCCGTCCATGAATCCAAAGATACAAGAACATACCGTTTATGCTTATGCGAAAATCAACCTTTCCCTTGACATACTGGGCGTCCGTCCGGACGGATATCACGAGGTACAAATGTTGATGCAGTCTTTGACGCTGCACGATACCGTCACGCTGAAAATCCGCCAAACCCCCGGCATTTTTCTGACATGCGGTGAATCTTCCCTTCCGTCGGACAGCCGTAACCTCGCCTACCGGGCCGCAGCCCTCTTTTTTCATACTTATGCACTTCCTTACGGAGCGGAACTCTGTCTGGAAAAGAAAATTCCGGTTGCCGCCGGTCTTGCCGGAGGCAGTTCGGATGCCGCGGCGGTTCTGCGCGGCTTAAACGAAATGTTCGGAGGCGTGGCGTCCGAGACCGAACTTTCTTCGCTCGGCGCAAATCTCGGCGCGGACGTACCGTATTGTCTGCTGCTTGGCACGGCGCTTTCCGAAGGAATCGGCGAACGTCTGACACCGCTTCCCCCTGCACCGGATTGTTGCTGCCTTTTGGTAAAGCCTGCCGCCGGAGCTTCGACAAAGCAGATTTATACCGAGTATGACGCTTTGGCAAAAACAACCGAAATCACACATCCGGACACACAGGGGCTTCTCTCGGCCCTGTCCGCAGGGGACTACCGGGGGCTTACTTCCCGTCTCTGCAACGTCTTGGAGCCTGTCACGGTTCACCTCGTACCGGAAATTACAACGCTGAAAGAAACTCTTCGTTCGCTCGGTGCCGACGGCGTTTTAATGAGCGGAAGCGGACCTACGGTTTTTGGGCTGTTTTCTTCCGAAACCGCCGCAAAAAACGCCGAAGCATATTTTCTGCGGAGCGAATATGCGCCGCGCACCTTCCTGACAAGGTTTTACCGGAGGGAAGACAATATATAGAACAGAGATTTCACATTGCAAATCCGGCGCAGAACAAGTATAATCTTTTATAGAAAAGATAAGCAAAACATAAAGGAGGGTATTTTGTATGGAAAAAATGCCGGACGTCGTTGTATTGGACGACGGAAGCAAACTGTGGGAGCATACGTTTGAGAAGTTTTGGGCAAAAGTCTATGTACCAAAATGCGATTTACTCACCGACGTCATAAACTATGGATTCAGAGCGCCGTATCTGCTTGTGTTTGAGGAGCACAAAACGGATTGTCAGGAGGCGCGGAAGTTCGCGGACGAAAGCGGTCTTACAAAAATCGCCGCGGAGTTCGGCACAAGCGTTGTTTTTATCTATCCCGTAAATGAAGGCGGATGGAGTAACGCGCCCGCAGACTTGTTTGCATCCATTATTTCGGAATCAAAGATCAGTCAGTATTATCAGGACGGCGCTGCCCTGATGCGTAACAGGTTTACCGGAAGCTGGGGCGACTTCTTTATCAGAGGCGCGGTGCTGCGTACCTACCTTTACGGAGTTGGCGCGTCCGCAGATTATATTGCCCAAAACTGTTTACAAAGAATTGAAGGAGACGGTCTGTACGGTAAAGGAGACATTACTCCGGTTGTCTGCATTTTAGAAAATTTGAGCGTAATACCGTCGCCGCAGGCAAGAGATATTCCGGTCGTATCCGTCGGCAACAGTGATGCCGTAAACAAGGCGCTGCAGGCCGGTTTAGACCATGTATTAGTGAAAGATTCCGCTGATTACATAGAGGATTTTAAACAGTTTGTCGGAACTTTCCGCCGTATGGTCGGCCATCTGGAAAAGGAGGCAGACCTCGAACAAATGGGAATGGTTGCCGAACCGGGCTATTGTGTCGTACCTACCTCACCGGACAACCGCGGCGACGACCGTGAGACAACGGAACATAAAATCGGTTATGTCGCATATTACAATAAGGAGATTCTGAATCAGACGCAGCGTGTTCCTCTGGTTATGTGCTTTCACGGCGGCGGCGATTCGGCTATGTGCATGGCAAGCCTTTCCGGCTGGTTTATGGTTGCGGCAAAATATAATTTCCTTCTGGTAAGCGTAGAAAATCATCTGAACAGTACCGCGACGGAAACCGTTGCCATGATTGAACAGTTGAAAGAAAAATATCCTGTTGACAGCGGGAAAATTTATTCTACCGGGTTTTCCATGGGCGGCTGTAAATCATGGGATATGTTTCAGGAATATCCTAAGGTATTTGCCGCGATAGCGCCTATGGATGCTACGTTTGACGTAGGCTTGAACGTATACGGTCAAAAGATTGACCGCATAAATGAGGAAACTATTCTGCCTGTATTTTATGTCGGCGGCGAGAAAACACCGCTTCCTGAGCTTCCTTTTCAGGAGGAAAAATGTGCGAACCGCATGGCTTATGTGTTAAAGGTCAACAAAGCGGTTACGGAATATAACGTAAAATATGAGGAAAAAGACAGCTGGGCAAATCCGATTTGGGGCATCGACGGCGATGTTGTATGTAAATTGAAAGATACCGTGCGTAACAGCGTCCTGACCCTGAATTTGTTTGAAAGTGAAAACGGCTGCTGTTACTGTGTTTTCGGCTGTGTCAGCGATCAGGGACATGAAGTAAGACATCACAGCTGTGAAAACGCGTGGAAATTTTTAAGTCAGTTCCGCCGTCTGCCTGACGGCGAACTTGCCGGCGGCAGTATGGAGGACATTAAAAAGTTATACGAAGCTTAAAAAAGAAAAAATTTTTCTTTTGCTATAAACTTTGGAAAAAGAATCGCCGATATATAAAACAGAGAGAGGTGGATTCTTTTTCCACCGTAACATTCAAACGGAAACCGCGTTAAAGCGAAGGACTCGCAGGGCGTTTTCCCCTTTCAATCTAATAACCAAGGAGGGTTGACTATGAGTACAAATCAAATCACGTCGGCAACCGGCACATATCCGGCTACGGAAACCTATCAGAAGACGTCCGATTCCAAAGCAACCGAGACTAAAACAAAGTCCGCTGCCGAAGCGGCTGATACTTCTGCCGCTGTTTACGAAAAAAACAGTTCCGGCAAGGCTGCCCGCAACAGTTCCAAGAACAAGAACTATGTCACATTAAGCAAAGAGAATCAGAATATTGTTGCACAGTTAAAGGCAGATGCCCAGCAGCGCAGCGACCAGCTCCGTTCTCTTGTTGAGAGTATGATTACAAAGCAGAGTCATACATTCAACATCAGTCAGCTGACCGACAGCAAGATGTATGAACTGCTTCGTACAGGAAAGCTTAATGTTTCCCCGGAAATACGCGCACAGGCACAGAAAGATATTGCCGAGGACGGTTACTGGGGCGTTGAGCAGACTTCAGAGCGTCTGTTTTCCTTTGCCAAGGCAATCTCCAACGGAGATACCTCTAAAGCAGAGACTTTAATCAAGGCAATGGAAAAGGGCTTCAAGCTGGCTACCAAGTCCTGGGGCGATAAGCTTCCTTCTATCTGCCAGAAAACCTTAGAAAGCGCAACCGAGAAGATTCGCAACTGGGCAAAAGAAACTTCGAGTTCCGGTGACATGACAGATGCTGCGCAGGATGCTTTCCAGAATCAGGCCGCAAATTCTGCTTTGGCCAAATAAGTAGTAATATTGCCTATAAAAGGATACCGTTCCACTAAAAACAACCTATCGGGACACGGTATCCTTTTTTTATGTCATCGAGAATTGCTTTGCGCGGAATACACAACTCTTGTGACGTAAACAGAGCGCCGCTGTTTTACTTATTACGGACACCCTTAAGCAATTCTTTTACTTCTTCATCGTCCGGCAGCATCACGGCAAGTTCGGCAAGAATAGCGTTTGCCTCTTTTGTCTTTCCCTCCGAAAGCTGTTTGCGTACAATCGCCTTTAACTGTGCCGCCAGCGCAAGAAGCTCCTTTTGCGCACTATTTACGGAAGATTCGCCGTTTTGTGCGTTCTGCATGTTCTGCGCATTCCGCGTATTCTGTGCGTCCTGCTGTCTCTGCGGATTCTGCGTATTCTGTTCCCTCCGCTCTTTTTCCTCTTTTAGCAAAGCACGGAGTACCGGAAGCATTGGCGGATATTCTTTCGCTATCTGTTTGATTCTTTCTCCCCATGTCGCCCTATCCTCTTCCGTGGACAGCACATCCTCCATTGCGCGGGCAAAGCGAACCTCGTCCGGAAGTATGCCGCTTTCGGCATCAGGCGTCTGTGGCTCTGCAATATTTCCGTAATATTGCTTGACCGCCGCAATATACGTTTCCAACCGGGCACGTATTTCGGTCTTTGCGGCTTCGGTATTCTCCGTTCTCTCCGCTTCCAGTAACATACGCCTCCCTGCGGCTGCCATTACGGCGTACTTCCAAAAATTCATCTTCGCTTCCGGATAATATGACGAAACTTCCGGAAGGCGCTGCCAAAGCTCTTCCACCTCCGCCTCGTCCTTTTCTGCAAGCAGCAAAGAAACTCCTTCCGCGTAATCTTCAAACGAAGTCATTTCCGACACACGCGGAAACAGTTCTGCGTTCCAAAAAAGCAGCGCCGATACCTCCGCGTCATACTTCCGGTCGCTCTTTTCGTAATAATCCGCCAGATCCCGCGGCGTCGTAATCTTTTTTTCCTCCGTGAAAAGCAGATGAAAATACGAAAAATTTCCGCTCCTAAGCCCCAGACTTTCCAAATCCGCAAGAAACTCCTCCCGCTTTCCCGGCGCCCATGAAGCCGCCCTCTCGGACCAAAGCCGCCAAAGTTCGGCAAAAACATTGGTTTCCAAATCTTTATTCCGTAAAACGCGCGGCAGATTCTGCCTCAAAAGTGTGCTGCCGCTCTCACTTCTTTCACAAGTTTCACTGTATACCAAAAACAGTGCGGCAACCATCTCCGGCAGTTCATTCCCTTCGTTCCAGTCTGCCGCTTCAAAAAAGCGCTCCGCAAAAGTATATTCCCCGCTTCGCAGCATACTCCTGATTCCAAACCGCACTACTCTTTGACGTAGATGCGGCGATATATACTCTGCAAAATCCATTGTCGGAACTCCCTCCGCATTTTCCCCGTCATCCTTTTCATACTCCTCCAGGT
The DNA here is from genome assembly GCA_022510665.1 of Lachnospiraceae bacterium. Classification (GTDB taxonomy): domain Bacteria; phylum Bacillota; class Clostridia; order Lachnospirales; family Lachnospiraceae; genus SIG307. Next base: position 9,927 of record JAFLSZ010000072.1, read on the forward strand.
ATGCCATACATGCCTGCTGTAACTCCTGTTCCCGCTTCGTTTTTCCAAATACAACCGCTTTTTCATAAAAAAGCACCAGCTTTGTCTGATGATGTAGCCTCGTTTCCTCCCGCTCTATGCGTTCCAACTCCGCCAGGGCCTGTGCATAAGCTTCCTTTTCCCTGTATATTTTAGGCAGAGTAACCAAAAGAAACTGCACAAAAGAATTTGTCACGGCATATTTCGTGTGTTTTAATGTCGTTTCACAAAGCCTTTCGGCATCCTCCCACCGCTCCGCCGCCCGATACTCCTGTACGAGCTGGCAGCATATACGGATATCCTCCGGATGCTCCCTTACCGCTTCCTCCAAAAGCGTAAAGTTCCGCAACATATGTTTCTGCCTGTCTTCTTCGCTTTTATATACATAGCCATAGTGATGCACATATGCCTTTGTTTTCTTAATCATTTTCATTTTCGGCAACGGCTCAAGCACCTCATGGATTTTGCCGCAAAACCTTGTTTCCGGCGTAAGCTTCGCCGCTCTGCCGGCATAAGTATCCACCCATGTCGTTCCTTCAAAATTATCATAATTTCTCTGCAAATACCACAATGCGTCGTAACGTTTCCGTTCTTCGCTTCGGAAAAACTCCGTCAATTCCGTTACGTCTTCAAACCACTCGTCATCATCCAGATACAAAAACCATTCGCCGCTGCACTCTCTAAGTCCTGCGTTCCGCGCGGCGGAAAAATCGTTACACCATGGAAAACGCACCACTTTATCCGCGTATTTCTCCGCTATCTCAACGGAACCGTCGGTGCAGCCCGTATCAACGATAATCAACTCGCTCGGTACGCTTTTTCTAAGCGGAACCAACGACTCCATACACTTTTCAATCGTATCCCTCCGATTGTTGGATACCAACATGGAAATACTCAATACCGGTTTTTTCTCACTCATACCAAAACTCCTTATACGAAAATTCCTATACAACACTGCCGCCTCTTTTTTAAACCGGAAAAAGGGGGCGCACTCCTAGGTGCGCGCCCCCTTTCCAAAAACCAATTATGCGTATGTCGCGTTTCACCTGCGAGGCAATTAGCCAAGTAAGGAAAGAACGCTCTGATTTGCCTGGTTCGCCTGTGCCAGCATGGACTGGGAAGCCTGAGACAGAATGTTGTTCTTGCTGTACTCAACCATCTCTTCAGCCATGTCAACGTCACGGATACGAGACTCAGCGGTCTGCAGGTTCTCTGCTGCCGTATCAAGGTTTGCAATCGTGTGCTCCAAACGGTTCTGAACAGCACCGAGTGCGGAACGCTGCTTGGAAACCTTCTCGATTGCCTTGTCGATTGCGGAAATAGAACTTGCAGCCTTCGTCTGCTCATCTACGCGTACATTCGTGCCGTTTACACCAAGGGAAATCGCATTCATGTTGTTGATGTTGAAGCTGATGGTCTGACCCTGGTTTGCACCAACCTGAAGCGTCATGCCGTCGCTTCCTGCCGTGGTGTCATAGTTTGGCTGTGTAAAGAACGCATCTTCATCGCCAAGACCTGTACCACCTGTTAACGCGAGGTCTACTGCAGCAAGATTCTTATCCGTTACCATAATGGTATTCGGCTCATCCGTACCCGGAGTATCGGTTCCGCTTAACTTAACCGATACGTCGATACCAGCCTCTTTCAGAATCTTTTCGATATCCTCTGCGGTATATTCCTTACCGGTCAACAGCTTTACGGTATAGCTTGCGTTTTGTGTAACTGCTGCGTCAAGATTCTCTCCCTTCATATCATAGGTCGGCGCAGTAGCTAATTTTACTTCTTCTTCGCCGTTTTCCGCATCAAAAGAGAGCGTAATTGTGATGTTCATATCCTTGCCGTACTTGTTCGCGGTAATCTCAATCTTATTTGAGCCTACAAACTTAGACGTATCAGTGGTAATCGCTGTTCCGCCGTCTGTCGTTTTTGCCTTTTTACCCGCAACGGTTGCTACGCCTGTTGTATCCGCCGACGCAGTATATACGCCGTTTGCTAACTTCACGCTAACATTTGCCGGGCTCCTTCTGTCTGCAAGGGAATCCTCCTGCTTTGCGTTCTTAATAAGATTGTCAATCTCCTCCTGCGTATAGGTCTTACCGTTGGCAAGATTCAGGGTTAATGTCGTACCAGCAGCATCCCATGTCGCGGACTCGCCGCCTTCCGTAGCATTGGTGTTGGACGCAACCTTAACGCCGAATACATCAGAGGTTACGAATGCACCAAGACCACCGTCATATTCACCGTACTTAGGACCGGAACCGGTGGAACCTGCTGCATATCCGCTGAAAGAACCGTCCAAAAGCTTCATCGTGTTGAACTCGGTCGTCTCAGCGATACGGTCTAACTCTTCCTGAAGCTGTGCGATTTCGTCCTGCAGGTTGGAACGGTCTTCATCAGTCTCGGTACCGTTGGCTGCCTGTACTGCGAGCTCTCTCATTCTCTGAAGAATGGAGTGGGACTCGTTAAGAGCACCTTCTGCGGTCTGGATAAGAGAGATACCGTCCTCTGCGTTGGTGGAAGCCTGGTTCAAACCACGAATCTGGCTTCTCATCTTCTCGGAAATTGCAAGTCCTGCTGCATCATCTGCCGCACGGTTAATTCTGTAACCGGAAGAAAGCTTCTCTGTGGACTTAGCCCACGCATTTGATGCGATTCCTAACTGTCTGTTGGCATTCATTGCCTGCATGTTGTGTTGAACTACCATACTCATAAAATCTACCTCCTTATATTGGTTTCATCCGCTCACTGTGAGGGGATGCAGTCACCCGAATCCTTTCGGGTCACTTTTCCTTTGAGTTTGTTGTTGTTTCGGCAGGTATCTCACCTAGGATTTGAGTCCCTGCCTCACGGGAAAGCCGCTTGGGCTCTCCGCTTGGACAAGTGCTTTGTCCTTACGCTAACTATATCGGATGCGCCGAAACGAAACTTTATAGCAAAGCGAAAAAAATTTTAAGAAATTTTTGAGTTCCCGCATTTTGTATACTTTTTATATTCCATAGTCTGCACGCTATCTTATTTTTGCATTTGTCCGTAGGACCGCGTTTTTAGCGGAGCCGGAATCACCTCTTAGAGCCGGT
>JAFLSZ010000073.1 GCA_022510665.1 Lachnospiraceae bacterium
TGCACAGACTTGGTATTCAGGCGTTTGAGCCGATTTTGGTAGAAGGTAAGGCAATTAAGCTCCATCCGCTCGTTTGTACCGCATTCAATGCGGACTTTGACGGCGACCAGATGGCGGTTCACCTTCCGCTTTCGGTAGAAGCACAGGCGGAGTGTCGTTTCCTCCTGCTTTCTCCGAATAACCTTTTGAAGCCGTCCGACGGCGGTCCGGTTGCGGTTCCGTCTCAGGATATGGTGCTTGGTATTTATTATCTGACCCTGCATAAGCCGGGCGACCTTGGCGAAGGCAAGTTCTTCAAGAGCGTCAATGAGGCGATTCTTGCTTACGAGAACGGCGAAATTACGCTTCACGCCATGATTAAGGTACGCAGAACCGGAATCAATGAAGACGGGACGGAAGAAAAGAGGATTATTGAGTCCACGCTCGGCCGTTTTATCTTTAACGAGATTATTCCACAGGACCTTGGTTTTGTAGACCGTACAAAGCCGGAGAATGCCCTTTTGCCGGAAGTTGACTTTTTGGTCGGCAAAAAGCAGTTAAAGCCGATTCTGGAAAAGTGCATTAACATTCACGGCGCGACAAAGACTGCGGAAACGCTGGATGCGATTAAGTCTCTCGGTTATAAGTATTCTACCAGAGCCGCGATGACCGTATCCATTGCGGATATGACCGTTCCGCCGCAGAAGAAGCAGATTCTCGCGGATGCCGAAGCAACGATTGAACAGATTACAAAGAACTTCCGCAGAGGTCTTCTTTCCGAAGAGGAGCGTTATAAGGAAGTAATTGATACCTGGAAGCGTGCCGACGATGAAATTACGACGGCGCTGCTTGACGGACTGGACCGTTACAACAATATTTCCATGATGTCAAAGTCCGGAGCGCGAGGTTCCGATAAGCAGATTAAGCAGCTTGCCGGTATGCGTGGTCTTATGTCGGATACGTCGGGACGTACCATCGAGCTTCCGATTAAGTCGAACTTCCGTGAGGGTCTTGACGTACTTGAGTACTTCATTTCCGCACACGGTGCAAGAAAGGGTCTTTCCGATACCGCGCTTCGTACCGCGGACTCCGGTTATCTGACCCGCCGTCTGGTAGACGTTTCGCAGGAGCTGATTATCCACGAGGTAGACTGCCGCGGCGAAGGCGACGAGATTCCGGGTATGTGGATTAAGGCGTTCAACGACGGAAAGGAAGTAATTGAAAGCTTAGAAGAACGTATTACGGGACGCTGTTCCTGTGAAACGATTTATGACGATAACGGCGATATGATTGTTAAGGCAAATCATATGATTACGCCGAAGCGCGCCGCGAGAATCGTAGCGACAAAGAAGATTAAAGAAGCGGGCATGGCGGCTACCGTAAAGATTCGTACCGTGCTTACCTGCCGTTCCCATATCGGCGTCTGCGCAAAGTGTTACGGCGCGAACATGGCAACCGGCGAGGCGGTACAGGTAGGTGAAGCGGTTGGAATTATCGCAGCGCAGTCTATCGGTGAGCCGGGTACACAGCTTACGATGCGTACCTTCCATACCGGCGGTGTTGCGGGTGATGATATTACGCAGGGTCTTCCGCGTGTCGAGGAATTGTTTGAGGCAAGAAAGCCGAAGGGACTTGCGATTATCGCCGAGTTCGGCGGTACGGTTACCGTTAAGGACACCAAGAAGAAGCGTGAGGTTGTAATCAACAACGCGGAGACTGCGGAAAGCAAGACCTATCTGATTCCGTACGGTTCCAGAATTAAGGTTTATGACGGACAGGAGCTTGAAGCCGGCGACGAGCTGACCGAGGGAAGCGTCAATCCGCATGATATCTTAAAGATTAAGGGCGTGCGTGCGGTACAGGACTATATGCTTCAGGAAGTACAGCGCGTTTACCGCTTACAGGGTGTAGAAATTAACGACAAACACGTTGAAGTGATTGTACGCCAAATGTTAAAGAAGATTCGTGTAGAATCCAACGGAGATACGGAGTTCCTTCCGGGAACGATGGTAGATATTCTCGACTTTGAGGACGCAAACGCGAAGGTTATCGCGGAGGGCGGTGAACCGGCGGAAGGAAAGCAGGTAATGCTCGGTATTACGAAAGCTTCCCTGGCGACAAATTCCTTCCTGTCTGCGGCTTCCTTCCAGGAGACCACGAAGGTTCTTACCGAGGCGGCAATCCACGGAAAGATTGACCCGTTAATCGGCTTAAAGGAAAACGTTATCATCGGTAAGCTGATTCCGGCAGGTACCGGTATGAAACGTTACCGCAATGTAAAGCTGGACAGCGACCTTCAGGAGCAGTTTGAAGTTTCCGAAGACTTTGAGGAGTTAGAGGAAATGGAGGAGTTTGGCTTAGAAGAGGACCTGGTTCAATTGGACGGAGAATTTGACGGGTTTGACGAGGCAGATGAGGACGATTCCATGGTAGATGATGAAATCGCGGCGGAGTTTGTAGGAAACGGGGAATAATGTCATAAAGTACGCGAACGCGTACCGAAAATAACCGGAGTGCCCGTATAAGCGGACATTCCGGAAAAAAGTGCGAACACGCAAAAAGGAGGAGACAATATGTTAGTATCAGCAAAAGAAATGCTTCAAAAAGCAAAGGCAGGCAAGTATGCCGTAGGTCAGTTCAATATCAACAACCTTGAGTGGACAAAGGCAATCCTTTTGACCGCACAGGAAATGAACTCTCCGGTAATTCTCGGTGTATCCGAGGGTGCGGGAAAGTACATGACCGGTTACAAGACCGTTGTAGGGATGGTAAACGGCATGATGGAAGAGTTAAAGATTACCGTTCCGGTAGCGCTTCACCTTGACCATGGCAGCTATGAAGGATGCTTAAAGTGCATCGAGGCAGGTTTTTCCTCCGTTATGTTTGACGGTTCCCACTATCCGATTGAAGAGAATGTCGCGAAGACGACCGAGCTCGTTAAGATTTGTAACGAGAAAGGAATGTCCTTAGAGGCAGAGGTAGGTTCCATCGGCGGCGAAGAAGACGGCGTAGTCGGCGCGGGCGAATGTGCGGATCCGCAGGAGTGCAAGGCAATCGCGGACCTTGGCGTAACGATGCTCGCGGCAGGAATCGGAAACATCCACGGCAAGTATCCGGAAAACTGGAAGGGTCTCAGCTTTGAGACTTTGGCGGCTGTTCAGGAATTAACCGGTGAGATGCCGCTCGTATTACACGGCGGTACAGGTATTCCGGAAGATATGATTAAGAAGGCAATCTCTCTCGGCGTAGCGAAGATTAACGTAAATACGGAGTGCCAGCTTTCTTTCGCGGCTGCGACCCGTGAATATATTGAGGCAGGCAAGGATTTACAGGGCAAGGGATTTGACCCGAGAAAGCTTCTTGCACCGGGCTTTGAGGCAATCAAGGCGACTGTTCGTGAGAAGATTACCTTGTTTGGTTCCGAAAATAAGGCGTGAGATAGAACGTTAAAAAAGGGGCTGCCAAAGTCTCGGTAGCACCAAAGAAGTTTTAAGTTCAAATTTGAAAGGCTGCGTGGGAAAGTTTACGCGGCAAGCACAGAAAATAAGAAAAGGCATTACCGACCGCATAAGTCGATAATGCCTTTTTTTCAGAGGGGAGCGCGAGGAGGGCGCGGGGAGAATACAACCGAGTAGATCAGTGTGTGGGAGTAGGTGTTCGGTTTGGGAGACAAATCAGAGTTTATTCAATTACAAAGTAATCATCGAATTCATTTCCATCAAGATCATATATGCACCAATAATCACCACAACGCACATTATTTCCTTTCAGAAAAATCTCAATATACACTTTGATACAATCAAAATCCAATTCATTTGTTACACAAAATGCATATCCATATAATTCAGCATTGATTGAATCCCTGTCATACAATCCAACTTCTTTGCTTTCTTTTGATTCTTCCTCAAGATAGCAGTCATAATTATGCCAGAAACTTTTAAAAGTGCGATCAATTAAATTGTGCTTTTTCACTATGTAATCCAATTCTTCTCTCATTATACTAACCTCTAAATTCCGATTTCTTTCAATAAGTTTACCGCTTTTCCTACTTATATCACGCAATGGCGGAAAAGTCAACCATAAGATATCAAAAGCCAAGCAGCTCAATTCTCCGTCAATGTTCTTCGCGGTAAAATTTCTGTTGTGTCCAATTATCCCCTCGCCAACTCAAACGGATACAGAGCGATTTTTCCCATTTACCCTACTTATAGCCTAAACGCTCATTTTAGCTTTTTAGGATTTTGCGAAGTGCCGAATAAAAAACCGATGCTGAAACGGACTTTGGTGTGAACATCATAGGGAAATCGCAAAATGCTCACGACCGTTTTCGGTTAGTAAGGCAAGGTAAATCGAAACGGCTTTGGGAATTTTGCTCACAGGTCAGCTCCGAGGGCAAGTGGGCTTTGGAATGGATTTGCCCCTACTTTGAGCAGCTTATTCTTTTCAGCTTTGGATTTACCTCGCTGAAAGAAAAAATCGGAGGGGAGTGCCCTCTGTGCAAGAATCGTTAGAAAGACTAAACCCCACCGCACCTTTCGATGCAGTGGGGCTGCATATTCCGCTGTGTTTGTCTGTAACGATTTAGAATACTTCTATATCGCTACCTACTTAAAGGCGGCCTCTTTTTCTGTTTATTCTATTGCTTTGCCTTTAATCTTGAAAGTTGTTTGGTGAAATACTCTATATAGATGTCAAAGCTGTTGTTTTCTATAATCGGTATCAGCAAAAGGAGCTTTTCGGTTTCTGCGATGGCTTTTGAAATCTTGCCGTCTGCTTCGTAACATTCCGCCAGTTTCCACATCATTTGCAGCAGATTTTCAAAAGAAATCCACTTTTGTTTTTCTGCCGCTTCAAACTTGGTTTTTCCTTCAAAGAGATATGCGGCTTCGGTTAGTTTTGTAAAAGAAATATCGGGAAGCTGATTGATTGCCGCTTCCGCGCTTTTTAAATCACCCTTGGCTTTATATGCGTAGGCAAGGAAACGAAGCGCGTCGTATTTTCTGCCGCTTTCCGTTGCTCTCTCGATTAAACTGCCTGCGGCAGCGATAGTTTCATCGGGATTTTCCGTGTAGTTTAAAACATACAGCAGATGATTAAGCAGAATTTCGTTGTCAGGGTATTTTTTTAGACCTTCTTCCAGAATTTTTCTGCTTTTTGCCGGTTCGCTTTCTCTGAATTTACAAGCTTCATCGGTTATGGCTTTGACGGCAAGTTCAATTTCCTTTAAACTGAAATCAAACAGTATATCCATGGAAACACCGAAATATCCCGCGATAACCGGAGCGAGGGTGATATCCGGGAGCGCGATATTATTTTCCCATTTGCTGACTGCCTGGCAGGAAACGCCGATGCTGTTTGCAAGCTGCTCCTGTGTTATACCGCGCTGTTTCCGAAGTTCTTTAATTTTATCTCCAATGTTCATAAGATACCTCCAGTTTTGATTAAGGATTAAGACGGTGCCTGCCCTGTAAGTCAGTTATACTACTTACAAAGCAATTTGACAATATACTGCCAAACGAACTTTTTCAACCCCCGGTTGACCTGTAAGCCCTGTAATCCGACTTTGCTAAAAACGCACTTTCTCGGACGAATGCAAAAATTCGGGAAAGTTTTTTCTCTCTTGCTATATTGTAAAAATATGTTATGATAAATATGTGATTTCTGTTTAGAAGCAGGAGTGTTATTCTACACGAGTAGTAGACTTGATTTACAAGAATTTATAAAAATTTACAAAACCCGCTTCTGAAATTGTAGTATAGAAGGAAGGCTATTATGAAATTTGTAATTCAGAGAGTGACAAAAGCAAGCGTAACGGTAGACGGGAAATGTATCGGCGCTATCGGACGCGGATTTATGGTTTTGATAGGAGTAGGGGCGGAGGATACGAAGGAGGTTGCCGACAAGTATGTAAAGAAGCTCCTCGGACTCCGCATCTTTGAGGACGAGCAGGGAAAGACCAATCTTTCTTTAAAGGATGTAAACGGCGAGTTGTTGCTGGTTTCCCAGTTTACGCTGTACGCGGACTGCCGGAAAGGAAACCGTCCGTCCTTTATCTGCGCGGGAGCGCCGGCGTTGGCAGAGGAGCTTTACGAATATATTGCCGACTGCTGCAGACGGGAAGGGTATCCGGTACAGACCGGCGAGTTCGGTGCGGATATGAAAGTGGAACTTTTAAACGACGGGCCGTTTACGATTGTACTGGATAACTTATAAGATACTTTATAAAGGCTGATACGGCGTTCTCTGGTAATGTTCGCCGCATAACCGCATAGGAGAAGCGTTTAATGATTTATTTAAATTCATTTACCTTTCCGGACGGAGACGAGGAGTTTGACGTCATTTCTGCCGAAAAGCGTACCTGCTATGATTCCTACTATCCGTTTGGGCAGGTTTCGGAAAAGGAGATATCCATTCTTAATTTTGAGGATATCACCATACTGTATGGAGGCAACGGTTCCGGGAAGACAACGATTTTAAATATTTTGGCGGAAAAACTTTCCTTGAAACGGGAGGCGTTGTATAATCGTTCTAATTTTTTCGGAGATTATTTAAAGCTGTGTGAGTTTTCCCTTGCCAGAGATTTGCCGGAAACCAGCAGAATTATCACAAGTGATGATGTATTTGACTATATGTTAAATGTCCGCACGTTAAACGAAGGAATTAACACAAAGCGGGAGGCGCTGTTTCAGGAATATCTGGATGCCAAGTATTCGGATTTCCATTATCGCACCATGGAGGATTTTGAACGGCTGAAAAAGGTAAATCAGGCACGCAGAAAAACACAGTCCAAATATGTGCGGGAAAACCTGATGGACAATATCAGGGAACATTCCAACGGGGAAAACGCGTTCCGTTATTTTCAGGAAAAGGTGGAGGAAAGCGCGCTGTATCTTTTGGATGAGCCGGAAAACAGCCTTTCACCCGAACGGCAGCTGGAATTGGTAAAGTTTATAGAGGACGCGGCGGCACATTTGAATTGCCAGTTTGTAATTTCTACCCATTCTCCGTTTCTGCTGGCAATGAAGGGCGCGAAGATTTATGATTTAGATACCCTTCCGGTTCGGCCGAAAAAGTGGACGCAGTTAAAAAATGTACAGCTGTATCACTGCTTTTTTGAAGAACACCGGGAGGAATTTAAATAAAAGCAACAAAAGATAACAAAAAGCAACAAAAACCAATAAAAACTAATAAAAGGAAACAAGAAAGGAAGAAATTAAAATGAGAAAGACGATTCACGCAGAAAAGGCACCGGCAGCAGTAGGACCATATGTACATGCGGTACAGGCAGGAGACTTTGTATATACTTCGGGTCAGATCGGACTTATTCCGGAAACCGGAGTATTGGCAGAGGGGGTAGAGGCACAGGCGGAACAGGCGCTGCAAAACATTCAGACGGTGCTTGCGGCAGCAGATGCTACTCTCGCTGATGTAATTAAGACAACGGTATTTCTGGCAGATATTAACGATTTTGCTAAAATCAATGAGATTTATGCAAAGTATTTCAAAGGCGAGACTCCGGCACGTTCCTGCGTACAGGCAGGCGCACTTCCGAAGGGAGCTTTGTTTGAAATCGAAGTAGTTGCTTATAAGGGCTAGGATTTACGGTAAAGTGGAGAAAACACAGAATCAACAGGAAAAATGTTATTACGTTTATATGCTTCGCTGTACAGACGGCTCACTGTATACCGGAATTACGACCGATATGGAGAGAAGACTTGCGGAGCATACGGACGGCGGGAAAAAGGGCGCAAAATATACAAAAAACCACACCCCGGAGGCAGTTGCTGCCCTCTGGCGTGTGGAAAACCGTTCTATGGCGCTGAAATCCGAATGGTATATCAAACATCTTACCAGACAGAAAAAACAGATGCTGTGTGAGATGCCGGAACAGCTGTCCGCATGGAGCGGAATAAAAGCAGAAGTTATAGAGCTTCATCCTGCTTCGGGAACTTTCTCCGCATAATCAGGAAACATACCAGATGTGCGAGGAACGTAATGAGCCAGGATACCGGATAGGAGATAAACAATGATTCCGGCGTATGGTACTGCGGAATCTGAAAAACAGTTGCAATCCAGAGGATACGCAGTCCGCAGGCGCCCAGCATGGAAACGATGGTAGGGGTAACGCCGTAGCCCATGCCCCGGATAGAGCCGACGATAGCGTCCATCATGCCGCAGAAGAAGTAGGTGCGCCCGATAATTCTAAGACGCACCATTCCGGCGGCGATGGAAGGCGCCTCGTTGGAATAAATGCTAAGTAAGGTCGGTCCGAAGAAAACGGCAAGATTTCCGAAAAACAGGCCTGCCGCAATGGCACAGAGCTGGGAGCGGAGCAGTATCTTGTTAATGCGGGAGTATTTTCTTGCTCCGATATTCTGGCTTGTAAAGGTCAGCGCCGCCTGATGGAAACAGTTCATGGACACCCAGACAAAGCCTTCAATATTGGCGGCCGCGGAACTGCCCGCAATCATGGTATCGCCCAAAGTGTTAATGGACGACTGGATGACGACGTTTGAAAGGGAGAACACCACGCCCTGAATGCCTGCCGGAACGCCGATTCTTATAAGGCTCCAGAGTGTTGTGCGGTGGATTCCAAGTTTGTTTAACGACAAGCGGAAGGCGTCATTTTCTTTTGTCAGGCAGCGGAAAATCATTGCCCCGGAGAGATACTGGGAGATAATTGTGGCAAGCGCCACACCCGCCACGTCCATGCGGAATACGATAACAAACAAAAGGTTCAGGAGTACATTCAGTACACCGGAAATTGACAAATAATAGAGCGGCCGCTTTGTGTCGCCTTTGGAACGGAGCAGGGAACTGCCGAAGTTATAAAGCATCATGGCAGGCATTCCGAGGAAATAAACGCGCAGATATAAGGCGGCAAGATGAATCACACTGTCCGGGGATTTCATTAAGACCAAAATCTGCGGGGCGAAAATAAACCCGATTACCATTAAAATCAAACCGCTGATCAGGCTTACGGTAATGGAAGTATGTACAACTTTTGAGGTGCGCTCTTTATCGCCTGCGCCGATATATTTTGAAGAAAGTACGTTGGCGCCGATGGAAAGTCCCAGAAAAAGATTTGTCATCAGGTTAATCAGTGAAGCGGTAGAGCCGACCGCGGCAAGGGAATTATCTCCCGCGAATTTTCCGACTACGGCGATATCCGCGGCGTTAAACAAAAGCTGTAACAGGCTTGACGCCATAAGGGGCATGGCGAATCTGAGCATTTTCGGAAGTAATGCACCGGTTGTCATATCTAAGTCATGAGAATCTTTTTTCATAATACAACCTCCAATTTATACGGCAGGAGCGCGGTGAGCATCCCTGTCAATATAATGTTAATACATCAGGCAACTCGAGACTAGGCAAGGGTTTCGAAACGTCCCGAGGCGCCGCACGGAAGAATCAGACCGCTTTCCCTTACCGGCAGGCCGATTTCGTCAGACGCGATGCGGCCGGAGAAACGGCGGAGTTCCGTGCCGAGCAGATAGGAAAGCAGCGCGGGCTGCAACCCGGTAGTGTAGGAATTAATCAGGAAAAACAACGGTTCGTCTTTTAATACCTGTGTCGTAAGCCGTACAAAGGAGTGAATCTGTTCTTCGATTTTCCAGAGTTCGCCTTTAGGTCCGCGCCCGTAAGACGGCGGGTCCATAATGACGGCGTCGTAGCGGCTGCCGCGGCGGATTTCCCGCTCCACAAACTTTACGCAGTCGTCCACGATATAGCGTATCGGAGCGTCGGCAAGGCCTGAGAGAGCCGCGTTGTCCTTCGCCCATGTTACCATGCCTTTGGACGCGTCCACATGGGTGACGGCCGCGCCTGCGGCTGCAGCCGCAAGGGTCGCACCGCCCGTATAGGCAAATAAATTCAATACTTTAATTTCCCGTTTTGGGTCGGCTTTTTTTGCGGCACGGATTTTTTCGCCGAACCAGTCCCAGTTGACCGCCTGTTCCGGAAAAACGCCGGTGTGCTTGAACGCAAACGGCTGTAAACGGAAGGTGAGTTCTTTATAATGTAAAAGCCAGTTCTGCGGCAGATGAAAAAATTCCCATTCGCCCCCGCCTTTGCTGCTGCGGTGGTAATGCGCGTTTAAGGCATTCCATTCCGGCGCGGATTTCTCGGTATTCCAAAGTACCTGCGGGTCAGGCCGCAGCAAAATATAATCGCCCCAGCGCTCTAACTTTTCACCGCCGGAAGCGTCCAACACTTCATATTCTTTCCAATCCTTTGCAATCCACATATCTGTATTTTCTCCTTTTTTCCGCTTCTCTTTTTGAAAAACAGAAAATCTTATGTTGTATATTGTAACACGCTTCCGTGTTTCGGTCAATGCGCCCGTTGCCTTGCGTGTCCGCATTTTGTATGCTTTTTCATATTCCGTAGATTGAACGATATCTGATTTTTGTATGCGCAACGCTACACCGGACTTCCTCTAAGAGCCGTCTTATTTCCTTGACTTTATATGGATTTTTTGTTAGTATAATAATAGGGGTATTATTTCGATAAGATTTACAAGTAAAAACGTAAGTGAGAAACAGAAGACATGAAGCAGTTTTAAGGAACAAATGGGGATACGAGTAAAGGAGATGGTAGTATTTTAAACGAAAAATCGACGAATGGAGATAAGATAATGAAAAAAGCATTAACAGAGGTTTCGCCGGAGATTCAGGAACTTGCGGAGCTTTGCCGCGGCAACAGCGGGATTGATTTGGACCTTTATACGGTACATGATGTAAAGCGCGGTCTGCGTGATTTAAACGGAAACGGCGTGGTTGCGGGACTTACAAAAATTTCGGATATTACGGCTTATCGTATGGAGGGGGATACGAAAGTTCCTTGTGACGGCGTGCTCCGTTACCGCGGCTTAGACATCCGCGACCTTTGCAACGGCTTTATAAGCGAGAACCGCTTAGGCTTTGAGGAAATTACTTATTTGCTGCTGTTTGGGAAGCTGCCGACGGCGGCCGAGTTGGATGATTTTAAGGAGCTGTTGAATGCCTCAAGAACCCTTCCGACCAATTTTGTCCGCGATGTTATTATGAAAGCGCCGAGTAAGGATATGATGAATACCCTTTCCCGCAGTGTGCTGACGCTGGCCTGCTATGATAAGAAGGTGGATGATATCAGCATTCCGAATGTACTGCGCCAGTGCATTATGTTGATTGCGGTATTCCCGATGCTTGCGGTATACGGTTATTGTGCGTACAATCATTACAAGCGCGGAAAGAGCCTTTACATTCATCATCCTTCGGCAAAGCTTTCCACGGCGGAAAATATTCTGCTGATGCTCCGTCCGGACAAGAAATATACGGACTTAGAAGCAAGGATTCTGGATATGGCGCTTGTGCTTCATATGGAGCATGGCGGCGGCAACAACTCGACCTTTACGATGCATGTAGTGACATCGTCCGGGACGGATACCTATGCGGCGGTGGCAGCGGCATTAGGCTCCTTAAAGGGACCGAAGCACGGCGGCGCCAATATCAAGGTGGTGGAGATGTTCCAGGATATGAAGCGTTCGGTAAAAGACACGAAAGATCCGGCGCAGGTGGAAGAATATCTGATGAAGCTTCTTCATAAAGAAGCTTTTGATAAGAAGGGACTGATTTACGGAATGGGACATGCGGTTTATTCGCTTTCCGACCCGCGTTCCTGTCTCCTGAAAGAGTATGTAGAGAAGCTTGCGCAGGAAAAGCACAAGATGGAGGAGTATCGTCTCTATAAGATGGTAGAAGAGATGGCGCCTAAGGTAATTGAAAGAGAACGCCGCATTTATAAGGGAGTAAGCGCGAATGTAGACTTTTACAGCGGTTTTATTTACAATATGTTAGACCTTCCGTCGGAATTGTTCACCCCGATTTTTGCGATGGCGCGTATTGTCGGCTGGAGCGCACACCGGCTGGAAGAACTGATTAATCAGGATAAAATTATTCGTCCGGCGTATAAGAGCGTCTTAAAAGAGGGCGAATATACAGCATTGGAAGAAAGATAAGAGAAAGAATGGGAACCGCCGGATGTGGTATACCGGGTTTAACCAATCGAAAGGAGAAGGATGATGAAAGAATTAGGAAATGTATTATGGTTGATTTGCGGGGGATTCATTTCCGTCGCGTTTTGGGGGTTGCTCGGTCTTTTGCTGTGCGCTACGGTAGTGGGGATTCCGCTTGGAAAGCAGTGTTTTAAACTGGTGCGTTTTTCGGCTTGGCCGTTCGGACAGGAAATGGAGTCCAATTTCGGAAAACATCCGGTTGCGAATGTTGTCTGGCTGCTCACGCTTGGAATTCCGGTTATTGTGTTTTATGTTATCCTTGGAGCGGCGTTTTCTATTACGATTATCGGAATTCCGTTCGGGAAGCAGTATTTCAAGCTGGTAGTTATGGCGATGGGACCGTTTGGCATGGAATTTGAGGAAAAAGTAGAAATGATAAAGGAATGGGAGGAATGGAAAAACTGGTGAGGCGGTTGCTTCTGCGTTTAAACACCTGATTGAATCAAAGGCTTTCGGAGAAAATTCGGAAGAAATCACCTACTTTATTTCAATGTCGGACGACGAAAGAACTTATGAAACGGGAACTTAGCTGGGTAATATGCGAAAGCAACCGGAAGGGGGCACACTTCAATGAAAAAGAAAATGATTTCGGTGGCGGTCATTTCTCTGGTGGTTTTGGTAACGTCAGGACTTACATATGCCCTAACTGACATTCGGCCACTATTCTCCGTGGCCGTTACCTTTGGTACCATCTTTTATCACCTTGCCATGCGCTTGACCATCGGCGGTCTGATCGACGCAAAATATCATAATCACATGGACTATACCAAAAAGTGGTTCCGGGAAAGGGCCTTTGAGAAGAAGCTCTATCAGGCACTCAAGGT
>JAFLSZ010000074.1 GCA_022510665.1 Lachnospiraceae bacterium
TTAACGGCTCTTAGAGGAAGTCCGGTGCAGCGTTGCGCATACAAAAATAAGATATTGTGCAATCTACGGAATGTAAAAAAGTATACAAAATGTGGAAACGCAAGAAGTAAATGTAGTAAAGGCGGTGGCGGCAAATCCATGGAGGAGTACAGGCTAAATGACAAAGATATCCGTAAAGTTATTTATGACAGCTTTTCTAAAAGCGGCGGGGAAGCGAGGATTTTAGAGGAGTTTCCCATGGGTGACAGCCGTGCGGATATACTTTTAGTGACGAGGACAAAGTTAATCGGGCTTGAAATTAAAAGTGACCGGGATTCTTTTGAGCGCCTGGCGAGGCAGATTCGGGATTATGAGAAGTTTTTTGATACCAACTATCTTGTGACCGGTACATACCATGTAGAAGAAGCCCTGCGGACCGTGCCGAAGCATTGGGGAATTTATGAGGTTTACGAATCCTCTGACGGTACTTACAGGATGGAATGTGTGCGGGGCGCGGGTGCGGCGTTAAAGGACAATACGGAGGAAAAGCTTTATCTGCTCTGGAGAAACGAACTGATGCGGATTATAAAGGAGTACCGTCTGGCGACGGGAAATCTGCAGCGGAAAGACAAAATGATCAGTAAAATTATGCGCGGGCTGTCCCAGCCGGTGATTCAGAGCGAAATCTGCGGAGCGCTTCTTACGCGGGAATACCGGGAAAGATGAGAGGACTTTATTCTGCCGGATTTTTTGGGCTGTCTGTACCGGGCAGCCGCCGTTTGAGCTACATCTGTTTTTTAACGATATCGTACTCGTTATCGAAGCGGTAATACGGACAGGACTTTACCGTACCCTGAACCAGACGGGAAAAGTCGTCTTCGTCCATACCGCCGGCCATACAGACATATTCTTCGTAATCGTCATCATAACGGTAATTGCTGCATGTATCGCAGCTGTATTGTATACTCATGCTGATACCCTCCGTAGGATGCACACGGTTCGCCTCGGAAAGCCTCCCCTGCGGTCGGACCGCAAACCGGCGCGGATAGAATCTCTGTCAAGAGTATATCATATTTTGGACCTCTTTGACATTCTTTTTTTGCAAAACTTATGTTGAAATACAGAATTTTTTTATGCGAATGAGAGGAAACTAGAATGGGAAATGTAGTATATCGTTTTTTCGGGCATCTCCATACAATCAATAAACACAAACGCATGGTAATGAAGCATTGTTTTAAACTTGGCCTGTATAAGCGGGGATTGCTGCATGATTTATCCAAGTATTCTCCGAGTGAGTTTTTTGTGGGGGTCAAATACTTCCGGGGAGATATCAGCCCGAATAATGTACAGCGGCAGACCGAGGGAGTGGCAACGGCATGGCTGCATCACAAGGGACGGAATAAGCACCATTACGAATATTGGATTGATTACAGAAAAGATGCGGAATGCGAGCTCGCGGGCATGAAGATGCCTCTTGAGTATGTGCTGGAGATGTTTTGCGACCGGGTAGCGGCAAGCAAGGTATACAATAAAGAAAAGTATACGCAGCAAGATTCTTTGAATTATTATAAACGGGGTGAAGGAAAACATCTGATGCATCCGGAAACGGCGGAACTCTTGCAGAAACTGCTTGTAATGCTGGCGGAAGAAGGAGAAGAGAAAACGTTTTCTTATATTCGTGTGAATCTGCTCGGAAAGAAAAGATAAAAAGAACGATTGCGTTTCTATTTAAAATATAGTATAGTATAGTCGCGTTGAGAAAGCGTGAATACGGTTTGCAAAAGAAAGGAGAAAATAATGCGGGAAGAATGGAGAGGCTTTGAGTCGGGCGTTTGGGAACGGGAAATTAACACAAGAGACTTCATTCAGAAAAATTTCAGCTTTTACGAGGGAGATGAATCCTTTCTGACAGGCCCGACAGAGGCAACCAAAGCACTTTGGGAACAGGTGTTAGAACTGGCAAAGAAGGAGCGCGAGGCAGGAGGTGTCCTTGCTATGGATACCGATGTGATTTCTACGATTACGTCGCACGGCCCGGGCTATTTAGATAAAACAAAAGAAAAGATTGTAGGGTTTCAGACGGACGAGCCGTTTAAGCGTTCCTTACAGCCTTACGGAGGGATTCGTATGGCGGCGAAAGCGTGCAGCGATAACGGCTATCAAATTGATCCGCAGATAGAGGAGTTTTTTACGGTACACCGGAAAACGCATAACGCCGGTGTGTTTGATGCCTATACGCCGGAGATGCGCGCGTGCCGTTCCAGCCATATTATCACGGGACTTCCGGACGCTTACGGCAGAGGACGTATTATCGGCGATTACAGGCGTGTGGCACTGTACGGCGTTGACCGTCTGATTGAGGATAAAGAAGACCAGAAAAATTCTACCAGAACGATTATGTATTCGGACGTTATCCGTGACCGTGAGGAGCTTTCGGAGCAGATTCGTGCGTTAAAAGATTTGAAAAAGCTCGGGGAAATCTACGGTTTTGATATCGGAAGACCTGCTGGCAATGTGCAGGAGGCGATTCAGTGGCTGTATTTCGGTTATCTTGCCGCGGTCAAAGAGCAGAACGGTGCGGCAATGTCGTTAGGAAGAACTTCTACATTTCTTGACATTTACGCGCAGCGTGACCTTGAGGAGGGCCGTTTTACCGAAGAAGAAATACAGGAGTTTGTAGACCACTTTATTATGAAGCTGCGTTTGGTGAAGTTTGCCAGAACGCCGGAGTATAACGCGCTGTTTTCCGGCGACCCGACATGGGTAACGGAGTCAATCGGCGGTATCGGGATTGACGGACGGCCGCTTGTGACGAGGATGTCTTTCCGCTATCTGCACACCCTACAGAATCTCGGTGCGGCGCCGGAGCCGAATATGACCGTACTTTGGTCACCGAGACTTCCGCAGGCGTTTAAGCGTTACTGCGCGGCGGTTTCCATTGAGTCTTCTTCGATTCAGTATGAGAATGACGAATTGATGCGCGTTACCCACGGAGATGATTACGCGATTGCGTGCTGTGTCTCCTCGATGCGGGTAGGGAAGGAAATGCAGTTTTTCGGTGCAAGGGCGAATCTTGCGAAATGCCTTCTTTACGCCATCAACGGCGGTGTGGACGAGATAACGAAAAAGCAGGTGGCGCCGGAGTACCGCCCGATTACTTCCGAGTATCTGGATTACGACGAAGTAATGCACAAATACAATGAAATGATGAAGTGGCTTGCCCGCGTTTATGTGAATATGTTAAATATCATTCATTACATGCACGATAAGTATTGTTATGAGAAACTGCAGATGGCGCTGCACGATAAGAAAGTGACCCGCTGGTTTGCGACCGGCATTGCCGGACTTTCCGTTGTCGCGGATTCCCTTTCCGCGATTAAGTACGCAAAAGTAAAAGTAATCCGTGACGCGGACGGCATTGCGGTGGATTACGAAGTGGAAGGAGATTTTCCGAAGTACGGCAACGATGACGACCGTGTGGACGAGATTGCGAGAGACGTAGTCCATACCTTTATGCAGTATATCAAGGGAAATCATACCTATCGCGGCGGTATTCCGACGACTTCGATTCTTACGATTACGTCCAACGTTGTATACGGCAGGCATACGGGTTCGACACCGGACGGCAGAAAAGCGGGACAGCCGTTTGCACCGGGCGCAAATCCGATGCACGGAAGGGACAAGCACGGTGCAATCGCTTCGCTTGCGTCGGTTTCCAAACTTCCGTTTAGGGATGCGCAGGACGGTATTTCCAATACCTTTACGGTAGTTCCGGGAGCGCTTGGAAGGGAAACGATTGTAATTTCCGGAGATTTGGCGCTTGAGCTGGACGAAGGCTGCTGTAATCCGCCGGCACAAAACGCGGAACCGGATTACGGTACGGCAGAATAGAAAGGAGTTTTGTCATGGAAGATAAGACGCAGATTGATAACCTGGTGGCGCTGTTAGACGGTTATGTGGAACAGGGCGGGCATCATTTGAATGTAAATGTATTGAATCGTGAAATGCTTTTGGACGCGCAGGAGCATCCGGAAAAGTATCCGCAGCTTACGGTAAGGGTGTCCGGTTACGCGGTGAATTTCAATAAGCTTACAAAGGAGCAGCAGGACGAAGTAATTTCCCGTACGTTCCATGAGGTGATTTAATGCAGGGCTGGATTCACTCGGTGGAAAGTTTCGGAACCGTGGACGGACCGGGCGTGCGGATGGTAATTTTCTTTCAGGGATGTCCGATGCGGTGCGCATACTGCCATAACCCCGATACATGGGGAATGAGGCAGGGAGTTTTAATGACGTCGGAGGAACTGTTGGGGCGTTTCCGAAGAAACCGTCATTATTACAGAAACGGCGGGATTACGGCGACCGGAGGGGAGCCTCTCTGCCAGCCGGATTTTTTGATTGACCTGTTCCGAAAGGCAAAAAAAGAAAAGATTTCTACCTGTCTTGATACGTCGGGCGTTGTGTTTCCGTACCGGAAGAACGGTACTGTCTGGGAAGCCGCGCAGAGCGGCATCCATGAAGAAATCAGGGGATACGGCGTCCGTGTGCCGTTGAAGGACTACGAGGAACTTCTTTCGGTGACGGATTTGGTATTGCTTGATATAAAGCATATGGACGCGGACAGGCACCGGAAGCTGACCGGGCATTCCAATGAGGCAGTGTTTGCTTTTATGGAATTTTTAGCCGAGAAACAGGTTCCGGTCTGGGTACGGCGCGTCGCAGTGCCGGGGCATACGGACGATGCGGAAGAACTTTTGCGTCTGGGAGAGTATATCGGCGGTTTTCCGAATGTAAAAGCCGTGGAAGTGCTGCCCTATCATACGATGGGACGCTCAAAATACGATGCGCTCGGAATCGGGTATCGCTTAGAGGAAGTGCCGGAGGAAAGCAAAGAAGAAGCCCAAAAAGTCCGGGAACGTATTTTGGAAGGGATTCGAAAAAGACGGAACGCAGACGGAATAGGAAGTAAAAAGTAAGAAACTCAAGAAGAAATGTGATTGCCGAAAATCGAAAGAAATGGTATGATAAAGATATCTTTGATAACATAATGCCGAAAAGGCGAGGAAGGAGTAACATTTATGGAAATGAAATCCATTCAAAGAGAGTTAAGCAGTAATTCATATCCGGGCAGAGGGATTATTATCGGTAAGTCTCCGAACGGAAAGTACGCGGTAACTGCTTATTTTATTATGGGCAGAAGTGAAAACAGCAGAAACCGTGTGTTTGTGACGGAAGGAGAGGGGATTCGTACCGAAGCGTTTGACCCTTCTAAGATGGAGGACCCGAGTCTGATTATTTATGCGCCGGTGCGTGTTCTCGGAAATAAGACCATTGTCACCAACGGCGACCAGACTGACACGATTTACGAGCTGATGGATAAACAGCAGACCTTTGAACAGGCGCTTCGCACAAGGGAATTTGAACCGGACGCGCCGAATTACACCCCTCGTATTTCCGGTATCTTACATACGGAGGCAGGCAGATATAACTATGCCATGTCTATTTTAAAAAGCAACAACGGTGACCCGAGCGGCTGTAACCGTTACACGTTTGCCTACATGAATCCGAAGGCGGGCGAGGGACATTTTATTCATACTTACATGGGGGACGGCAGTCCGCTTCCCAGTTTTGAAGGCGAACCTAAGCTTGTAAATACCGCGGATGATATTGATGCGTATACCAAGCTTCTTTGGGAGAACCTGAACGAGGAAAATAAGGTCTCTTTGTTTGTACGTTATATTAACCTTGCGACCGGTAAGTATGAGACCAGAATCGTAAACAAAAATAAGTAGGCAGACAGGAAGCGGGAATCATATAAAAAAGGAGTGTCGAAAATATGAGAGGACTGCTGGAGGGCATTGCTGTCATATTGGGAATCGCGCTGGTCGGCGGACTGCTTATAGGCCTCTTATTCCTTATTTTTGGCGGGAAGGAAGCACCGATTGGAGAGCTGTTTTTCCGGATTGCGGTCATTGTGGGAATCAATGTGCTGATGCTGACGATAGGTTTTTTGCTTTATTATCTGGCAGGCGGCGGCTGGAAACGCCGGAATCAGGCGGATATGGAAGTATTGGACCGGGTACTGCAGTGTTCGGTAGGCAATTACTTTATGCCGGTGATAGGCTTTATGCTTTTCTTTATGTTTCTGGCAATGGCAGGCAGCCATTACGAAGAGTATATTGCCGCTCTGCAGAAAGAAGGCATACACTCGTACGATTTGATTCCGTGGGGATTTGCTCTTTTGTCCGTGGCGGTGCTGTATTACCTTGTCCGCAGAAAAGTGTTTTATTCTGCACGCACCTTAAAGCTGGTGCCGCTGTTTGGAAAGGGTCGTATTTTTTCCTGGAGAGAAATCCGCAAGGTAACGGTACGGATGCAGAAAGGGGAAAGAATGCGCCTGAAACTGATAACCGACGGACGGAGCTATGTTTTGAAATCCAACGTATACAGCGACGGCTGGGAGGAGTTTGCAAGGACGCTTCTGGCGGCGGTGAAAGAATATAACATTCCGATTCGCTGGGATAACGAAAAGGAAACAGAAATAAAGAAAGGAAATTATTAAACTATGAAAGAAATCGAATTAAAGTACGGATGTAATCCGAATCAGAAACCTTCCAGAATCTATATGGAGGGCGGAAGTGAACTCCCTGTTACCGTATTAAACGGAAGACCGGGCTATATCAATTTTCTGGACGCGTTTAACGGCTGGCAGCTGGTGAGCGAATTAAAGAAGGCAACCGGGTTTCCGGCGGCAACTTCCTTTAAACATGTTTCTCCGGCGGGCGCGGCGATAGGCCTTCCGCTTACGGAGGTGGAGAGAAAGATTTACTGGGTAGACGATATGGGAGAGCTTACTCCGCTTGCGAGCGCATACGCAAGAGCAAGAGGAGCGGACCGTATGTCTTCGTTTGGCGATTTTATTGCACTTTCCGATGTCTGTGACGAATGTACCGCGCGGATTATCAAGCGTGAAGTATCCGACGGCGTTATCGCGCCGGGCTATACGCCGGAAGCGCTTGCCCTTTTAAAGGAAAAGAAGAAAGGCGGCTATAACGTCATTGAAATAGACCCGGATTACGTTCCGGCTCCGCTTGAACGAAAGGAAGTATACGGCATTACTTTTGAGCAGGGCAGAAACGAATTAAAGGTAGATGATGAGCTTCTTTCCAATTTTGTAACAAAGAATCGGAATTTGCCGGAGGCGGCACGCATTGACCTCATCATTTCTTTAATTACGTTAAAGTATACCCAGTCCAACTCCGTGTGCTATGTAAAGGGCGGTCAGGCAATCGGAATCGGCGCCGGACAGCAGTCCAGAATCCACTGCACCAGACTTGCGGGAAGCAAGGCGGACAACTGGTATCTGCGCCAGAACCCGAAGGTATTAAATCTTCCGTTTTTGGATAAAATCGGCAGAGCGGACCGTGATAATGCCATTGATTTATATATCGGTGAGGACTACATGGACGTTTTGGCGGACGGTGCATGGGAGGGAATTTTTAAGACGAAACCGGAAGTGTTTACAAAAGAAGAAAAGCGTGCATGGCTGGATACGCTGACCGATGTGGCACTTGGTTCCGACGCATTTTTCCCGTTCTCCGATAACATTGAGCGCGCGTACCGCAGCGGTGTTAAGTATATCGCGGAACCGGGCGGCTCCGTAAGAGACGACCTTGTTATCGAGGCAGCGGACAAGCATGATATGATTATGTGCTTTACCGGCATTCGTTTGTTCCATCATTAAGATAAAGAAACCGGATTAGAGAAAGGGGCATATCATTTATTGATATGCCTTTATAATTGAAAAATAATGAAAAGGACATAAAAATGAACATAGAATATAGAAACCAAAAAGATTTACCTTGTGAGGAACTATATAAATTGTTTTTGGCGGTAGGTTGGGCGAACGAAGATGTGACAACGCAGGAAATGATAGATAATTTCAATATTGGATTTATCAATTCGACTTTTGTTTTTTCTGCGTGGATTGACAATAGGTTAGTTGGCTGCGTCAGGGTTTTGAGTGATTTGCATTTCCGCTCTGTAATTTATGATTTAGCCGTTTTACCGGAATTTCAGAAGAAAGGAATTGGAAAAGAACTGGTACAAAGGTGCAGAGACGCCTGCCGGAGCTCGGAATGGCTGGTACAGACAGATATAGCGAAAGGTTTTTACGAAAAAATCGGTTTTAAAGAAAATAATGATTACTTTCTTAGTATTCCCTGTAAATGGTTTTAGAATGTAAATAAGGGCAGAAGCCGTTAATCGGTGCTGCCCTTATCTAACTAATCACATATTTTACACTGGATTTTTGAGTTTACGAAAAAGATTACAGCTTTATCTCACATAATGCTGACATTTTTCCGGTTGCTGCGGTAATCACAATATTGTCGCTCTCAGGCAGTATTGCCGCAAGAACTCTGCCGTGATATGCCCGGCACTTGTTCTCGGTATAATCGTGCGTATCGTCTATTTTCCCCGAACCGGTTCCTATGACCCTGCCGCCTTTAGCGGTAACGGTTATTTCATCGTCGGACTCATAAGAGACGTTGCCGTTTTCGTCAGGAAGCGTTATTTCCGCAAATACAAGGTCAGTCTTACCGCTTTTTCCTGTGATGTCAGGAGTAATTGCGACAGCAGTAGGCGCACCGGTGGTGCAAAGCTCGTCTCTGCCGCTGATTTTTCCGTCTATATATGCGATTGCCTCGAGCTTTCCGGGTGCATACTCGACCTCAAACACCGCAACACCTTTGTCGTTCGGCGACTTTTTACCCAGCGGCTTGCCGTTAAGTATCAGCTCGCATTCGTCAGCAGTGGTGTAAAGGTGAACCACGGTTGTTCTTCCCTCTTTACCGCTGTATGTCCAGGTTCTGGCGGTGTCATAAAATCCCCACGCAGAGACGGTCTTTATTCTGCCGAAGTTGTCGGGGTCTGCCGAGAGGATATGAACGGTGCCCTTTTTCCAAGCCGCGTCGCGATAGTAGGATTGCGGTTTTTTGAATCCGCAGATGTCGAAGTCGCCGCAGTTTGCGATGTGACTTGGGCAGACATCAAGCCCTACTGTCCACGGCGACGCGTTTTCATTGTCATAAACAACCCTGCCGAGACCCGTCTCGCCGAAATAGTCCCAGCCCGTCCAGACGAACTCGCCGATAAGTTTAGTGTGCTTATCCATCTCGTCCTTGACCCATACGGCATCCATCGGGTAGGATTCCGTTACCATGAAAAGGTGAGAGGTGAAAATCTGCTCGTCCTTGCCGACTCTGTAGGTAAGATAGTTATATCCCAGAACATCGAGACTCCCTGCCTGAGGAGCTATCTTTTCGCACCAGAAGTCGGGCTGGTCTACAGGCAGGTCAAAAGTTTTTTCCACGAGAGTGTGATAATCCCAGTTGTCCCAGAACATGCAGAAGGCGTGGGTCAGAGGCCTTGTATCGTCGTTTTCTTTTATAGTGTCGGCAATCATTCTGCCGATGTTATAGCCGTCACCCTTGCCCCCGCGCTCGTAAATCTCATTGCCGGTTGACCACATGATGACGCACGGGTGATTCCTGTCCCGAACGACCATAGCGGTAATATCCTCTTTGGCGTACTTGTCAAACCACAAGTGGTAGTCATAGGGACGCTTAGCCGTCGTCCAGCAGTCAAAGATTTCGTCGATGACGAGCATACCCATTCGGTCACAGACATCGAGGAGTACGCCTGAAGGAGGGTTGTGGGAGCAGCGAATAGCATTGAAACCGTTTTCCTTGAGAATGCGTACACGTCTTTCCTCTGCGGAGCGGTAGGATGCCGCACCGACTATGCCGTTGTCGTGGTGGTTGCAGGTGCCGTAGAGCTTTATCGGTTCGCCGTTCAGCAACAGTCCGCGCTCCGGGTCGCAGACGACGGTTCTGATACCAAAAGTGTTCGAAGAAGTGTCGGCGGATTCTGCGGTCGAAAGTGCGGCATTGCAGGTGTAGAGTATAGGGGTATCAGGCGTCCAGCGTTTTATTCCGTGCAGAACCGCTTTTACGCTGAAGCTGTTTTTGCCAGTGTTGAGCCAAGTCGAGCGCGCTATTGAAAATCCGATTTCAGGGACTTCGAAAGTCAGCTTCGCGCTCTGCGGCTCAGCCGATATGACCTCGGCGGTAAACTCTACATGTGCATCGTCGCCGTCGATGCTTAAAACCTTCACAGTTAATCCCCACGGTCCGATATAGTCCTTTTCCGATGTCAGAAGCTCGACCTCGCGGTAAATCCCCGCACCCGTGTACCAACGTGAAGCAGGCTGGTTCATCGCATCGACTTCGATGCGAAGCTCGTTTTCACCGTCGTGCAGATATCTGCCGATATCGCAGATAAATGCCGTGTAGCCATAAGGATGAAACTTCACGTGCTCGTTGTTTATGTACACCTCGCAGAGTCCCATAACTCCGTCAAACTTCAAGAAATGTTCGACTGATGCCGTTTTCCCAATCTTTCGGGTGTAGGCGCCTTTGCAAGGCTGAAAATAGCCATAATCGGCGCAGGCAGGTGACTCGGGCGTCCGGGAGGTACCGAGCATAAAATCGTGGGGAATGGTAACGGGTTTAGTGACTCCGCTGCTTGTAAAATTCCAGTCGGTGAGTAGTTTGGTAATCTTCATATTCGTCTCCTTTGCCGTTCTCGCAGATATAGTAGTGCCAATAGTGAAAAATATAATATGGTAATATTATTATAAATAATATTAAAGGAATTTTCAAGATTTGTAAACTTGGTTTCCGCATTTTTTCAACTTTTTTCAGCTACTTTAAAAAGTTCCGCAGCGTACAATCTACGGAATATAATAAAGTATACAAAAAGCGGAAACTCTGGGCAATTCGTTATTGCAAAGTTTCAGGAGGTGTGCTACACTGTGTTATGATGTGGTTAATGGTGGGAAAATGCATGAAAACATCATTGTTTGAGATGTTTTACAAGGAGGAGGAAAATGTGAGTAAGGAGGACAAAAGAAGACTTATTAAGGTTTTAAGCGGAGCTTTTGGACTGACCATTGCCGCTACCGGCCTGATTTTTCTTTGGATGGGCAGAGCCGGAATCATGGATCTGATGGCGGAGAAGAAAACAGCGTATTCCGCGCTGGAGGTGGGGTTAGAAGATCTGCATGCAGGGGACCACGTGACGGTGGATGCGTCCGTAGCGGTGGATTATGTGCTTCAAAGAACGAAGACAGGGACGACGAATGGTTATGTTACTTCGCAGGTAACGTGGCGCTATTATTTGATTCCGGTCATCAAGTCGGATGAGCAGAGGATTTATATGGACCACATGGTACTTGTCAGCAGGAAGGGAAATTTCAATAAAATCGATGAAGCTTCAAAGGCTCTTATGAAATGGTGGGACAGTGAAGATATCAGTATGGAAACCTTTCCGAGCGAGACGGTGCTTTCGATCGATGGACGCGTGGCGAAGCTGACAGCCAAAGAATTGAAGCTTCTAAAGGAGTATTTTGGCGATACGGATTATCGAAAAATTGTGGCGCCCTATGTTATAAAACCTTTGTGGGACGAAGGAAGCAAGGATATCATGATTGACAGCTTTTACATAGGAGTGGGTTCCGTTGTGGCAGGATTGGCTTTGCTGGTTTTTGCATTTTTCTTTGGGCGAAAGAAGGGGACGAAAAAGAATGCGGCTGCCGGTATAGCAGGGCAGGAAACACAGGAGCCGCAGAGCACAGGACAAACAAACCGGATACGGGAACGCCTCGGAACAACTACCTTTGTAGATTTGCGTAACGACCCGGCGGAATTTAAAAAATATATGGATGGCAAGGTAAAGGAACTGTCGGCGGAGCAGAAAGCGGAAGTTTTGGATTTGATCGGCAGCGGACAAACAATAGCAGCCATCAAGGTTTTCAGGGAGATGACGGGCGTCGGTCTGGCATATGCCAAGGAAGCCGTTGATCATTATGATGTCTATATAAAATAAAAAGGAGGAAAAATATGATGGAAGAGAACATTCAGGGAAATGATTCTATGCAGCAGGGTGAAGTCAAAAAGACTTCGAATCCCAATGAGAAGAAGAGTAAAATTATCAGCATCATTATTGTGATTGCGATAATTTTGTCGGGGGTGTATTGGATTTGGGAGAATTTTATGGGAGCCAAGCCTGATGTTAAGATTAATGGTACACAAATTTCCATGCGTAATACGATGCAGGATATATCGGATGCCGGATTTGTTTTTTGCACCAGCACGGGACAGGTTCTTGACCCTGGTTTGGATTTTTTGAATGTCAGCGGAAAGCAGATTTACAATATAGATTATTATATCGGCATTCCGCGTAACGGCGGCGGTCGCTACTGCGATTGTTCGGGGGTGCAAATCACGGTTGCGAACTTTAATAGTTCCCAAAAGAAGCTTAAGGACTGTTCTATTTATGAGATAAAATACTATCCAAGCTCTCAGGATTATGGTGTTGAGGTGTTAATTGGGGGCGAGGAGTTAACGGACGCAAGCGTTGAGGACTGGCTGGATTTTTTTGAGAAAGCAGGATATCCTTTCAAAAAGGCTGATATGGATAAAGTCCGCAGCGGAGATGCCCGCTCGCTCTCGGAAGCGAGGGGAGCGTACAAATTCCGGGCGGAGATAGGAAGCTATTACAGTGAGACCTATATGGCCTCGCTTGCCTTCACCAGAAATGTGAAAACGACATATAAATAAAGACAAATAACTTTCTAACTGTGTAAGGAGTACCCCTTCTTACAAGCGGTTAGTATCTTCTCTATTAATGCAAGGGGAGATTCACCG
>JAFLSZ010000075.1 GCA_022510665.1 Lachnospiraceae bacterium
AGCACTTAGAGGAAGTCCGGTGAAGTGTTGCGTCTGCAAAAATAAGGCGGCGAATTTCCCCTTGCATTAAAGATACTAACCGCTTGTAAGAAGGGGCCGCGCTTAGTGCGACAGCCCCATTAAGTGATATCTCAATAAATTATCTGTTCATAAGATGTTCTGCTATTTTTACGGCTGAAATAACCATGGCCGGGCAGAATTCCGTAAATAAATTGTGGGTTCTGGCAAATTCAATTCCTTCTGCAGTTCCCAAGTCACATCCCAATAATTCTTTGCATAGATATGAACCGTTTTCGTCGCGGAACATTTCAAGAAATTCCGATGTAACGTCGTTTGTTTTCTGTCTGCTTTCCAAATCCTCTGCTTCCGATTGCCCATATTTTAGTCCCAAAACCATTAATGCACCGGTACAGGCACCACAGACTTCACCTTTACGCATTCCGGAACCAAAACACGCGCCTAATTTAAGCGCTTGTTTTTCCGTAATACCAAGTTCGTCTGCAAAAGCAGCGAGAACAGCTTGTGAGCAATGAAATTTCTGTTCAAACAAAGTTTTCGCTTTATCAATATGTGTCATAGTTAATTGTTTGTGTTACGCCCCTTTCCAACGTGAGTTTTTGAGTGTTGTTCCGGTAAACCAATACGAGTGTGGTATCCTCTTTCGGCAGCAGGGTGGCGCGGACAAGTTCTCCGTTTTTCCAAGTCAGGTCATAGGTGATGCCGCCGACGCCGCACAGTCCGGTAACGCTGCCGTCGGCCCACGCTTTTGGAAGTGCCGGAAGAAGAACGGTGCGTTCCTCGTTTGACTGTAAAAGCATTTCCGCCATGCCCGCAGTAGCGCCGAAATTACCGTCAATCTGGAACGGCGGATGGTTGTCCAGTAAATTCTCCAGCGTGGATTTTTGAAGGAGGAGCAGTAAGTTTTGATAGCATTCCTCATTGTTCCACAGTCTTGCGTACATATTGATAATCCAGGCGCGGCTCCAGCCGGTATGGCCGCCTCCGTTTGAAAGTCTTCGCTCAAGGGTCACTTTTGCGGCATTGCAAAGCTCCGGCGTTGCGTCCGGTGTAATCTGGAACGCCGGATGCAGAGCCCAGAGATGGGAAATGTGGCGGTGTCCCGGTTCTGCTTCGTCATAGTCTTTCTGCCATTCCATAATCTGTCCGTGTTTTCCGATTTTAAGACCCGGAATACGCGCCTTGTATTCCGCGGTTTTTTCTAAAAACGCCGTATCGGTTTCTCCGACAAGCGGTGCGGCGGACAGGAGGTTTCCGAACAATTCGTGCAGGATTTCGTTATCCATCGTCGCTCCGTAAGTCAGGCAGCCCCGTGTGCCGTCTTCCATAATGTAGGTGTTTTCCGGAGAAACGGAAGGGCAGGTAACGTATGCTCCGTCTACTTCGATTAAGAAATCAAAGAAGAAACGTACCGCTTCTTTTAAAATAGGATAATATTCTTTTAAAAACGCGAGGTCCTTCGTGTAAAGGTAGTGCCGCCAGATGTGGGTGCAAAGCCAAGCCGCTCCCATCACCCAGAAAGTAGCGGGGATATAAATGTCCTGCGGCGCGGTATCTCCCCATAAATCCGTGTTGTGGTGTGCTACAAAACCATTGCAGCCGTACATCTCCTTAGCGGTGCGGATGCCGTTTGGCAGCATGCGGCGCAAGTGTTCAAACAACGGCATCTGACATTCGGCAAGGTTACAGATGTTTGCCGGCCAGTAATTCATTTCCGTGTTGATATTAATGGTATATTTGCTTCCCCAAGGGGCGCTGATGTCCTGATTCCAAATCCCCTGTAAGTTTGCGGGCAGGCAGTCTCCGCGGCTGCTGGAAAGCAGCAAATATCTGCCGAAAGAAAAGTAGGTGGCAAGCAGACCGTTATCCGGATGCTGTGCATCGATTCGTTTTAAACGTTCGTCTGTGGAAAGCGCGTCCAGTGCGGTATCATAGGATAAAGAAAGCTGCATCCGCTGAAAATAAGGCTGATACTCCGCAAGATGTTTTTCGTAAAGCTGTCCGTAGGAGAGGGCACAGGCTTTGGACAGGGTTTCTTGCACCGTTTTTTTCGGGTCTTTGTAACGGAACGCCGTCGCGGCGGTAATAAAGACACATACTTCGGAAGCGTCCCGTGTTATCAGATGCTCTCCGATTCCTTCTAAGGAAGCACCGTCGGAAACAAAGCGCATTCCGCAGCAAAAATCCATTCCGGCACTGCCGAGGTTTCCGGAAATATATAAAGAATCTGCCGTGTGTTCGGTGTTTTCGTAAAAGCTGCCGCGCTGTAAGGAGGCGGCAAGGTCCAAGGCGCCCGGTTTTGATACCGAGAATTTTGCCACAATGCAGTTATACTCGCGGCTTACAAAGGTATCACACCGATAGGTAATGCCGGTGCTTTCTTCGGTAGTGACCGTACTGTGCAGCGCGGTTTCCAAATCAAGTGTACGGCAGAAATCTTTGCCGTTTTTTACGCGTCCGCAGTAGTCAAAATAAATATCCCCGAGCGTCTGATAAGTATGCTGGCTCTGCGGAGTGCCGGTAAGGGCGTATTTACAGAGTTCTTCCGCTTTTGCGATATGACCGGATAAAATCAGAGAGCGGATTTCGTCCAGATGCGAGAGTGCGTCTTTGTTGTTGCGGTTACGCGCGCCGCCAAACCAGACGCTGTCCTCGTTTAACTGAAAATGCTCGTAGGTATTTTCTCCGTAAATCATAGCGCCCAGGGTGCCGTTTCCTACCGGAAGCGCCCGGTTCCATCTGCCGTACGACGGAGTTGTGTAAGTAAGCTGGTTCATGCAGTACCTCCTTTAATTTTGTGGCAATGCGGCAGCAAAACTGCCATAGGCCGCGCATTTTGCCGTGTCAAAACCCCTTCGGGATTCGACCGGACACCCCACCCGAATCCTATGACTAAATAATAGCATATTTGAGAATGTCTGCCAAGTCCGAAAGAAACGGAAGGACAGGCGGAGACAGCTATTGAGATTATAAGGCGAAAGTGTTATAATAATAACAAATAATGCCGTAAGACGGCGGAATGGAGTGTGTTATGGAAAACCAAAAGGAATTTAAGCCATATGTACCGGCAGATAAGGTAACTCCGGAAATTACCTTGACTTCTATTCTGATGGGTATACTTTTGGCGGTTGTGTTTGGCGCAGCAAATGCGTATTTGGGGCTTCGCGTAGGTATGACGGTTTCCGCGTCGATTCCGGCGGCGGTAATTGCGATGGGCGTGATTCGTGTCATTATGCGTAAGAACTCGATTTTGGAAAGTAACATTGTGCAGACGGTAGGTTCCGCAGGAGAGTCTCTGGCAGCCGGTGCGATTTTTACTCTGCCGGCGTTGTTTTTATGGGCGAGGGACGGAATTATGGACAAGCCGAGTATCATTGAGATTACCTTGATTGCTCTGATTGGCGGTTTGCTTGGCGTGTTCTTTATGGTGCCGCTTCGTAACGCGTTAATCGTAAGAGAGCACGGAACGCTTCCGTATCCGGAAGGAACGGCATGTGCCGAGGTACTCCTCGCGGGCGAAGAAGGCGGTGCGAATGCTTCTACCGTATTTGCCGGTATGGGCTTTGCGGCTTTGTTTAAGTTTATCATTGACGGTATCAGGGCGGTTCCCGGCGAAGTATCGTTCCGCGTAAAAGGCTATGCGGGCGAAATCGGAACTCAGATTTATCCGGCGGTAATGAGTGTCGGTTATATCTGCGGACCGCGTATTTCTTCGTATATGTTTGCGGGCGGCGTATTGAGCTGGCTTGTATTGATTCCGTTAATCGTGCTGTTTGGTGCGGACCTTGTTCTGAATCCGGGAACGGTACCGATTGGAGAGATGTTTGCGGCCGGAGGAGCGGGTGCTATCTGGGATTGTTATATCCGTTATATCGGCGCAGGAGCTTTGGCGGCCGGCGGTATTATCAGTCTGATTAAGTCCCTTCCGCTTATTGTTCGTACGTTCCGTGATGCGGTAAAGAGTATGACAACGGCAAAAGGCAGTGCGGGCAGCGGGCGTACCGCACAGGATATCAGCATTAAAATTGTGCTGGCTGCGATTGCGGTTTTGACGATTTTGGTATGGCTTATTCCGGCGATTCCGGTAACGCTTCTTGGTGCAATCATCATTGTTATTTTCGGTTTCTTCTTTGCGACCGTGTCCTCCCGTATGGTGGGCTTGGTCGGAAGCAGTAATAACCCGGTTTCGGGTATGGCAATTGCAACCCTGCTGATTGCGACCGTTATCTTAAAGATAACGGGAGGTTCCGGTGCGGAAGGTATGCGCAGCGCTATTGCTATCGGTTCGATTATCTGTATCGTGGCGGCAATTGCCGGCGATACCTCTCAGGACTTAAAGACCGGATATCTTCTTGGCGCGACGCCGAAGAAACAGCAGATTGGTGAAGTCATTGGTGTAATCGCGGCTGCTCTTGCAATCGGCGGTACATTATATCTTTTAGACAGCGCATACGGATTTGGTACCGAGCAGCTGGGAGCTCCGCAGGCAACTTTAATGAAGATGATTATCGAAGGTGTTATGGAAGGAAATCTTCCTTGGGCGCTGGTTTTTGTCGGTGTATTTATTGCGATTATCATTGAAGTAATCGGGATTCCGGTGCTTCCGTTCGCAATCGGCGTATATCTTCCGGTACAGTTGAATGCCTGCATTATGATAGGCGGTCTGGTTCGTCTTGGAATTGATAAGATGAAGAAGGAAGAAAATGAGAAAAAGAGAATTACCAATGACGGTATTTTGTTCTGTTCAGGTATGATTGCGGGAGAAGGCCTTGTGGGTATTGTTCTCGCACTGCTTGCTGTAGTCGGGGTTGATTCCGTAATTGATATTTCCGGCAAGCTTAATCTTCCGGCGGCGGTATCCGACATTGCAAGTTTGGTTGTATTTGCGTTGATTATCCTTTGCGTATTGAAGTTTTCCGTTTGGAAAAAGCGCAGGAAAGCAGAAAGGTAAGATGAAGAAAAAGCAAAATTCGGAAAACTATTTGGAACGCCGCCCGATGCGGAAAGAAGGACTTGCTTGGAATACGGACGAAAAAGGGCTTGTGACACTGGAAATACAAAACACCGGCCTGATGAACCGTATTGCACAGAAGCTTTTAAAAAAACCGAAGGTAAGTTATGTGCATTTGGAAGAAATCGGAAGTTTTGTCTGGCCGCTTCTGGATGGCAGAAAAACCATTTTAACGCTCGGAGAAGCCGTGAAAGAGCAGTTCGGTGAAAAGGCAGAGCCGCTCTACGAACGGCTGGCGAAATATTTTCAGATTTTGGACAGCTACCATTTTGTGGAGTGGAAGCAGGAGGAATAAAAGAGAAGGACTGCCGCTGGGGCAGTCCTTTTTATATCATAGGAAATTGCTTTACATTCCCTATGATATGAAGGCAACTCAAGATGTAGACAAGCCTTGATTATTTTGGAAAGGGGTGTTATACTGATACGGTGATAATGCGGTATGGAAAATAAACCGGAAAATGGAGAGATTATGAAAGAATTTATCAAAAAATGTTGGAAATTGTTTGTGAATCGTGAAACGATTACTTACATCATTGCTGGCGTGCTGACTACGTTGGTTAATTTTGTCACATCGTTTTTGTTTTACGACTGCCTGCACTGGGACGAGAATCTTGTTACCGTAATCGCGTGGGTAGTGGCGGTGGTATTTGCCTATGTGATTAATAAATACTGGGTATTCTTGGAAAAGAAAGACGCGGCTGCGAAAGAAGCGGTAAAGTTCGGGAAGTTTGTTGCCGCACGTTTGTTTACGCTTGCCGTGGAGTGGCTCGGAATTTTTATTTTTGTAACGAACCTTGAAATTGCTTTTTGGCCGGTAAAGCTGATTCTTGCGGTGATTGTGACAATATTGAATTATGTGTTCAGCAAGGTTTTCATTTTTATTTCCGGTCCGAAAAAGAAAGAGGCGGAATAAAAGCAGGATAAGAGGAAGGATAAAAGCAGGATAAAGGACGGACGGCATGGATTTTTCGGTAAAAGCGGTAGTTACGGTAAAAAAAGGAGAGGCCAGAAGGCTGAAGGCAGGCGGGCTTTGGATTTACGACAACGAAATAGACACGGTTACGGGCAGTCCGGAAGACGGGGCGCTTGTCCGGGTACACGATTTTGACGGATATGTCCTCGGCACCGGATTTATAAACCGGAAGTCCAAGATTACGGTGCGGATGCTGACCAGAGAAAAAGACGCGGAGATTAACGAGGCGTTTTTGGAAAAGCGTGTGCGCGCGGCTTGGGAGTACCGTAAAAGGACAGTGGATACAAGCAGCTGCCGTCTGATTTTCGGGGAAGCGGATTTTCTTCCGGGACTTGTGGTGGACAAGTTTTCCGATGTCTGCGTGGTGCAGTCCCTTACTCTTGGGATTGACCGGTTAAAGCCTGTGATTTTGGAGGCCTTAAAAAAGGTACTTGCCGAAGACGGTATTACGCTGCGGGGAATTTATGAACGCAGTGACGCGAAGGTACGCGAACAGGAAGGAATGGAGCGCTTTAAGGGCTTTTTGTCCGAATCGTTTGATACCGAGGTGGAAATTGTCGAAAACGGGGTGCGGTATCTGGTAGATGTAGCGGACGGGCAGAAGACGGGATTTTTCTTAGACCAGAAGTATAACCGTTTTGCGGTACAGAGGCTTTGTAAGGACGCGGATGTGTTAGACTGCTTTACGCATACCGGTTCCTTTGCGTTAAACGCGGGGATTGCCGGAGCCAGAAGCGTACTTGGTGTGGATGCTTCGGCTTCCGCAATAGAGCAGGCAAGAAAGAATGCGGAGTTGAACGGTCTTTCCGACAGGGTAAGTTTCCAATGTGCGGACGTGTTTGAACTTCTGCCGGAGATGGTACAGAAAGAACAGCAGTACGACGTGGTGATTTTGGACCCTCCTGCGTTTACAAAGTCCCGCAGTTCCGTGAAAAACGCGGTAAAAGGGTATCGTGAAATCAACCGGCGCGGGCTTTGTCTGGTGAAAGACGGAGGGTACTTCTGTACGTGCTCCTGCTCTCACTTTATGACGCCGGAACTGTTCGCAGAGACGATTGCGCAGGCGGCAAAGGATGTCCGTGTGCGGCTGCGTCAGGTGGAATACCGTACACAGGCGGCGGACCATCCGATTCTGTGGTCGGCGGACGAATCGTATTATCTGAAGTTCTATATCGTTCAGGTAATAAGAACCTTTTAAAAAAATTAAGGAAAATTTTTCAATTTCCTCTTTACAAAACGGAAAAAATGACGATATAATAGATATAGAAATATGTGTTACTATGTAGAAACGATATAGCGAAAGTCAAGGAGGGCGATGCATATGTCAAATTATAATGTATCCAGTATGTTTTTCGGTGGATTTTCCAGTACATCTTCTTTCTCGGGGCTCATCGGCGAGTATGCCCAGATCAGAAGCGGTGCTTACAAGAAACTCTTAAGAGCGTACTACGGCCAGTATAATGCCGATGGTACGACGAAGAGCACGCAGACGACGAGTTCGCCGATAAGAAAACAGAAGACCAGTTCCGATACGGCGGATTCGGCAAAGAGTCTGACTTCGGTTTCGGAAGCGGCAACGACACTTCAGAACGCTGCGATGAAGCTCGCAGAGGTAAAAGAAGGTTCGTCTTCTTTATATGCGAAGAAGACCATGGTAGACAAGGCAGAGGACGGAACGACGACCACCCGTTACGACTACGATTACGACGGAGTTGTAAACGCAGTAAAGTCGTTTGTTTCGGCATATAATGATACCTTGGATAAAGTAGGCAAGGTATCGTCTCCGGCAGTACAGCAGAAGACGAAGTGGATGATGGATGTTGCGGCTCAGTACAAGAGTCAGCTGTCCGAGTTCGGTATTGAGATGGATGATAACGGCAGACTTTCATTGAAGGAAGATGTGCTCCGTGGCAGAGATATGACGGATATTCAGGATTTCTTTGAGGGAAGCAATTCCTTTGTAAATAAGCTTGCAAGAAAGGCGTCGGCGCTTGCCGGCTCGGCAGAACTTCAGGCAACGAAGGCTGCTTCCGCTTATACATCGACAGGAAAGACGTATCCGGCAGATTCCATGAATTCCGGTTCGATTTTTGATTCTCTGTTTTAACTGAGGTGCAAAAACATCGGATTGTTTGATTGACAGAAAGTAAAAGAGAAGGCGTCCGTCAGCGGGCGCCTTTATCATATCATAGGAAATTGCCGCAAATGCGGCCGCGCCCGGCGCGAGAGTTCCGCTTACGGAACTCTTTATTCTATTATAGGAGGCAGTTATGTTAAAGATAGGTTCTCATGTAGGGATGAGCGGAAAAGAAATGTTTTTGGGTTCGGTAAAGGAGGCGCTTTCTTACGAAGCAAATACGTTTATGCTGTATACGGGCGCGCCGCAGAATACGCGCCGTAAAAAGATAGAGGAGTTAAATCTTGCGGCAGGCTGGGAACTTATGAAGGAAAACGGCCTGTCGGAGTTTGTGGTACACGCGCCGTATGTGATTAACCTTGCCAACACCGTAAAGCCGGAAACCTATGAGCTTGCGGTCGAATTTTTGCGGGAGGAGATTCGTCGTACCGAAGCAATGGGAAGCAGGGTGCTGGTACTGCATCCGGGTTCTCATGTAGACGCGGGCGAAGATGCGGGACTTTCACAGATTGTAAAAGGGTTAAACGAGGTGCTGACCGCGGAAACTTCGGTGTATGTGACGCTGGAAACAATGGCGGGAAAGGGAAGTGAGCTCGGAAAAACATTTGAAGAACTGGCGCGCATATATGACGGCGTGAAGTATAATGAAAAGCTGAGAGTATGTTTTGATACCTGCCATGTGCATGACGCGGGCTACGATATCGTCAATGATTTTGAGGGCGTCATAGAGCGGTTTGACCGTGTTTTGGGAAAAGAACAGATTGCGGTGTTTCATATCAATGACAGTAAGAATGTGCGCGGCGCGAGAAAAGACCGCCATGAAAATATCGGTTTCGGACAGATTGGCTTTGACGCGTTAAAAAAGATTGTTGACCGGAGGGATTTTGAAGATGTGCCGAAGATTTTAGAAACGCCGTATGTGACACAGACGCCGGAGAGCAAGGAACGTGCCATTCCGCCGTACCGCGAGGAAATTGCGATGCTGCGGACGGGGAAGTTTGAGCCGAGACTGTACGAAATATTAAGAGAAGGTTAGAAAATCAGGAAAAGCAATGCCGGCTGTTTCTTTTTCTTGTATTATATAAAAAGTTATGTTATGATTGGTATGATATTTTTCATGCGCCGGGAAATCATTTCAACCGCAGGTAGAGTTATAAGCCCGAATTCAACGAACAAGTTATGGAAATACGTATAGGAATGCTATAATATAATGCTGTAAGGGATGTCCAAAGGAGGCAGGTTAGCATGAATATCGGTTCTGTAATTATGAATAAAAGAAAAAGTCTCGGCTATACCCAGCAAAATTTGGCGGACAAGCTGCATGTATCGTTTCAAGCCGTATCAAAATGGGAGAACGGGACGGCATGTCCGGAAATAGACTTACTTCCGTGTATTGCCACGGTGCTGGGAACGAGTGTGGATACGCTGTTAGGGTATAGGTCGGCGGTAACGGCGGATTATGATGCGCGGTATAAAAATGATGAGTATTATTGGGGATTAAATCCCAGTCATATGTGCTATGAGATTATGGAGTTAAGGCCGCCCGTAAAGCCCTTAAAGGTGTTGGATATAGGCTGCGGCGAGGGAAAAGACGCGGTATTTTTCGCAAAAAACGGATATATAGTTTCGGCGTTGGATATAGCGGAAACGGGACTGGAAAAGGGGAAGGCGCTTGCGGATAAGTGTGGGACATATGTCGATTTTTTTAAAGCGGATATTACGGACTACCGCTTAGACGACACTTATGATATTATCTTTAGCAGCGGAATATTTCACTTTATTAAACCGGAGGTGAGGAGCGAACTTATAGATAATTTGAAAACGCATACGAATGAAAACGGTATCCACGCAATTAATGTTTTTGTAACGAAGCCTTTTGTTAAGAGTAAAACGGAGCATAGGTTTGCGTGGAAATCAGGAGAATTGTTTACATATTATCACGACTGGTATTTTCATACCATGAAAGAAACCGTATTTGATTGTAATAGCGGCGGAACACCCCACCGGCATTGCATGGATACTATGATAACAGAGAAAGGATATAAGGGAAAAGAATGATGAGCGAGCAGAATTTAAAACCGATTCGAGAAGGTAAGGTAAGAGAAATCTACGATAACGGAGATAGTTTAATTATAGTTGCTACCGACCGTATCAGTTGTTTTGATGTGATTTTGAAGAATAAAGTACATAAAAAGGGAACCGTTTTGACCCAGATGTCTAAGTTTTGGTTTGATATGACGGAGGATATTCTTCCTAATCACATGATTTCCGTAGATGTTAATGATATGCCTGAGTTTTTCAGACAGGAACGCTTTGACGGCAATACTATGATGTGCAGAAAGCTGAAAATGTTTCCGGTTGAATGTATTGTTCGTGGATATATCACGGGAAGCGGCTGGGCAAGCTATCAGAAGGACGGTACGGTCTGCGGAATACGGCTGCCGGAAAACCTTCGGGAGTCCGACAAGCTGCCTGAACCGATTTATACTCCTTCCACGAAAGCGGAGATAGGAGAACACGATGCCAATATTTCCTATGAGCAGAGCGAAGATTATCTGGCGGAGCAGTTTGGCGAAGTGGGAAGAATATACGCAAAGAAGCTGAAGGAGTATTCTATCGCGTTGTATAAAAGATGTGCGGATTATGCCCGGACGAAGGGAATTATCATCGCGGACACCAAGTTTGAGTTTGGTTTGGATGAGGAAGGGAATATCGTTGTAGGTGACGAACTGCTGACTCCGGACAGTTCACGGTTCTGGCCGGTAGAAGGATATGAGCCGGGACACGGACAGCCTTCTTTCGATAAACAGTTTGCCAGAGACTGGCTGAAAGCGAATCCGGACAATGACTGGACGCTGCCGGAGGATGTAGTGGAGAAAACGATAAACAAATATTTATCGGGTTATGAAATGCTTACGGGAAAGAAGTTGTGATGGTTCAAACCGTGGCCGCAGAAATGCGGCTGCGGTTGTTTTGTCTCCGTAGGATTATTCTTAAGATTTAATTAAAAAAAATGTAGAAAGATGTTGACGTGAATCTGCAGAAGTGATATTATCAAGATATAAAATTTCTTGAAACATGAGGAGGAAATAAAAATGGTAAAACAGAAAAGTATCCCGTTATGTATTATCCTTTCCATTGTTACCTGCGGTATTTACGGTATTATTTGGTTTGTAAATCTGACAGATGATACAAACACGGTATCCAATCAGCAGGGAACGACAGGTATTGTAGCATTTCTGCTTACGATTGTTACCTGCCACATTTACGGTTGGTACTGGTGTTACAAGCAGGGGGAAAAGATTGACGCGGCAAAGAACGAGAAGGGAATACCGAGCAGCAACAGCGCTATTCTTTATTTGGTTCTTTCTTTGTTCGGACTTGATGTTATCGCTTGGGCGTTAATGCAGGATTCCCTGAACAAGTTGGCATAATTATGAAGAAGCGTGCGATAAAAGTAACGGTTTTCAGTG
This sequence comes from Lachnospiraceae bacterium, assembly GCA_022510665.1. Taxonomy (GTDB): domain Bacteria; phylum Bacillota; class Clostridia; order Lachnospirales; family Lachnospiraceae; genus SIG307. The sequence goes on from JAFLSZ010000075.1 coordinate 11,613, forward strand.
TGGTTCTTTTGTTGTGCGGAGTGCTATATGGATTGTTTTGCATGGCAACCGGAGTTGCTATTCCCTGTGTCTTTTATCAGGTTACAGGGTTTAGCTGCCCCGGTTGCGGTGTTACACGGATGTGTATTAACATTCTCAAAGGAAATATTCCGGAAGCGGTCAAATGCAATCCGGCACTTTTTTTCTGTTCGATTCCTCTTACGTATGTTCTTATCGACGGAATGATCCGATATATAAAAACGGGAACAACACGGCCGCGAAAGTGGCAGGAAGTGTTGCTGTGTGTTATGATTGCGGTTTTACTGGTACACGGGGTTTTAAGAAATATAAATTTTTAGGGAGAACGGTTCGGAGGGTTTTGATGTGGGAAAGAAGAAAAAAGTAATTTATATTATAAAGCATATGTTTCCGCTGTTTTTGCTGCTTGGACTGTTTGCGGGAATGTGTCTGCCTGCTCTTTCGGAAAACCGGAGCGCTTTTGCGGCAGCGGAAGGAGAAACAGAAGAAGGAAAAACAGCGGAAGGTCAGGATGCCGAAGATAAAACGGCAGAGGGAGAGGACGCGGAGCAGACTCCCGAGGTTGTAATAAGACCGATGACAGGTGCCGAAAAGTTCCGTCTGTTTTTGTGCTGTGTGTTTGGTGTCGGTGTCTGCCTTGTGGCGGCGTTATGGGGAGACCCGAGAGAACGCCTGAAAGACAAATATAAGAGAGCAAGAAAACAGCAGGCATTGGAAGAAAAGAAACGGAAAGAAAGAGAAGAAAGGCTGGCCAAAAAGGCGGCGGAAGATAAAGAAGAAAAATAGAAAGATAGAAAGAAAATTTCTTCTTTGATAAGAAGAGAGCATAAAAAAGGGGTTGTCTCACTAAGCGGCGGCTCCGGGCGTGGCGGATTCTTACAAGCGGTTAGTGTACCTGACTAACCAAAAGGGGAGATTCGCCGCCTTATTTTTGCATTTGTCCGAAG
>JAFLSZ010000076.1 GCA_022510665.1 Lachnospiraceae bacterium
GCTAAAGTAGTCTTACCTATACCACTTGCTCCCGTAATAAAAATAAAATCTTTCATATTTATACCTCCGCAAATTCCTGCTTACAGCCGTTATTATATCACATCCAAATTAAAAATGATAGTATGTACACACTCGCGTTTCCGCATTTTTTCAGTCACCTTAAAAAGTTCCGTAAATAGCGTGCAATTTACGAAACATAAAAAAGTATACAAAATGCGGAAACTGAGCGTAAACAAGATTGGACAGCATACGAATCTCTCCGTATACTGTCCGTTATAAAAAGGGGGAATGTAAGTTTGCTACTCCTGTTCAAGAAACGCATACTGAGACATATAAAGGTTGTAATACTCTCCTTTTCGGTCCAGAAGCTCCGTATGATTTCCTTTTTCTATAATCTGACCTTTATCAATATACATAATGCAGTCCGCGTTTTTTATCGTGGAAAGACGGTGCGCGATAATAAACGACGTCCTGCCCGCCAAAAGCCTTGCCAGCCCCTGCTGCAGTAAAAGTTCCGTCTCCGTGTCGATACTGGAAGTCGCCTCGTCTAAAATCAAAATCTTAGGGTCTGCCAACAGCGCCCTCGCAAAGGAAATCAACTGGCGCTGTCCCTGTGAAAGCCTTGTTCCCCGTTCGTTGACCGGCGTCTGATACCCTTCCTCCATTGCCATAATAAAATCATGGGCGCAGACCGCCTTCGCCGCCTCAATAACCTGCTCGTCCGTGGCTTCCATATTACCGTAACGGATATTATCCATAATCGTTCCGGAGAAGATAAAGCTGTCCTGCATCATAACGCCCATCTGGGTACGCAGGGAGTGAATCGTCACTTTGGAAATATCCACGCCGTCCACTAAAATCGCACCGGAATCCACATTATAGAAACGGCTTAACAGATTTACAATGGTCGTCTTTCCCGCGCCGGTCGGCCCTACAATGGCAAATGTCTGCCCGACCTGGGCGGTAAAATTAATATTATCCAGTATTTTTACGCCTTCTTCATAAGAAAATTCCACATTACGGAACTCAACCTTGCCTTTTATCGGCGGCATAACGCCCGCGTCCGGCGCGTCCTTAATATTCACCGGCTCGTCAATCGTCTCAAAAATACGTTCCAGATACGAAATTGCCGTCAGCATCGAATTGTAGAAAGAAGCAAGTGTGTTAATCGGCTGCCAGAAACGCCCGATGTAACTGGAAAACGCCACCAAAATACCTACGGTTACCGCCCCGATTTCGTTCGCAATCCAGCTGACTCCGATAAAATAAATCGCCGCGCTGGTAAAAACAGAGATTGTGTCAATGACCGGAGAAAGCAGAAAATTATAGCGTATCGCCCTCATCCATGCCTTACGGTAATCTCCCGAAAGGCGGTTGAAAATACCCGTATTGTGATCCTCTCTGACAAACGCCTGCGTCACGCGTACCCCGTTAATACTTTCCGCAATAAACGCGTTTAAGTTCGACTGCTTGTTGCTCTGCAGCTGCCACGCTTTTCTCTGCTTGCGCTTAATAACAAACACAAGCGTATATAAAACCGGAAGTCCTAAAAGACAGTACAGGGTCAGCTTTACGTTCATTGACAGCATAAAGCAGACAATGAAAATCAGGCTGCACAAATCGGTTACGGTATTTACGAGACCGTTGCTTAACAGGTCACTTAGACTGTTTACATAGTTTACCAGACGTACCTGAATTTTTCCGTGCGGTCTGCTGTCATAATAGGAAAACGGCAGACGCTGCAGCTGGTCGAACAGGTCGGTACGCAGTCTGTGAATGATTCCCTGCCCCACTTCACTCATCAGCTTAATTTTTATTGCCACCATCAGGGCGTTAAATACAATAATCGCCAATGTAACGCAGGAAATGACAACAATTCCGTGCATATCCTCATTCGGAATATATTCATCCAGCACTTTTGTCATAAACTTCGGCAGAAGCATTCCCAAGGCGCTGGAAAGCAGCATAATAACAATGACAAAAACAAGTGTGCCGCGGTATGGCCCTACATAGGAAAAAAGCCTTTTTAACTGCGCGAAATCAAATTTGGACTCTAAGGTTTCGTCTACGTCGTACTTATTTCTTGCCATTCCTGCACCTCCTGTCCTTTCTTCCTTCGTATTTCTTTAAATGTCTCAAACTCTCCGTACTGGTGATGGAATACAGTCGCGTAATAGCCGTTCTTCGCAAGCAGTGTTTCATGTGTTCCCTGCTCTACAATTCTTCCGTTATCCAGTACCAGAATCAGGTCCGCCTTCATAATGGAGGAAATACGGTGTGCGATAATAAACACGGTCTTCTTTCCCGCGATATTGGAAAGCGCTTTTTGAATCTGCGCCTCCGTCTCCATATCAATCGCGGAAGTCGTGTCGTCCAAAATTACAATCGCCGGTTCTTTTAACAGGGCGCGCGCCAGGGAAACACGCTGCTTTTGTCCGCCGGAAAGTCCGATTCCGCGTTCTCCCACAATCGTGTCATACCCATCCGGCATCTTTGAAATAAACTCATCCGCATTCGCGATTTCCGCCACTTCTTTTACCCGCTCGAAAGAAACATCCGGATTGGCATAGGCAATGTTGCCCTCGATGGTATCCGAAAAGAGAAATACGTCCTGCATCGCGATTCCGATATTTCCGCGCAGCGAATATAAATCCATTTCCCGCACGTCGATTCCGTCCACCAGCACCTGTCCGTTTGTTACGTCATAAAAGCGGCAGATAAGGTTCATTAACGTAGACTTTCCCGCGCCGGTAGCCCCGATGATGCCTACCGTCTGTCCCGGCTTTACTTTAAAGCTGATATCACGAAGAATAATTTCGTCAAACGCAAAGTAATCCACGTTTCTAAACTCAACCTCGCCCCGTACAAAGTCCGGCTTTTTCGGCAGTTCCGGCATTTTTACATCCGGTTCTTCCGAATATGTAGCGTGAATTTTTTCAAGAGATGTACTAAAACGCTGTATATCGTTAATCAGCCACCCCGCCATTCCAAGCGGGCTGTTTAACATCCACAGATAACCGTTTACCGTTACCATATCGCCAAGCGACATCTCTTTTCCGATTACCATGGCGCCGCCGACCAGCATAAGCACCACCGTCATCATATTACTCATAATCTGGAACAGCGGTACAAACTTCATCCAGATATAAGAAGAATTTAACTGCGCGTCACGGTAGGCATCGTTTTCCTTCATAAACTTCTGCCGTTCAAAGTCCTCTTTGGCAAACGCCTTTACAACCCTGTTTCCGCTGATATTTTCCTGCGCGAATGTATTTAAACTGGAAAAACACTGGCGCGCCCTTGTAAACGCGGGACGGATTGTCTTCGACTGAAAATAAGCCACCAGAGCCGTCAGCGGAAGAAGCACCAGCATTGCTGCCGCCAGTTTCGGACATACAATGATAATCATTACTAACGCAAACAAAAACATACAGATATTTTCGATTACCTGATAGATGACATACGCCACAAAATGACGTATTGCGTCCATATCGCCGGTCTGGCGCGACATCAGGTCTCCGGTGCGGTTTCTGTTAAAAAAGTTGAAATCCTCCTTTAACATCTTGCGGAACACCACGTCACGCAGAGTATACAGCATTCCCTGCGAGGCTACCTCAAACTCCATCAGATAAACATACCGACAGAGGGAACGCAGGAGCGACACCGCAATCATAATCACCAGAAGTCTCGGAAGACGTTCATATTGCGCGCCATAAATTACATCGTCCACAATAAGACCGGAAATCTTCGGGTTAATCAAAAGCAGTACCGAACTGAACAGTACCAGTATCGTACCGGAAATGAGAAGCCAACGGTATTTTTTTAAATAGGTTAAAAACCATCGAAATGCCGCCATTTTCTTTCTCCCTTCATAAATTTTTTAATCAAAATCAAGATTTGTTACTTTCTCTTATTCTTTATTTTACCATGCTTTTGAGTTTTGTCTAGTCTTTTTAATGTAAACATTTTAACAATACATAACAGAATTAGGAACACCGTTTTTTCCCAAAAAAAGATGTCCCAAAAGCCATTTCTATGACTTTTAGGACGTCCCTGCTTACTAAAAATACTTTTTGCTGCCCCAGAGATTACTTTTTTTCAAATCCACATACTCATTATATGCCTGGTCCAAAATCTGCTTTTCATTCGCAAATTTCAGCATATGGTACGCTTCGTGAAACTTGTAATAACCGGAGTCCATGAAAAATTCTTCACGCTGCGGCTTGCTATAATAGCTGTCAGACATCATTAAATACCAATGCACATCCTTTAGTACCGTATTCTGCGAAGTATTAAAAGTATACTGGCTTTTCCCGATATATTTAATAATCTGGGCGTCTACGCCGGTTTCCTCCCGGACTTCACGCACAGCCGTATCCTTAAATTCTTCGCCTTCCTCTACGGTGCCTTTCGGCAGTACCCATCCTTCATACTTGTTCTTATAATTTTTGTACAATAGTAATATCTTCCCTCTGAATATAACTACACCGCCGCAACTGGTCGCCTCTACCATTGCAATACCTCCTGCCGGCGTACTTTCAATAACTATATCATAGTATACATCATTTCAGGCCGCTTTGCAACTATTCCGGAAAAGGTTTCAGATTTTTCCAACTCTTTGATGCTCTGTACCGCTTATTTCACTGCTTTGCAAGATACTCCGCAATTTCTTTTGCCATCTCTGTAAGCACGTCCTCCTCCGCTCTGTTACATTGTTCCAAAAATATGCTGACTGCCGCGACAGGTTGTTGTGCCGGTATCAGTATCATGGCCAGACGATGATATCCTCCAAGGCTTCCCGACGGCACACGGGTTTCCGCGTACCGATAAGCAACGCCGCTCTGTGTTTCTTTTACCCGAAAAGCGCGCAGATAGGATTCGGCATGTTCCTCCTCTAACAGGCGGCACTGTTCCGCTGTTGTCCGGTAAATTACTTTCCCTGCCGAATCGGTCAGTTTTTCCGTTACATGCGGCGTTATATACAGCCCTCCGGATGCACAGGCTCCCGCAAACAGGGCCGCGCCGAACGGGGTAATCCCTTCCTCGTCCCCCTCCAGAATTACAGACTCGCCGAACGGAGTCGGAATCCCGCTTTCATATGCCTGTGAGGCCGCGCGGAAAATTCCGGTTGCCTCGTGTACCGGATACTTTCCGTAAAACGCACGGTTAAATAACGGCGCGTCTTCCGCTCCGACATAGTCCGCCGCATACTCCGGCTCAAAATCGGGCAGGGAAACCGCCGCGAGCAGACCGCCTTCCTTTAAATCGATTACACAGGCGGCTCCGTTTCTGCCGTTCATCACATTATGAAGCTGTTTCTGCAAATCGGTCCGTAATGTCGTAAACAAATTATTTCCCGGAATCTGCGCGTCCCTCATCCGGTACAACAACTTCGTCATCTCACTTGCCGAAGAAGACAGCAAATCAATTTCTTTCACGGCTTCCAGTCCGCTTGAGCCGTTCTGTACCTGTCCGACAACATGGGAATACAGGTTTTCATATGGATATTTCCTCAGTTCTTTGCCGTCCAAAAGCATCGTAAACGCCAACGGATTTCCCGCGGAATCAAAAATCGTCCCTCTGGCGTTTTGTTCTTCTAATTTCGTCTGACGGCGGTTATAGGAATTAAAAATCACCGTGCGCGCCTGGGTACAGCTAAACACCGTAAAATACACCGCCACCGAAAACAGAATCACCAAAAAACCTACAGAACACTGTTTGATTGCGTGCTTTGCCCGCTCCGGCAGTACGGCAGGCACAAACCCGTCCTTATACACACGCGTTTTCTCCTGCTGCCCGCTTCGTTCCTGCATTCCCTGTATCAACATAAACATCAATACCATGCTCGCCGCGGAACTTCCGCCCGCGCTGACAAACGGCAGCGGTACGCCGGTAGAAGGAAGCATTCTTGTGACGCCGCCCACATTCAGCAGGACCTGTGTCGTAAAGAGAGCCGCGAAACCGGTAAATACCAGACGATAATAGTCTTCCGAAAATTTTGCCGCCATACGGATAAGAAGCAGCATACAATTAAGATAAATCCCAAGCAGACCCAGTGCGAAAAAAGCGCCCAATTCCTCACAGACGGCGGAAAATATATAGTCCGTCGTTACGACCGGTATCTGTTCCGGCGCGCCTTTTAACAAGCCTGTGCCAAAAAAACCGCCGTTTCCGATGGCAAACAGCGACTGCGCAAGCTGATATCCCTCATTATCCACCACGGCAAACGGGTCTTTCCATGCAAGAACCCTCACCTGTACATGGGAAAAGAAACGGTATGCCACGGCACAGGCCGCTCCCGCCGCCGAAAGGCCGCCGAAAATCCATCGTTTTTTTCCGCTCGCTCCGTATATCAATACCCAAAACACCACCGCGAACAAGAGAGCTCCCCCCAAGTCGTTCGACGCCGCCATCACAAGAATGTGTATCCCCGCAAGCACCGTTCCGGCAAAAACGCCTTTCCATGACTTTGCCCGTAAAAGCACGGCCGCACAGCCGAAAATAAACGAAACCTTTACAAACTCAAACGGCTGCATTGCTATACCGAATATTTTTACCCAGATGCGCGCCCCCAGCCGTTCTCCCGCAAAGAAAAACACCGCTAAAAGCACCGCGATGCCGATTCCCAAATAAACGTAGCCGTAACGTTCAAGGCGGTGCATGGCACGAATAAACGCCGGGATAAACAGCGCGATTATCAACGCCGCCGCTACAATCACAAACTGCCGCACTGCTCCGTCAAAATCAAGCCTTGCAAGCATTACGGAACCAACGCAGAGCAATAACAGCATATTATCAAACAAAAGCACGGACATCCGCGGATACAGCTCCTTATAAACAAACGTAATCACGCCGTAAGCCGCCGCCTGTATCAGAAAAAAATATACAAACTTTGTCGAGCCGCTTCGCAGATACAAAACAAGAAAACATAAACAGAAAATAGCCGCAACTTCAATTTTCATGGCGGCACGGATAACCTTTCCGTCCGGTTTCGCTTTTTTGCGCACGGAAAGAAATGCCTGCACATTATAGGCAAGCAGCAGCGCCGCCAATATATAATTTGCCAGAGCAAGAAATGCCGTCTGCACTTATTCCACCCCCCTTTTAAAATGTTCTCCCGTATACCCCGTGCCGCAGAGCGCAGGCTCTTTTCCCGCGGCGCTTTGTAAAACGTGCCCCGTCTCCTGCGGCGTTTCAAACGTAAAATCCACACGCAGCGCCCACGGACGGAGAGACGCAATTTCCTTTTCTTTTTCCAACAGCGATAAACATTCCGGATTGTAAATAACATTATAACAATCCGTACAATACTGCTTTATCAAAAGCTTTTTTCCCACCCGGTCCGTTAAAACCACGGGCTCATTCCCCGCACCTTCCTTTCCTATATTTTCTTTTTGCGTACTTTCTTTTCCTTTACAAAGCCCCATCGTTTTCTTTACACAATGGGCGGAAACCATCAGCGGAGTTCTGCCGTAAACCACAAACACCATATCGGAAATATCAAGTTCCCGCAGTTCCTTTGCGGAAAGCTCTTTGGGCGCCGTAAGCACACCCTCACATTTACCGAAAAATTTCCCGTAAAACTCCTTTGCGTTCCGGTTCATAACATACATGGTATAATCAAGGCAGACGCGCTCTTTCCAGTGCGGATCCAGTTCCGTTACCAGCGACAATGTTTCATAATTGCGAATCAGATAGCCGTCAAACGCCTCCCGCAGCGCTTCAAATTCCCGACAGAGCCGCTCCAGCGTCTTCTTTCTGCAGACCCGCGGCAGTACGGCCCAAATCTCTTTTTGAGACGCACGCAGGTCTTTCGCAAACGCACAGAAATCCTGTACGTTTTCTCCCCGCTGCCTGTCAAAATCCAAATAAATCCGGCGCACGCACTCTTCTTTTACGGCTTCCTTTGCCTGCCCTTTATCGCTTACGACACAATCCAGATAAGGAAGATGCCTTTCGTCCGCTTCCCGTTCCTTATCTTCCCTTACTTCCGGTATATTCCGCACTTTCCGCGCATACCTCTCTCCGACTGCTTCGGTAAGTTTTGCGAGAGCGTTTCTGCGCAGCTCGTTTAAAAGCCCGTTCGGCAAAAACACATCATCCGCAAGGCAGATTTCCAATTCTTCAAAAGAAAACGGTTCGTTGCCGGTCTTGCCTAACTGTTTTCTTACGGATTCTTCCGTCGCGGGAAGTTTCCCTGCCTTTTCACAGACAAATCCCTCGCACAGGACAGAAACTTCCGCCGGTTCCGCTTTTGAAAACGGTTCCGTTCCAAGCGCGCCCTCTGCCGTTGTCCAAATCCGCAGAGTACAGCGTTCCCCCGACTTAGCATAAAAAAAGCCTTTCACCCGCGGCTTTTCTTCCTTATCCGGATACGTTTCTTCCAAACGCTTTAACAAGGCGGCGTTTTTCATCCGATATACTTTGTCTCCGGTTTTCGCCCGCAGATGCGGAAGCAGTTTCGCTTTCAGCTTTGTACCTGCCGCCGCGCCGCTTCCCAAAGTATATTCATAATAACCGCGCCTCCCGGACTCTTTTTCGTTTTCCGTGCGAAATTCCAATACATCCTGCGCGCTTACTTCCGTTTCCAGACTGATTTCCGCCTCGCCTCTGCCGCCGCGGGACACTTCTCCCACCGGCACGCCGAAATGCCCCGGACGGTTTACGGACATAAGTTCCACACCGTTTCGGCGCGTAAAACAACCGGTCGTAAAGCCTCCACGGTTATAAATATCAGCCAGCACCGACACTTCTTCTTCCAACAGGCGCGGATGCTCCCTCAAATACGCCCGGTAGCCTTCTTCGCCGAGAGAAACATACAAATCCGTAAACTTCCGGTATGCCGCCGTCACTGCCGCCGCGTACTCCGGGCGTTTCATTCTTCCTTCGATTTTAAAAGAAGCCGCCCCTGTTTTAATCAGTTCCGGCAGAAGCGAAAGCCCGCACAAATCCTTCGGACTGAGCCAATACTTCTTTTCTTTCCGGACATTCTCATATTCCATCCGGCACGGCTGGGCGCAGCGCCCGCGGTTTCCGCTTCTTCCTCCGATTAAACTGCTCATCAGGCACTGCCCCGAATAACAGTAACAAAGCGCTCCGTGCACAAAAATCTCTACTTCTTTTTTGCATGTATCACAAATTTCCCTGATTTCCGTAAGCGACAATTCCCTTGCCAAAACCAAACGGCTCACCGGGTATCCGTCAAAAAGAGAAATTCCTCTGTCCGCCGTCAGCGTCATCTGGGTACTGGCATGCAAAGGAAGTGCCGGAAACTCTTTTGCCAGAAAGTGCAGGACGCCCACATCCTGTACGATTGCAGCGTCCAGTCCTACAGCATAATAAGGAGCCAGAAATTGATATAATGCTCCAAATTCCCGCTCCTTTACCAGTGTATTTACGGTGAGATAAATCCGTTTTCCCCGCAAATGCACATATTCGATTGCTTCTGACAGCGCCTCCGTATCCGGGTTATCCGCATACGCTCTCGCGCCAAATTCTTTTCCCCCGATATATACGGCGTCCGCCCCCGCGGCAACCGCCGCCTTTAAGGCCTCCATGCTTCCCGCCGGTGCGAGAATTTCAGGTTTTTCCATGATATCCCTCTAATTCCGTTTCTAAACGGATTATTCTTTTCTGGGCCTCCAGATTTTCTTTTTTTAAGGCTTCGATTTCTCTTTGCGCGGCCTCCAACTTTGTCTGCGCTGTAATCACTTCGTGTTTTAAATCAAAAATTTCACCGCTTTTTGCGTCGGAATCTCCGCTGGTTTCTTCCATCTGCTTCTTTAACTTAAAGTAATCGTCTGCAAGATTCAGCTGTAAATACATATTTTTCATGTCCGTGTCCAGCATCCGATAAGAATCCATCTGCTTTAACTCGGTATATTTCGCGTTCAGATAGGAGGCAACCCGCTGCAAATACTCTTCGCTTTCGTAACCGCTCAAAGTCACTCTTTTTCCATTAATAATCACTTCAATCCCGTTCTTTTTGTTCATCTGTTTCCTCCTATTCCGCCGTTTTTAACTCCGGCTCCGGCAGTCCCAAATGCCGGTACGCCTTCGGTAATACCACGCGCCCGCGCGGCGTTCTTGCCACAAAACCGTTCTGCACCAAAAAGGGTTCGTACACTTCTTCTAACGTACCGGAGTCCTCTCCGATGGTAACCGCAACCGCTTCCAGACCGACCGGTCCGCCCTGGAACTTCTCTATCATAGCGGAAAGCACCCGTCTGTCCCCGTCGTCCAGTCCGTAACGGTCTACCTCGAACAAATTGAGCGCCCGGTCCGCAATCTCCTTTGTAATCACTCCGTCTCCCACTACCTGCGCATAGTCGCGCACCCGTTTTAAAAAGCGGTTCGCGATTCGCGGCGTGCCTCTGGAGCGCCTCGCAATTTCCATTGCCCCCTGCTCCTCAATCTTTACTTTTAACACGCCCGCGGAACGCAGTACAATCTGCTTTAACTCCTCATCGGAATAAAACTCCAGACGGCTCACCACGCCAAAACGGTCGCGCAACGGCGCGGTCAGCATACCGGCTCTGGTCGTAGCCCCTACCAAAGTAAAACGCGGCAGGGAAAAATGCTTGGAAACCGCGCTGGCACCCTGTCCGATTAACACATCCATCGTAAAATCTTCCATGGCAGAATACAGAAACTCCTCTACCTGCCTCGGAATCCGGTGAATCTCGTCAATAAACAGCACGTCGCCTTCGTTCAGTTTATATAAAATGGACGCCATATCTCCCGGCTTTTCAATGGCAGGGCCGGCTGTGGTTCTTAAATTCACACCCATCTCATTCGCGATTACCCCGGCAAGAGTAGTCTTTCCGAGCCCCGGCGGACCAAAAAACAATACATGATCCAAAGATTCCTTTCTTGCTTTAGCCGCCTCAATATAAATTTTTAATACTTCCCTGACCTTTGCCTGTCCGATATAATCTTTTAACAACTGCGGTCTGAGGCTTGCTTCGCTTTTCTTTTCATCTCCCAGCGCTTCCGTTGCAATGAATCGTTTTGCCATACTTGCGTTCAACCTTCCGTTTTCTATTCAAATCCGTTACTTAGCCCAGTTCTCTAAGGCTGAAACGTATCATATCATCTTCTGTCATGCCTTCGGTAACTTCTACCTTTTTTACCGCCTTTACCGCTTCCTTTTGCGCGTAGCCCAATGCGACAAGAACCTGCACGGCATTCTCCCTGAGCGCCTTTTCTTCCGGGGCAGCCGCGCCGTCTTCCTCCGGCGTTTCCGTAAATCCGCCCGCAATCTCATCTGCCAATGCCGCAAGCTTATCCTTTAACTCGATAATCAGGCGGCCTGCCGTTTTCTTTCCGACACCCGGCGCCGCCGCAATCCGGTCGGCGTCTTCCGTCAATACCGCCAGCCGAAGCTCCGGCACCCCGATTGCCGACAAAATAGCCAAACCTGACTTCGGTCCGATTCCGCTGACGGTCAGCAGTAACTTAAACACCGTCAAATCCGTTTTGGAAAGAAAACCGAACAAAGCCACACCGTCTTCCTTTACCTGAAGGTAAGTATATAATTTCAATTCTTCTCCGAGTGCGGGAAACTTTTCCAAATCGGAAGGCATTACGGAAATCTCATATGCCACTCCCCCCGCGGTTTCCAGCGACACCGTATTTGCCTCCGCCTCCGCAAACACTCCTTTGATATATGCAATCACGTTTCCACCTCTTTGTTTTCTGCCTGTTTTATTCTTTCGTCTGTTGTACGCCTGACGCGCTTACTTTAACCGCTCAAACTTCCCTCTGGAAAACTCCAGTCTCCCTTCATCAATAAACCGTATCACTTCATACAGAGAAATTTCAAGTCCTTCGGATATCTGGAGCGCATTGCTGTTGGGATACTTTTTTAAATACCGCTCAATACTGGAAAATAAGGCCTCGTCAATCCATTTACAGTTATTACATACCACACGGGTATCCGGACTTTGAAACTCACTTCCGCAGTATTTACACCGGTTTTGTTTCATACGCTCACCTCCTTACGGACAAACTCCATCAAGTATAGTATAGCACAATTCCACTTATGTGCAAATACTTCCAAAAAGTTTTTTCGGCGGTGCAAGGGTCCTACTTGAGTTTTCGCATTTTGTATACTTTTTATATTCCGTAGATTGCACGCCGTCTTATTTTTGCATGCGCAGCGCTGCACCGGACTTCCTCTAAAAGCCGTTAAGCCGCTCGGGTGCATCCTCGCGGCTAAACGGCTCTAAGAGGTGATTCCGGCTCCGCTAAAAACGCGGTCCTTCGGACAAATGC
>JAFLSZ010000077.1 GCA_022510665.1 Lachnospiraceae bacterium
GTCCGAAGGACCGCGTTTTTAGCGGAGCCGGAATCACCTCTTAGAGCCGGTTAGATGCGAGGACGCACGGAGCGGCGTAACGGCTCTTAGAGGAAGTCCGGTGCAGCGCTGCGTATGCAAAAATACGACAGAGTGCAGTCTACGGAACTTTTTAAAGCAACTAAAAAGCGGAAACCCGAAGATTATAGCTATCTTGTATTGAGCGAGGATGTAAGAAGATGCGGGAGAATGGAGTTGGAAGATTTAGTTTTTCTGTTTGTAAGCGACTTGTATTAAGCGGGGAAGGAGAGGTGTGAGTATGAGTAAGAAAACATATATTAATAAAAAAATGCGAAAAATGATAGTTACGGTAATAGCCGCGGCAATGCTTTTTACGGCAGCTGCGAGCAGTGCCGGATGCGCGGGCTGTAATAAGGAGGAAGCTTTCTCTCCGACCCGGATGCCGACAGCAACCGAAAAACCGGCAGAGGCAACCGAAGTGCCAACCGAGCTGCCAACCGAAATGCCGACAGTAACTCTGCCTGCAACAAAAGCGCCGACAAAAGCACCGAGCTTAGTACCAAGCCCTACGCCGACCGTGGCACCGACAGCTACACCGGTTCCTACACCGACGCCGGTAATACCCGAAGGAGTGACACCGATAGCGTCCGTTAAAATGGGCGATGATGTGTACTACGACTTCTATGGGGACGGTACGCTGGTTGTAAGAGGAACGGGTGCGACCTACGGTTTCCCGGAATATACTGAAAGACAGCTTTTTATAATTAACCACATAAAGTTAAATGATTCTTCCTATGCGGTAGATGATTTCTACGACGCAGGGGCAATTATCATTGAGGAGGGTATTACCGAAATCGGAGATAACGCATTTTCCGCCTATCTCAAAGCGGAATTAGTATCATTTCCAAGCACTTTAAAAAAGATTGGAAATATGGCATTTTACTGGACAGGATATGGCAGAGATACGCAATGGCTAGGCCTTGATACCGGCAAAGTAGAGATAGCCGGTACGGCATTCCTTGAATGCGGCGGTCAAACCAATATCGAGGATTTTGGTAAGTACAGCTCTACGCCTACACCTACGCCGACACTTACCCCAACTCCGACACCTAACCCGGATAAGCCAAGAAAGATTACGTCTCTTAGCGTGGGGGCCAATATCTATTATGAGTTCTGGGACAATGGCGTAATGTATGTAAAGGGAAGCGGCGCGATATCGAACCAGAGCGAGTTGTTTTCTTTGTGGGAGGCTTATGACAACCCGAACGCTTATATGATTGCAGACAGCCTCCATACGGTTATCATAGAGGAAGGCATTACAAGCATCGGCAGATATGCTCTTAACGGACTTAGAAAAACTGAAGAATGGTATTTGCCGAAAAGCTTTGTGCGTGCCGATGAATATTGCGGTGGAGCAGTCACAACAATCCACGGCTACTATAATGGCAAGGCGGTTACTGTAAAAGAGGGAAGCGTCAATATTCACCTTTCAGATTTCTATAAAGTGCTTGAAGACGCCGATTATGCGGAAGAAGTGGGAGCAACAATCCTCTGGGAATAAGATTTGGTTTGCTTTGCGAATCTTGTAAGTTTGTAAAATTGCGGAATGTGTAAAAAGTAAGAGATGAGACGCTTGTTTCGTCTCTTATTTTTTTCAAAAGTTTTTTCCATAGCTGTATTAGGTGAAGGCGACCTTAAAAATATTGAAGAAAGGAGGAGTTTCTATGCGAACAAAAAATATGCCGATAAAGAAATTTTTGGTAGGACTGTTGGCAATATCAACCGCAATTACCGCGGCTGCATGGCCTGTGTCCGCGTCCCATGCCCATACGGCAGAGGCAGCAACAAAAGGTTCATCCTGTCCGTTTGGCGGCAGTGCGACTACGATAGGTTATGCCGGGTGCAGCGCTTGCGGCGGTACGGGAAGATATTATATGGACAATGCACCAGCTCCTGATACAAACCAAACGTATGGTTATTCTGCGGGTACGGGATACAACATGAGAACCGAAACGGATGCAGAGGGCACATGGGAGTGTTACTATCGCTGCTATAACTGTGGTGATACAGGATATGACTGCAAACAGTATGATGAGCTGATATATAAAAAGCTTATTAAAAGTATATCAACAACTCCTGTCGGTTATACACGGTATTACAATGCAAGCAAGGCTCCGGGCAAAGTTCCCCTCCGTTGGTGTTCTTCCTGCGGACCTGTTTTAAAAGCCAACGGACAGGCATACGAGACCGAAGCGACATGGGCGCAGTGGCATCTTGACCCGGAACCTTCGCTTACTCCCGTGCCGAAATATATCCTCACGATAAACTATGGTGAGGGCGGAATTGCTTACGGTGATAACGGTGAACATCCGGCGGGGGAAAGCGTATCCGCGAAGGCATCTCCGAATAACGGATACCGGTTCCGGGGGTGGTGCGGAGATACGGGCGGCCTTGGGATTGACGTAAGCAAGGCGGAAATCTCTTTTCAAATGTCCGCAGAGAATGTCACGCTTACGGCAGAATTTGAAAAGGTGGAAGCCCCGGAGGTTTCGGTAACACAGAAACCGGTGGCAACGCCGACACCGGAACCGACAAAAAGGCCGGAAGCCAGTCCGACGCCGACACTTTCCCCAGTGCCGACAGCCACCCCGATACCGACTCCGGCGCCGCCGTATATCCCGTCGGAGGACAAGTTCCGTTACAAAAACCATGTGCGCTATTATACAACTGATGCAGGGTATACGATGGAGGAAATTTATAATAACAACGGATATCTGGCAAATCTGAATGGAGTGGAGGGAAACGGGCAGATTGGTTCCTGTTCCTATACGTTGTTAGACACAAACTATTTTGTAGGTACGGATGCCGACGGAAATACATGGTATTTTTCCGTTTCCGGTAC
Organism: Lachnospiraceae bacterium; assembly: GCA_022510665.1. Classification (GTDB taxonomy): domain Bacteria; phylum Bacillota; class Clostridia; order Lachnospirales; family Lachnospiraceae; genus SIG307. Next base: position 2,903 of record JAFLSZ010000077.1, read on the forward strand.
GGAGGCACACTATGTCCATCCGAATGTGTATAAGGGATATCATGCGGACACAAGTGAGGTGAGATACATAAAGGAACTTACCTTTCCAAGCACGCTTCAATATAACGGGATTTCTTATACCGTAACGAGTATCGGCGGCGGCACGGAAAGGTACAGTACAAAAAGTTCGTTTGCTTCCTACGGTGAAAATCAAAGTATCAGCGGAGAGTTTGGAAAAACAGAGGGGCATTATTCTTATACAAAATATTATTCCTACTATAATGATAGCAATGACGGTTCTTTTTATTACCACGACGAAAACATGAGTGAACAGGTTCGCTATATTTATGGTGTTATCGGAAACGGTTGTATTACAAGCTGTGCATCCCGGTATTTCCAATGGTCGGAACCGGGAATAGATAGGTATGAGTATGAAGACTATCAGAATGATTATTATGTGTATAACACTACATTAGAGTGGCTTGAAATTCCGGATACCGTAACGACGATTGAGTCATATGCGTTTTACTGCTGCCAGGCGTTAAAAAAGATATCCGGCGCCCAAAATGTAACCTCTATCGGAGAGTATGCCTTTGCCGGGGCGGATCATTTGGAACCGCTTCTTTGCGAGAACGGTCCGCAGTATTCTTTCCGTTATTATTACTATAACGGCGCCTATTCCTTTGACGCGCCGACGGCTGTCATGCTTGACTGGAAAGAAAACACAGTATTAAGCGGATATATGGAGCTGGCGGAGTTTCCGGAATTAAAGACCGTCGGCAGCGGTGCCTTTATGTGGCATACAAACCTGTTTGATGTGAAACTCCCTGTGGAGCTTTCCGCAATAAAAGGCAACGCATTTGCGGGCTGTAACTTAAACAGCATTACCATACCGGGGAAGTCTACGGAAATTGAAGAAGGGAAAGACTATTCGGATAAAGACGGGCACGAATATAAAACGGGCGGCGGAAGCACCCTCGGTACAAAAGGGACATCGGATACCGTTATATATACCGTGCCGGAATCCGAAGCGATGTTTTACGGTTTAAAGTATATCGGCTATTATACGCTGCGCTGCGGTTATGAAGTAACCTACCGGAATAACGCGGAACAGGAAGAAACCTATACGTCGGTTTCCATGCTGCGGACAATATGGAAGACAGCGGTACAGTCGGAAGGCGGATATCTTATCAATCAAGGCGGTCACTATATCTACGGAGACGTTTACTATATTGACGAGGACGGCGGACTGTGGAGGAAGGAGAGTCTTTTTTCTGCACAGATTGCGAAAGGGACAAAGTTTAAAGAGTTTATTACGATGACTGCCTATCACTGGAACGGCGGCATATACGAAAGCTGCAAGCGGATTTTTGCCGTTGCGGAAAGCGGAGACATATGGCTCTGTGAGGGAGACGGGTTAAACTTAAACATACCTGTCGGAGCACATTCCTTCCAATGGAGCGGAAACGGTTATGAAATTTGGATATATTATCTGGATGCGGACGGGCATATCTGCTGTGCAAGGATAGCGGAGAGCAGCGATGGATGTACGCTGAATGTAAAGCATGAACGGATTCTTAACAATTATCCTCCGGATGGCGCTTACCGCTTGGAATCCATTGTAATCGAAAATGAAGGAGAACCGTATCCCGGTGCAATGAGGCCGGTATACTATAACGGAACGGAGTATCTGTATGGATGTCCGCCGCAGATTACTGCCCGTATGGCGGACGGCCGCCTGTTGCGTTATACGGGGTATCCGATGTCTGCTTCTTATTCACCTTTGAGCAATTGCTATATGCCGCCTGTTGTCATTGTTACGGACTGTGGCGATTTCGTATGGATATACAAAACGGACAAAGATGTCATGGGAGACGGGAACCTGTTTTCTTCAAGCGGGTACGACACCTACTATTTTGACCGCAGTGGAAATTTGTGCAGGGCATGGTACGACGGAAATGAAAAGCGTTATAAGAATGAACGGATTGCCGGCGGAAACTTTACGGAGACAAATAACGGCATAGGCAGTACATTTATCCTTCTTTGCGAGGAAGGCGGTATATATATCCTGAATCAGAGAAACCGGAAAGCGGAATTGCTTTTTACGGGGACGGCCGTAGAGAAGACATGGACAATTTCAGGTATTTATCATGATTATGACGAATACTACGGTTATTCCCGTACTTTTTATTATGACATTTTGTATGTGCTGGATGATGCCGGACGGCTGTTCTGCGCTTATGACCTGCCGGAAAAAAACGAATATGGGAAAAAGATGCTTGTAGACGGTGTAAAAAAGGTAGAAATATATAAAACAAACGGGAACGGAATGCTTGTGCTGGATGAGGGCGGAGACCTCTGGACGGTCGGCACAAATTCTTACGGGGCGCTGCCGACGGACCGTGCCTATTATACCGACGCGTCAGGATATGAAGGCGTTACGCTTTTGTGGGAAGCGGAAAAGATAACTTCCGCCGTAAAATATACGGATATTTATATGGATAAAAACGGGTATTATTCTCTTGTGCGTGATACTGCCGGAGATGTGTATGCGGCGGGATACAGCAGGGATGTCTTTGGAGATTATCAGAATCATATTGTTTATATAAAGGTATCCGTGCAGATGGACGCGGAATTTGAAACAGAGAAAAAGGTATTCCTCGCGGGTTATGAGTTTGCGGAAACACTTTATGCGTCCATGTTTACACGGGACGGATATAGATTCCTTTACTGGAACACGAAAGCGGATGAGAGCGGAACAACGTATTATCCGGGGGAAACACTGCTTTTGACCGGGCCGTTAGAAGTATATGCACAATGGGAACGGGACTGTAACAAAATCCGTTATGCGCCGAACGGCGGAGCGGGATTTATGGAAGATACGGTATGCGCTCTTAGTGTTGTGACTGTAAAACTCTCTCTTAATACCTATACGAAAAGCGGATATAGGTTCACCCATTGGAATACAAAAGCAGACGGAAGCGGAACGTCCTATCAGGACGGTGAGGAAATTACCGTGCCGCAGGGGGTTACTGTTTTGCATGCACAGTGGATAGAAAATAAGGAAATCCTTTTGGACGGACGCGGCGCGACGAAACAAGAACAGAAAAGTTTTTTCGCGGTATACGGTGAAAAAAGCGAGGAAGTTATTCCGCCGGAAAAGACGGGTTATACTTTTGCCGGATATTTTACGGAAATACGGGGAAACGGGACAAAATATTTTGACGAAAACGGCATTATGCTAAAAGAGTGGACGGAGAAGAATACGAATGTCCTATATGCCTATTGGATACAGAATCCGATTGAACTGCCGGAGGAAGAAAAAAAGGAGGATCCGGAAGTTCTTCCGGAAACCGACTATATCATTGAAGCGGCATCAGGCAGGGAGTGTGTGCAGATTTATGCGGACGATTATAACCCGGACACCGGCGCAGCCGATGATTTGCCGCCGTATCAGGTTTCGGATGTATATTCCGGTACGGAACTTTTGACGGAGGGGGCGATTCCTTCTACCGAATGTGTTGCCATGCGGGCACAGATGGGAAGTTATCTGTTTTCTGCCGTACTTTCAAGAAAAAGCGGCACCACACAGGTACGTACTTATGTAACGGTGCACTATAAGACCGTTTATGAGGATGCGGAGACGGAAGAACTGATTACGAGCGAACCCAAGGAGGCAGTCATTGAGGTCATGGTTCCGAAGGCATGGTCTTACTGGGAGTTAAAGGAAGGCGGGCTGTACTATCCGACCTATGTGACGGTGAGTAATGAAGCATTAAAGGATGAAAGTATAAAACTTTTGGTAGAGTGGGACGGGTATGAAAGAAAAAAGCCGTCGTATACCTATGTTTCTTATGATGAACATATAGTATGGAACGAATATGATACGGACGGTGTGCCGATGCGTACCCTGACCGTTCCGGAAGAATATGTGATTGTTTCCGGAACACCGGGAGAAAATCCGGATGTCGCGAGGTATTTGACGGTTATCGCAGAAAATTTCGCATGGGCGGATAAAAAGGAGTTTATGGTAAAAAATGACCGGGTCCGGGTAGGAGACGTGGTAGTTCTTTCGGATACGGAACAGGAAAAAGATTCCGTGCCTCCGGCGGACAATATAACAGAGCGGCTGAAAGAAAATATACCTCTTACGGCATATGAGCAGACCTACGCGTTCGGAATACCGCTTTTAAAGGAGAGTAAAAATCAGAGCTATGAAAGCAGTGCGTTCTGTATCTATGAGGCAGATGTTTATGTGACGGGAGAGCAGGAGTCAAAAACAAAAGAAGCAGCGGTCAATGCGGTCAATATTCATACGCCGGTAGTGTGCGAAGCTCTTCTTGAAGCGGCACACGAAGATAAATATCAATGTAAAGAAATTCCCGAAGGAAGCACCGTGCTTGTTTTGAGTGAAACGGGAATCCATTCGGATTTTACCGTACAGATTTTAAATGAGGGATACCATAGCGACAGGAAAGGCTACGGCGCAAGGTCTTATACACAGTATTTGGCACAAAAAGAAGGGAAACCGCAGAATGAGGTTCGATTCCCTTTTGAGGTCTGGGTAGACAGCGGGAATGATAATGACAGTAACAACGATGTGCTTTTGAAAGAGGGAACATGGTATACGCTCGGAACCGAAAAACAGAGGTTTTATATACCGATTTGGGTAACGGAAGGAGAATACAAAATAGAAATGCGTTCCGTGGCTGTCAACGCAAAAGGTGACGAGGAGAAAGCGGAAGCGGGACGGAATACACAGAAAGAAAACTATACGGCGACAGCGGAACAAAGCGTGTATATCACCGGATGTCTGTATGATTTTACGGTTTATGATATCCGTGGAAACGCCGCGTGGGAGGAAGTTCGGGAACAGGAACTTTATTATCCGGTAGACACTCTGCCGCTTCGTGCGGGCCTGCATCCGTATTATAAGAACGTAGGAGGATTACCGGCGGGAGGTTCGTTTTCCTTTCGGGTAAAAAGTATCGGAAATTTTTACGGGGAAGACGCAATACTTACGATTGTACCGGAACTTGTGCTGATTACAAAGGAAGGAAGAAAGGCGGTCGATGTATATTATGAGAAAGAAACCGCACAGGGAGTTTTTTTGAAAAAATGGGACGGGAGAGAACACGCGCTAAAACAGTACGGGGGAAAGCAGGGGAATAACGCAGTGCAGTACTGGTATGGGACGTTTGCGCTGCCGGATATGCTTTACGCGGCGGAAAGCGGAAGTGATGTTTTAGGATATCAGAAGCGGTACGGGTTAAATTTTTCGGAAGATTTCTGGATAAAAGGAGAATCTTTGATGCTGCAGTTTGCGCTTCGAATAGAAAACGGAAAAGGAGAAGTGTTATACTACGGAAAATTGCCGGAATATATAAAAAACGATATCTGGTGTCAGGAACTTCGAAACAGGGTATGTACCGATACCCACGGAAGACAGTATTTTATAGAGGGAGGCGACGTCGCGGTAATTTATTCAGGGGAAAGCGCAGCGGGGGATTACAGTATTCACGGGATACATTAAAGAAATGCCGAAAAGGAAAAGAAAAAGAGGCTGGGGAACAGCCTCTCTTTCCGAGCGGCATGCTATGAGGAACATACCACTCAACGTATAATAGGGTGGGAGTAGAAAGTGTTTTATCACTATCCACTACTTAATATAACATGTGTTTATGAACAAAGTATGAACAAAACGTAAACAAAATATGTATAAAAGGCCATGGGAAAATGTCCGGCAAAAAGATACAAAGCAATTTTCTATGATGCAAAAAAAAAGAGGCTGGGGAACAGCCTCTTTTCCGAGTGATATGCTATGAGGAACATATCACTCAACGTATAATAGGGTGGGAGTAGAAAGTGTTTTATCACTATCCACAAACTAAGATACCATGCGTTTATGAACAAAGTATGTACAAAAAATGAATAAAATGTAAACTAATAAAATTTGATAGCGTGCAATCTGCGGAACTTTTTAAAGTGACTGAAAAAATGCAAAAACTCAAACAGAGCATTTTTCTTGCATTTTCAGGAGGAAAAACGTATAATGAAAGAAAGTTGGAGACAGGCTATCCGTGAGATTATATGGATTAGACGGAATATATAGTTTAGTAAATACCTAAATTTTTACACGGAATGTTTTTCTGTGGAAAGGAATTGCATGAATTACGGATTATTGGCAGACGCTGCGATGTTAGCGGGCGAGCTTATGCTGCAGGGCGGCGCCGAAACGTATCGTGTGGAAGATACCGTGCAAAGAATATTAAAAACCTCGGGTGCGGAAAAGACGGAAGTGCTGGTACTTTCTACCGCGCTTATGATAACGGTTGATGATCCGTCCATTTCCGCAATCAGTAAGACAATGCGGATTTCGGAAAGAGGCACGAACCTCGGGGACATCTGCACGGTAAACGGTTTATCGAGGAAATATTGTGCCGGAGAAATCGCATTGGAAGAAATGTATGAGGAATTAAAATTGCTCAAAAAGGAGAAAGAATATTCCCCGTTCGTATTATATGTCTGTACGCTGATAACGGTAATTATGTTTACGCTGCTTTTGGGAGCCACGGCAAGGGACGCGGTTTTTGCAGGTATATCGGCGATTATTATGGTGCTGTTCCGTGCCCTTTTTATGAAAAGCGGTCTGAATGAGTTTATGTACCATATGACGGCGCTTGCCTGTGCAACGTTTTTTGTTTCGGTACTGCAGACGTTGTTAAAAGAGAATATTAACCTGGAACTTGTTGTGGCGGGGACGGCAATGCCGCTGCTTCCTGGGGTGGCGATTACCAACGCTATCCGGGATACGCTTCAGGGGGATTATATTTCCGGCGCGGCGCGCGTAATGGAAGCGTTTGTACGGGCGGTTTCCTGCGCGGTGGGAATCGGCGTGGGTCTGTACCTCGGACATTTGGTGAGCGGAGGTGTATTATGAGTCCGCTTAGTATGCTTTTACAGGTGGTAAGTGCTTTTTTTGGCGTGGTTTCTCTCGCGGTTTTGTTTCACGTGCCGAGAAAGTATCTGCTGTTTGCGGGTCTTACCGGGGCGGGCGGCTGGCTGGTCGAGCTGCTCGTAATGAATCAGACGGAAAATGCGATGGTGCCTGCCTTTTTATCCGCATTTTTTGTCGCGCTTCTGTCACAGATTCTGGCAAGAATTTTTAAGGCGCCGGTTACGGTATATCTCGTTCCGGGAATTCTGCCGTTGGTGCCGGGAGTCGGTATGTACCGCATGGTTTATTATCTGCTTCAGGGAAACAGGGAATATGCGTCTTATTATTTTTCATACACGTTACAGGTGGCGGGAATGATTGCACTGGCGATTTTTGTGGTAGATTCGTTTTTCAGGGCGTTATATCGGAAGAAAAAGTAAGGGGGTACTTATGCGAATTGGATTATTGAGGCACTTTAAGGTAGATTGTCCGCATAAAAGGCTGATGACATCAAAGGAGTTTCGGGAGTGGTCGGAGAAATATGAGCATTCCGGCATATTAAAAAAGCACGTTGAGATGTACGGAATCAAGTGGGATATCTGCTATTCCAGTGATATTCCGCGTGCGGTGGCAACGGCAAAGGAAGTATACAGCGGAAATATTCATCTGGATAAATTGCTGCGGGAAGTGGATAACGCGCCGTTTATTCATACGGAACGTCTCAAATTGCCGTTTGAGATATGGCATGTCTGCGGGAGGTTTGCGTGGTATTTTAAGTCAAAGAGCCAGCCGGAGAGCATTGTGGGGACAAGGCGAAGGATTCGTGAGTTTTTCAAAACGATTGACTGGAGTCAGGACAATATCCTGATTGTCTGCCACGGTTTTATGATGTTTAACATATGTCTGGAATTGTTCCGGTTAGGGTTTCGTGGGACGAAACTGCGTAAGGTAAAGAACGGCGTACTGTATCAGTATGTCGGCTCTAGACCGAAAATTTCTTCAAATCCTTCGGAAAAATGATATTCCGGATTTGTGACGCTTTGTGTTTTGGTATCGTAAGCGCCGCTTAAAAAAAGAGCGAAAAGTTCCGTATGTGCGGAAAGTTCCTCAATCAGAGCTAATCCGTCGTCTTTTCCGAGCAGAAAACAGACGGTAGACAAAAGGTCCGCAAGCGCGGAATTTTCGCACACAATCGTTACGGAGAGCAGATTGTTTTTTACGGGATAACCGGTTGTGGCATCTAAAATATGATGATAGAGCGTACCGTTTTCAATAAAGTACCGTTCGTAAATGCCGGAAGTGACTACGGATTTGTTTTTAATAGTAAGAACGCCCGCAAGCTCGGAGGAGGCGGAAAACGGCATGGTGATACCGACCCGGTAAGCGCTGCCGTCCGGTTTTTCGCCGAGGGCAAGCGTGTTGCCGCCAAGGTTAATCAGTGCGCTTTGTATGCCCTGTTCTTTTAAATAAGCGGCGAGACGGTCGGAAATCCAACCTTTTGCCAGAGCACCGAGATCAAACTGTGTGCCCGCGGGATACGTCAAATGAGAACCTTCAAGCAAAACGGCTTCTCCGTTTACGTCTGCCAGACATTTCTCGACCGCGTCTGCGTCAGGCACGTTTGGATTTCCGGAGCCGAATGACCAGAGGTCGCTTAACGGGGCAACCGTAATGTCAAAGCGGTTCTTTGAAATTTCCCTGCCGCTTAGGCCGAGGGAAAGCAGTTGTGCAAGTTCGTCTGAAAGTTCCGCGCTGCCGGATGTATTGTGATTAACCGCGTACAGTTCGCTTCCGGGAAGGGTGCGGCTGAATACGGTTTCATATTCCGCGAGTAAGGAGAAACAGTTTTTTAGCAGTTCTTTGTCTGTGCAGTCATACAGTGTAACGGAAACGACGGTGGAAAAAAGGCCGGTGTGCGTGCCGGTAAGTACGCCGTCTTTTTCTGTGATAAAAAGAGTTGCGAGTATGTTTTTTTGATAAGCGGAAAGTTCCTCGGCGGTAATGCGTGAGCCGTCGGCATGGCGGGAAAAATCCACGGGATTGTCCGGTGTTGTTTTTGCAAAAGAACAGCCCGTAAAACTAAAAAAAATAAGAAGGAAAAACACCGTGACAGCGGAGAGAAAAAAGTGTTTTGCTGTTTTTATTGCGTTAAGTATCATACATATCTCCTTAAAAACCAACGGTAATGTAACAGGAAGCGGCTTGCGGCAACAAGTAAAGAATACGACGAAACGGGGTAAAAGTCAATGAGAAACTGCATTTTCGAGTTTCTGCATTTTCAGTTGCTCTAAAAAGTTCCCTAGATTGCACGATATTTTATTTTTGCATACGCAACGCTATACCGGACTTCCTCTAAGAACCGTTAAGCCGCTTGGGTGCGTCCTCGCGGCTAACCGGTTCTAAGAGGTGATTCCGGCTCCGCTAAAAACGCGCTCCTTCGGACAAATGCAAAA
>JAFLSZ010000078.1 GCA_022510665.1 Lachnospiraceae bacterium
CCCCGGAGGGTAGCATGTCCGAAGGACATGGTATAATCTCGACAGAGATTATACCTGCGCCGGTGCGCATCTGAGCATATAAAATATAACGGAGGTATTGTGATGCAGTATATGTCGTCGGCAGAAGCCGCGAAAAAGTGGGGCGTTTCTGAACGGAGCGTTCGGGGTTACTGCGCGGCGGGAAAGATTCCGGAGGCATTTCTTACAGGCAAGACATGGAACATTCCCGAAAACGCAGGAAAACCTGAGCGGATTAATAAACACATTGACATACCCAAAACATTGACAGATGTTTTGAAGGCGGAAAAAAGGGCAAGACTGCATGGCGGAATATACCATAAAGTTCAGATAGAGCTGACGTATAACTCCAACCATATTGAAGGCAGCAGACTTACTCATGAGCAGACGCGGTATATTTTTGAAACAAACACGATCGGTATGACGAATGAGGTTGTGAAAGTTGATGATATTGTGGAAACGGCGAATCATTTTAAATGTATTGATATTGTAATAGATAATGCCGCGTATCCGCTGAGTGAGAGCTTTATCAAACAGCTTCACCTTGTTTTAAAGAACGGTACGTCGGATTCACGCCTTGATTGGTTTGCGGTAGGAGATTATAAGAAACTGCCGAATGAAGTCGGCGGGCAGGAGACTGTTATGCCGGAACGAGTAGCGGCGGAAATGAAAGAGCTGTTGGCGGAGTATAACGGGCTTAAAGAGAAAACGCTTGATGATATTCTTGACTTTCATTATCGGTTTGAGGCTATTCACCCGTTTCAGGACGGCAACGGCCGGGTCGGAAGACTTATTATGTTTAAGGAGTGTCTGCGGTATAATATCGTTCCGTTTATTATTGATGAGGATATGAAGATGTTTTATTACCGCGGTCTTGGGCAGTGGCGGAATGAGCGGGGCTATCTTCGTGATACCTGCCTGTCCGCGCAGGATAAGTTCAAGGAATATCTTGACTACTTCCGTGTTCCGTATTCGGAGTAACTTTACGGATAATCGGAGAACAGAGGCTTGCATTTTTAAAAGCAAAGGGTTATAATACAAATGACAATTTAACAGCGGGGAGCTTGTGGCACAGGCTGAGAGGAAGGTATAACCTTCGACCCATTACCTGATTTGGATAATGCCAGCGTAGGGAAGCCTGATGATACGAAAGTTTTTGGGAAGTTGCCTGATATGGCAGCTTCCTGTTTGGTTTTTTAGGAGGAAAAGACATGGTAAAAATGAACGGAACAGACCTTGATATTGCCGGTAAGACTTTAACGGAATATCTGGAAACCACCGACTATGACTGTAAGCGGATTGCCGTGGAGCGAAACGGTGATATCGTCCCGAAGGCGCGGTATGGCGAAACCGTTTTAGAGGACGGCGATACCGTCGAAATCGTCAGTTTTGTGGGAGGCGGCTGATATGGGTATTCCGACAAGGGAAAAAGTGTACAGGGCGCTTGAAGCGCGTCACGGCGCGGAACTCCAAAAAAAATTTTCCGGCGCCACGGTTGCGGTCTGCGGTCTGGGCGGGCTCGGCTCCAACATTGCGATTGCGCTGGCCCGTGCCGGCGTGGGGCGGCTGATTTTGATTGATTTTGATAAAGTGGATTTGGCGAACTTAAACCGCCAGCAATATGCGGTTTCCCAGATTGGAAAAGACAAGACGGAAGCATTAAAAGAGACGTTACAGGCGGTTGCGCCGTATGTGGAAATAGAAAGTCATTCCGTGCGGATTACCGAGAGTAATCTGGCCGGGCTGCTGTGCAGGGCGGATGTTATCTGCGAGGCGTTTGACCGGGCGGAAGAAAAGGCGATGCTTGTCAACGGAGTGCTTGAAAAGCTGCCGGACAAGTTTTTGGTTGCCGCCTCGGGCATGGCAGGCATTGCTTCGGCAAACAGTATTAAAACAAGAAGGGTAGCCGGACGCTTTTATTTATGTGGGGACGGCGTAAGCGATTCGGCGGAAAATCTGGGGCTTATTTCCGCCCGTGTGATGGCGTGCGCGGCGCATCAGGCACATATGGTTCTGCGTATTTTAGCGGGAGAAGAAGATGCCTGAATTCTCTGAAAAACGCTTCAAATGCTTTAATAGAAAAATATAGGAAAGAAGGAATTACGATGCAGGAAAAGGATACATTTATCATTGGCGGACATGAATTTCATTCGAGATTTATTCTCGGTTCGGGAAAATACTCCCTGAATCTGATTGAGGCGGCGGTACGGGACGCCGGTGCGGAAATTATTACTCTTGCGGTGCGCCGCGCCAACACGAAGGAACAGGAAAATATTCTGGATTATATTCCTAAGGGCGTGACGCTTCTTCCGAATACTTCCGGCGCGCGCAACGCCGAGGAAGCGGTTCGGATTGCGTGTCTTGCGAGAGAGCTCGGCTGCGGCGATTTTGTAAAAATCGAGATTATGCGGGACTCCAAATATCTTCTGCCGGATAACGCGGAAACCGTGAAAGCGACGGAAATTCTGGCAAAGGAAGGCTTTATTGTAATGCCTTATATGTATCCGGATTTAAATACCGCCAGAGACCTGGCAAACGCGGGCGCGGCTTCGGTAATGCCGCTCGCTTCCCCAATCGGTTCCAATAAAGGGCTTGCTACCCGTGAGTTTATTCAGATTCTTATTGATGAGATTGACCTGCCGATTATTGTGGACGCGGGTATCGGCAGACCGTCCCAAGCCTGTGAGGCGATGGAAATGGGTGCCGCCGCGGTTATGGCAAACACGGCGCTTGCGACGGCGGGCGACCTTCCGATGATGGCTGCCGCGTTCCGGCAGGCGATTGAAGCGGGAAGAAAAGCGTACCTTTCCGGCCTCGGACGGGTTCTTTTAAGAGGCGCGTCCGCGTCCGACCCGTTGACCGGATTCTTGCACGAGTAGGGGGATAAAATGGAAAATCAGTTTATTATCGAACAGCAGCATCTTTCCACTGAGGCGCTTGAAAAAAAGCACAGGCTTGAAACCGACCCGTCGTCAAGGAAAGACCATATGGAATATCTGCCGGGCATGGAGCAGATTACGTCCGATATCTGCGAAAAAGTCATATCACAGATGAACTCTTACGATTATTCGCGTTATACCGCAAAGGACGTGCAGGCGGCGCTGGAACAGGAAACCTGCTCGGTGGAGGGCTTTAAAGCGCTGCTTTCTCCGGCGGCAGAGCCGTTTTTGGAACAGATGGCGCAGAAAGCGAGATTAGAAACAAGAAAGCATTTCGGAAATACCGTCTATTTGTTTACGCCGCTTTATATAGCAAACTATTGTGACAACTACTGCGTGTACTGCGGATTTAACTGCTATAACCATATCAGCCGTGTCAAGCTGTCCATGGAGCAGATTGAGCATGAAATGCAGGTTATCGCCGACAGCGGCATGGAGGAGATTCTTATTCTTACCGGCGAGAGCCGGGCAAAGAGTGACGTAACGTACATAGGCGAAGCGTGTAAACTGGCGCGCCGGTATTTCCGCATGGTAGGGCTTGAAATTTATCCGGTCAATACGGACGAGTACCGCTATCTGCACGAATGCGGCGCGGACTATGTAACCGTATTTCAGGAAACTTACGACGCAAAGAAATACGAAACGCTGCATCTGCTCGGACACAAGCGCGTATGGCCGTATCGTTTTGATGCGCAGGAAAGAGCTTTGATGGGCGGTATGCGCGGCGTGGCGTTTTCCGCTCTTTTGGGACTTTCGGATTTCCGCAGGGACGCTCTGGCGAGTGCGCTTCATGTATATTATTTACAGAGAAAGTATCCGCAGGCGGAAATGTCTCTTTCCTGTCCGCGTCTGCGTCCGATTATCAACAACGATAAAATCAGTCCGCAGGGCGTAGGGGAAAAGCAGCTTTGCCAGGTACTTTGCGCGTACCGGATTTTCCTGCCGTTTGTGGGAATTACGGTATCTTCCCGTGAAAGCGCCCAGTTTCGGAACGGTATCGTGAAAATCGCGGCTACAAAGGTTTCCGCGGGAGTTTCCACCGGCATCGGCGACCATGAAAGCAAATATACCGGAAAGGAAGCGGACGGCGTCAAAGGAGACGAGCAGTTTGAAATAAACGATGACCGCAGCTTTGAAGCAATGTATAAGGATATGACGGAGGAAGGGCTGCAGCCTGTACTGAACGATTATCTTTTTGTGTAATAAAAGGAGAAAACTATGAAAACAGCATTATCAATCGCCGGAAGTGACTGCAGCGGAGGCGCCGGTATTCAGGCGGATTTAAAGACGATGACAATGAACGGCGTTTATGCGATGAGCGCGATTACGGCGCTGACCGCGCAGAATACGACCGGAGTATCCGGAATTTTTCAGGTAACGCCGGAGTTTCTGGGACAGCAGATTGACGCCGTATTCGAGGATATCCGCCCCGACGCGGTGAAAATCGGCATGGTAGCGTCTGCCCGGTTAATCGAAACGATTGCCGGAAAACTGCGCGATTTTGCCGCCGTTAATATTGTGGTAGACCCGGTTATGGTGGCAACGAGCGGGGCAAGGCTGTTGGAGGAAGATGCGGCAGCCGCGCTGAAAAGAGAGTTATTGCCTCTTGCGGCGGTTGTTACGCCGAATATCCCCGAAGCGGAGGTACTGTCCGGTATGTCCGTCCGAAACAAAAAGGAGATGATTGCGGCGGCGGAAAAAATCAGCCAAAATTACGGCTGTGCGGTGCTTTGCAAGGGAGGACACAGCGTGGAGGACGCCAACGACCTGCTTTTTGCGGACGGAGACTACCGGTGGTTTTACGGAGAGCGTATTGACAATCCGAATACGCACGGGACGGGCTGTACCTTATCCAGTGCCATTGCGGCGAATCTCGCAAAGGGCTTTGACCTGACGGAATCCGTACAACGCGCCAAGGACTACATTTCCGGCGCGCTTTCCGCCATGCTTGATTTGGGACGCGGAAGCGGGCCGATGAATCACGCGTTTAACTTAACGGGGAAATTTGCGGAGAAATCCGTCTGACCGTCCGGGCGCGTGGGAAGCCGGAATATTGCATAATAAAAGGGAGCACTTAGAAAAGGAGGAGGCGTTTTTGGGAGGCGCCGTAAGAGGATGGATTATGATGTAATTATGATCGGAGCGGGGCCGGGCGGAATCTTTTCCGCGTATGAACTGGTAAAAAGAAAACCGGAGTTAAAGATAGCGGTTTTTGAAGCGGGAAATGCCTTGGAAAACAGAAAGTGTCCGATTGACGGCGTGAAAGTAAAGTCCTGCGCCGGTTGCGAAAGCTGTGCGATTATGAACGGATTCGGCGGCGCCGGGGCGTTTTCGGACGGCAAATATAATATTACCAATCAGTTCGGCGGAACGCTGCATGAATATATCGGGAAGCGCACCGCGATTGAATTGATGGAGTATGTGGACGCAATCAACCTTTCCCATGGCGGTGAAGGAACGAAACTGTATTCTACCGCGAACACAAAAATTAAAAAACTCTGTCTGGAAAACAGCCTTCACCTTTTGGACGCTTCCGTGCGCCATCTTGGGACGGACATTAACTATATTGTGCTGGAAAATCTCTATAATGAGCTAAAAGAGAAGGTAACCTTTTTCTTCCGCACCCCGGTAGAGCGCGTCGCGCTTTGCGACGGCGGATATAAAGTTTATACGGCCTCGGGAAACTATACCGCGAAAAAGTGCATTATTTCCGTGGGACGCAGCGGAAGCAAATGGATGGAACAGGTCTGCGGGGATTTGGAGATTCCGACGAAATCAAACCGCGTGGATATCGGCGTGCGCGTAGAGCTTCCGGCGGAGATTTTTTCTCATTTAACGGACGAACTGTATGAGAGCAAAATTGTGTACCGTACCGAAAAGTTTGAGGATTTGGTACGGACCTTTTGCATGAATCCGCGGGGCGTGGTTGTGACCGAAAACACAAACGGCATTATCACGGTAAACGGCCACAGTTACGAAGACCCGGCACGTTATACCGAGAATACGAACTTTGCCCTGCTGGTTGCGAAGCATTTTTCGGAGCCGTTTAAGGACAGCAACGGATACGGCGAGAGTATCGCGAAACTTTCCAATATGCTGGGCGGCGGTGTGATGGTGCAGCGTTTCGGAGACCTGATTCGCGGCAGAAGAAGTACGGTTTCCCGAATCGAGGAAGGCTATATTACTCCGACGCTTTCCGCGACGCCGGGTGATTTAAGTCTTGTCATCCCGAAACGTATTCTGGACGGCATTATCGAAATGCTGTATGCGCTGGATAAAATCGCGCCGGGTACGGCAAACGACGATACCCTGCTTTACGGGGTCGAGGTCAAGTTTTACAATATGGAAGTACAAATTGACCGCCACTTAGAAACAAACCACAAGGGGCTTTTTGTTATCGGCGACTGCAGCGGCGTGACGCATTCTTTGTCCCATGCTTCGGCAAGCGGCGTTTATGTAGCCAGGTATATCGCCGGAGAAATATAAAAAATACGAAAGAAAAGGAAAGCGGGAATTAACGGATGAAGAAAATCAAAAACATGAATGAAATCGCGTGGGTGTTGGGAATTGTGCTGTGTGCGCTGGGCGTGTGTCTTATGACAAAAGCGGACTTCGGTCTTTCGATGATAGCGGCCCCGGCGTATATTCTGCATACAGGTTTTATTAAAATTTTTCCGTGGTACACGCAGGGAACATCGGAATATATTTTTCAGGGTGTGCTGCTGTTTGCGTTATGTATCGCGTTGCGGCGGTTCCGTTTCCGGTATCTGCTTTCTTTCGTGACTGCGGTTTTATTTGGTCTGATGTTGGACGGGTGGTTTTTTGTGTTCGGAGGAAACGGCGCGTACGAAGAACTGGCGGTAAGGATACTGGCGTTTGTTGCGGGAGAACTGATAACGGGGGTTGCAATCGCCTTCTTTTTCCGGACAAGGCTGCCGCTGCAGATTTACGAACTGGTAGTGACCGAGCTTTCCGACCGCTACGGCTGGAAAAACACGACGGTAAAACAGATTTATGATATCGTAAGCCTGTTTTTGTCGGTGGCGCTTGCTTTTTTTGTAAATCACAGTATGGCGGGAATCGGCGTCGGAACGGTAATTGTCGCGGCAGTCAACGCGCCTTTGATTGCGCTGTTCGGAAAACTTTTGGATAAGGTGTTTGTGTTTAATTCGCTGTTTAAGAAAAACGGTTCGGACGCTCAAAACGGAGAGCGGATAGAAGATAAAGAGTGAATATAGAGCGGATAGAAAAAACGGAATAGGGGCAATAATTTTTTCAAAGCATATTGATAGTATGGTGAAAAAATTGTAAAGGAGTTTCGTATGACAGCGGAAATGTTATTCGGGATGTTTCTTCCGTTTTTCGGGACGGCAGCGGGGGCGGCCTGCGTGTTGTTTATGCGAAAGAAAAAGCAGTTTCCGAAAGGGATGGCGCCGCAGGATGCCGGAGAACGTCTGCAAAAGATATTGTTAGGTTTTGCGGCGGGCGTAATGGTAGCGGCGTCGGTCTGGTCGCTTCTGATTCCGGCGATTGAAATGTCGGAAGACGGTCCGGTACCGGCATTTATTCCGGCAGCGGTAGGATTTTCTTTCGGTATTTTATTTTTATTACTGTTGGACCATTTGATTCCGCATCAGCATATGAACGAAGACGGTCCGGAGGGACCGCACAGTAAATTGGGGCGTCTTTCCATGCTTACCCTCGCGGTAACGCTGCATAACATACCGGAAGGTATGGCGGCGGGCGTCGTGTTCGCGGCGGTGCTGGCGGGAGAGGGCGGCATTCGGATGGCGGACGCGTTTGCACTTGTTATAGGAATTGCAATACAAAACTTTCCGGAAGGGGCAATTATTTCCCTGCCGATGAAAAACGCCGGAGGAAGCAAGGGGAAAGCATTTCTCTGCGGGGCTCTGTCGGGGGCGGTGGAACCGATTGCAGCGGTTCTTACGGTGCTGCTTTCCGGTCTGGTCGCTCCGATACTGCCGTATCTGCTGGCATTTGCCGCCGGAGCGATGATATATGTGGTGGTCGAGGAATTGGTGCCGGAAAGCGTTAAAGGAGCATCTTCGGACTTCGGGACGGTCGGGTTCGGCATCGGCTTTTTAATTATGATGATACTTGACGTGGCGTTAGGGTAAATGGTTTATTAAATTTTTATAGAAAATAATACGCGCAGGCAGATGAGAGCGCACGACAGATAAAGGAGGATATACCATGGAAAGAAAAGAGAGCGGTTTTTGCGCAATGATGTCTCGTATGAAATATATTGACCGGTGGGCGCTGATGCGGAATTCCTGTACGGAAAACATCTGCGAACATTCCCTTGAAGTGGCGATGATTGCGCATATGCTTTGCGTTATCGGAAATAAGCGGTTCGGAAAGCAGCTGGACGCAAGCCGTGCGGCGCTGCTTGGAATGTACCATGATACCACGGAAATTATTACGGGGGATATGCCGACGCCGGTAAAGTATTACAGCGAGAAAATGCATGAGGTATTCCACAACATTGAGGAAGCGGCGGCAGAACAGCTCCTTTCCATGCTGCCGGACGATTTGCGGGAGGAATTCCGCGGTCTGTATTTCAGGCAGGAAGGGGAAGAATACCTTTGGAAACTGGTAAAGGCGGCGGACAAATTTTCGGCGCTTATCAAATGTATGGAGGAGCAGAAAACCGGAAACCGCGAGTTTGACAGTGCGCTGGCTTCCACAAGGGACTCCATTGCGGCGATGGGACTCCCGGAAGCGGACTGCTTTTTGGAAGAGTTTATACCCGCATACGACAAAAACCTGGATCAGCTGCGGAAGAAATAGCCTGTTCCCGCGCCAAAGAGAGACGATATCGGAAGATTCTTTGGCGACGGGCAGGGTGCGCATGCAAAAATAAGACAGCGTGCAATCTACGGAATATAAAGGATACAAAATGCGGAAACTCAAGATGTGCCAAAAGGAGAAAGAGATGAAAGCGGTTATTTTTGATATGTTTGAAACTTTGGTAACGCTTTATAACGGCCCCGTGTACTTCGGGGCGGAGATAGCTGCGGACTTGGGCATTTCAAAAGAGAAATTTTATCCGCTTTGGCATCAGACGGAGGAGGCCCGCACGAAGGGACAGCTCAGGCTGGAGGAAGTTCTTTCGTGGATTGGGGAAACGATAGTTTTCCCGTACCCGGAACGGATTGCAACGGTTTCCGAAAAACGCCGCGCTTTCAAAGAAAAGAGCCTTTGTAACGTGGAAGAACGCATCCTACGGATGCTGCGGGACTTAAAAGACCGGGACGCAAAAATTGGACTGATTAGTAACTGCTTTTGGGAAGAGGCGGAAGCAATCCGTAAAAGCAGCCTTTTCCCATACTTTGACGCCGTGCAGCTTTCCTGCGAAATCGGAATACAGAAACCGGAGCCGGAAATTTTTTATAAATGTATGCGGGAGCTTGCCGTCACACCGGAAGAATGCCTTTATATAGGGGACGGCGGGAGCAAAGAACTGGAGACGGCGGCGGAACTGGGGATGCACCCGTTACAGGCGGGGTGGTATCTTAATAATTCGGGCGGCAAAAGAAAAGAAAGATTTCCGCTTGCAAAAGAGCCGGAAGAAGTGGTACAGGCATTTAAAACCTCAATTTAGAAAAAAATGTAAGAACATACTAGCCATATGGGAAAAAAAGGTGTAGAATAATGACATAAAATGCGAATCACGGAGGGCGACAATGAACGAAGAGATGATACTTATTTTGGATTTTGGCGGACAATATAATCAGTTGATTGCAAGACGTGTCAGAGAATGTCAGGTGTACTGCGAGGTAATGCCTTACAGTATGAGCATAGATGAAATAAAGAAAAAGAATCCGAAGGGAATTATTTTTACCGGAGGACCGAACAGCGTATACGGCGAAGATGCGCCGCGCTGTCTTCCGGAACTGTTTGAACTTGGTATCCCGGTTCTCGGTATCTGCTATGGCGCCCAGCTGATGGCTTACATGCTGGGCGGCTCGGTTGCGACCGCACCGGTGAGCGAGTACGGAAAAACGGAAGTCGAGGTATCCCAAAGCTCTGTTTTGTTTGGAGACGTTTCGGAAAAGACCATCTGCTGGATGAGCCATACCGATTATATCGAAAAAGCGCCGGAAGGCTTTACCGCCACCGGACATACTCCGGTCTGTCCGGTGGCGGCGATGGAATGCACGGAGCGGAATCTTTACGCGGTGCAGTTCCACCCGGAAGTAATGCATACGCAGGAAGGAATAAAGATGCTTTCCAACTTTGTATATAAAGTGTGCGGCTGTGCGGGAACGTGGGAGATGGCGTCTTTTGTGGAAACTGCGATTGCTTCTATCCGGGAAAAAGCGGGAAACGGCAAGGTACTCTGTGCCCTGTCCGGCGGCGTGGACTCCTCTGTGGCGGCAGTTCTCCTCTCTAAAGCCGTAGGCAAGCAGCTGACCTGTGTTTTTGTAGACCATGGTCTGCTCCGTAAAAACGAAGGAGACGAGGTAGAAGCCATTTTCGGACCGCAGGGCGCCTATGACCTTAACTTTATCCGCGTAAACGCGCAGGAGCGTTTCTACGCGCGTTTAAAGGGTGTAGAAGACCCTGAAACAAAGCGTAAAATCATCGGCGAAGAATTTATCCGTGTCTTTGAAGAAGAAGCGAAAAAAATCGGCGCCGTGGATTTCCTCGTACAGGGAACCATTTACCCGGACGTTATTGAATCCGGTTTGGGAAAATCCGCGGTGATTAAATCCCACCACAACGTGGGCGGACTGCCGGATTGCGTGGATTTTAAAGAAATTATCGAGCCGCTCCGCCTTTTATTCAAGGACGAAGTCCGCAAGGCGGGCTTAGAACTGGGACTTCCGGAATACCTGGTATACCGCCAGCCGTTCCCGGGGCCGGGACTCGGCGTGCGCATCATCGGCGAAGTTACCGCGGAAAAAGTCCGCATAGTACAGGAGGCAGACTACATCTACCGTGAGGAAATCGCAAAGGCGGGACTGGATAAAAACCTCGCCCAGTACTTTGCCGCCATCACCAATATGCGCTCCGTAGGCTGTATGGGCGACGAACGCACCTACGACTACGCCATAGCGCTGCGCGCCGTTACCACCAGCGACTTCATGACTGCCGAAAGCGCCCAGATTCCGTGGGAAGTCCTTGGAACGGTAACAAGCCGGATTGTCAACGAAGTCAAAGGGGTCAACAGAGTGCTGTATGACTGCACCGGGAAGCCGCCGGCGACGATAGAGTTCGAGTAGTACGAGAGTATATATTTTATTTTAAATGCTGAGTAATTTATATGATCGTATGCTTTATTTAGAATATTAGATAGTATACAGATTTTGTTGCTAGAACTAATGATATGGAGATGGACAATATGTTTAATGGTCAAGAAAAAGATAAAGAGACAAGTAATTACATAGAAATTTTGGATAAAATGCGTGAATTAGAAAAAAAGAAGGAAAAGGCAAGTCCGATAAAAATGACAATATGTATTGTTGGTGGTGTCGGTAGTGTTATGTTTATTGCAATATTATGTTATTCCATTTTGAAAAGTGATTTTTCATTGGATAGTATTTTATCAACTCTTTTGGCGTTTTTCTCTATTTTTATATCTATTTTCTTTTATTTTAAAGCTGATGAAACAAGTACAAGATTTTATAGTTCTTCATACGAATTTATGAAAGATATTTCAGTTACATTAGGAAAGATAGAAGAAAGATTTGGAGAAAAGCTAAATAATCTAAATGAGAAAATATCTCATTTAGATAAAATTAGCAATGAGGCTAGTGAAGAAATAAAAGATAGAAAAGATGATAAAGATAGCATTATTAACGATTTGATGGATAGAGCGAATTTGAATGAGGAGGAAAAAAATAGATATAGGAAAGAACTTGCTGAAAAAGATTCTGAAATAGAAATGTTGAAACGTCATAAATATAGTGCAGAACGTGAGGCAACGCAATTAAGAAGAAGGATTTCTCAAATTCAGGATGAGCAAAATAATATACCTCTTCCGCCAAGAAGTATGCTCGAATATTTATTGCGCACACATGATACATCTGATATTACGATTAAGGGAATGTATAATTTACAGAGACTTGGAATTATTGATAGTGAAGGAGATATTGATGACTCTTCTATAAGGAGAATGATAGAAGAATATCATGATTAAAATGTGGCAACACTTTGACCACAGAAAATCAGCAGGCTAAACTAAATGATGTAATTGAAGTAAAAACAGGTGTGTATTTGCATAAAACTTAAACAAA